>JANNNQ010000009.1:0-1968 GCA_031398625.1 Pseudomonadota bacterium
GCGGGTCGGTATAAACCAGCGACTCCGCCTTGCTCACAGCGTCGGGCAGCTCCGGCCATTCGGCTTTGAGGAAGGCGAAATTGCTCATGCGATTTGATTGATGCGGTTTTCCAAACCGCGCAGAGACTCCAGTAGGTGTTCAAACGACATTGGCTCGATGAGAAACATATCTCGCATCGCGCGGTAGTCTCTCTCTAACTCTACCCGCCGAGACTCGGGCGGGACGAGGTGGAAGGTTCCCGGCTTGGCCAGGTCATACCGGGCCCAATTCGCCGCAAAGTAGCGGCTCTTCCAATCGGTAACGCGTTGACGCAGGTCCTCGTTCGCTAGAGCGCCGTCAGCAATTGCAGATCGGGACAGCGCGGCGACGTCAGAGTAGTGACGCGAGAAACGGTCGCGCATGGCTTGCGCCAGATCGCGATGATACTCCGCGTGCAGAATAGTGGCCTTTTCCCAGAAGGTCCGCGCTAAGTCTAAGGCCACCGCTTGGCAGCGAAAATCTTCAAACTGATTCGGAAATTCCTCCGCGAGCCATGGCCGGAGCGCGTGAGTTCCCACAGGTCTTTGATCCGTCAACGATCCGAACTCCATCTTCACGAGGCGCCCCAGATATTCGAATCCGGTGGGTTCGTTGGAGGGATAATGAAACAGCACTACCGGCGAATCCGAGTTGGCATCTATTTGGAACTCCATCCATGCCGCGCCGGCTGGACGTTCGCCAAGCGCTTCCTGGGCGATCCTCTGCAACTCCGGCACAAACCGATCACGCACGCGTTCAATGCACGCCGCTTCCAGTTCATTTCATCCGCTCCGTGCGCTTGTTCCGACTGTCGGCCTGTTCCACCCATCGCTCGCTGATTCCCACGAATTCGGGGCTAACTGACAAATCAATATCCTCGGAGAAGCGTTCGATCACGCCGAACACTTTCGACAACGATGTGCCGCCTTTGAAAACCAATTGACCGCCGAACTCCGGATGTGCGAACAGCACCGCCAGCGTCCACGAAACCCAGAAATCTTTCTCCACCATCACCGGTAGCAATCCGCGCCGCGCCGCCGTCTCCCGGATGATCAGGGCCTGCTCCGACGGGGGACGTTTGAAGAAGTCCAGTTTCACAGATCAACTCTCGGCCAGTTCGCGGAACAGCGGGTGCATCCACGCGGGCGCAAGCGGCAGGTCCTTCAACAACTGCTGCCGCTCCTTCGCCGGCAGCGTGCGTTCCAAGTGTTCCATCCGCGCGCGCGTGATGTGCTCCTTGCCCAAATGGCGGAATGCCTGCATTAACGACCCGCTCAAACGCCCCGCCGCCGCCATGTTGCGAGGCGTGGTACGGCGCAATTGAATTTCCTGTTGCCCGATTATCACTGTGCGCGACGGGCCGTCCGTCAGGAACACCACCTTGGCCGGCACCTGTTCGGACAAACCAAGAAGGTTCGTCGCGTATGCCCCTGCCGGTTGCAGCCGAATACGATGTTTTCCCGCCAGCGCTCGCGCCACCTTCTCGAGGTCCGGCGATAGGGTCCCCAGCTCCCTGTGCTCGCGCGGATATTCATAAAGCCCGCGCGCCAGACGGCGAACGGTCCCCTTAGCCGCCAGACGCGACAACGCCTTATCCACAGCATGCCGCCCCCCAAGGTCCAAAAAGTCATTCGGGGTGAAGACCGAACCCCTCCCGCTACCATAAATCCTGCTTTTCAGTTTAGTATCAATAGGTTGCACTCAATTATCGCTCCGCATTCTGTCAGAAAAACTACCCATTTTTTCTGACAGAAATTAGCCCCTGATGCAAACCTAAAGTTCTCCTCGAAAAGCGCGGTGTTGGAGGGAGAGGAAGAGCGCGTCCAGCTCCGCCAGCGACGCGCGCTGCGCCGTCTTCAGTTTCTCCACCGCTCCAACTCGACGGGCGAATTCGCGCTGCAACTCGATGGGGGGAAGAATCGTTCGGATGCCGAAGACTTTCTGTTGGG
>JANNNQ010000013.1:0-34563 GCA_031398625.1 Pseudomonadota bacterium
TCATCGCGCTGTTCGCCCGGGTCATCCTCGACCGACCACTGCTGCCGGAACGACTGGATGGCCTCGTTCTGCACGCTGGCATGCCGGTTAGAAAGGAGCAGCGACGACAGCGAACAGACCCTTGCCCGGATCAGGCCGAGATCGCAGGCGGCATCGAACAGGCTCGGGTACCAGCTCTCCCAGCCCGGCAGCAGGCTATCCACTTGTTCACGCAGGTTCATGACCCCTGCATCATAGGCCAGGCCACCGGTTCGATGCGCCTCCCTGGAGTCCGCTTGCCGGCGCTTTTTTCAAGGATTGCAAACCCGGTCTTGAAGCGTATCGTCGGTCTCCCTCCCGCGTCCTGAGGAGACAGTCATGGCTGCCGCCACCACCGTCGAACGGTATCTCGGGTTGCAGCGACTGCCTTACGAGGTCGTCGCGCACGAACGAGCCCGCACCAGCCTGCGTGCCGCACGCGCTGCGGCCATTCCGCCGCGCCAGCTCATCAAGGGAGTACTGCTCGAGGTCGATGGCCAGTACATGCTCGCGGTCCTGCCTGCCGCGCGCCAGTTGCGTCTCGGCGAGCTCAAGCGGCAGCTGGACCGCGATCTCGGTGTGGCCACAGAACATGAAGTCACGATGGTGTTCCGCGATTGCGATCCGGGCGCGGTGCCGGCGCTGGGGCTCGCCTACGGCGTCGAGACCATCTGGGACGACAGCCTGATGTCTCTCGATGACCTGTACTTCCAGGCCGGCGACCACGAGCATCTCGTGCACATGCGGAGGCGCGACTACATGGAACTGATGCGCTCCTGCGCGCATGGGTCCTTCAGCGAGCCTGTCTAGCAGGCGCTCGGCAAGAATGCGCTAGCGCTCGAGGATGGCGGTCACGCCCATGCCGCCAGCGGTGCAGACCGAGATCAGGCCGCGCTTGCCACCGCGCTCGGCGAGCAGCTTCGCGAGCGTGGCAACGATGCGCGCGCCGGTGGCGGCGAAGGGATGCCCCACCGCCAGGCTGCTGCCGACCACGTTGAGCTTCGTCCGGTCAATCGAGCCGAGCGGTCCAGGCAACCCCAGGCGTTCGCGACAATACTCAGGCGTCTCCCACGCCTTGAGCGTGCACAACACCTGAGCGGCGAAAGCTTCGTGGATTTCGTAGTAGTCGAAGTCCTGCAGCGTCAGCCCGGCATCTGCCAGCATCCTCGGTACCGCATAAGCGGGCGCCATCAGCAGACCTTCCTTCTTGCTCACGAAATCGACGGCAGCCACCTTGCCGTAGGTGAGGTACGCGAGTACGGGCAGACCCCGCGCTTTCGCCCACTCCTCGGAAGCCATCAGCACCGCTGCAGCGCCATCGGTGAGCGGCGTAGAGTTGCCGGCGGTCAACGTGCCCGCCCCGCTGAAATCGAACACGGGCTTCAGCTTGCCCAGCTTCTCCGGCGTCGTGTCGCGACGGACATTGTTGTCGGCCTTGAGTCCCTTGAACTCGACGAGCAGGTCATTGAAGAATCCGGCCTCATACGCGGCGGCTGCCTTGCGATGGCTCTCGTACGCCAGCTGATCCTGCTCTGCACGGCTGATCGACCACGTCTTCGCCATCAGTTCGCAGCTTTGCCCCATCGACAGCCCCGTGCGGGGCTCGATGACCCCGGGGAACTGCGGCTTGAAATGACGGGGTCTCAAGGCTGCCCAGGGCTGCAGGCGCTCGAGGAACGTCTTGCCGCGCGCGCTGCGCAGCAGGATCTGCTGGTAGGACTTCGGATACACGATCGGCACGTCGCTCGAGGTGTCGACGCCCGCGGCGATACCGCTGTCGATGTGTCCATGGGCGACTTTGAGTCCGATGAGGAGGGCCGTCTCGAGGCTGGTGCCGCAGGCTCGCTGCAGGTCGAAACCCGGAGTCTCCGGGGCCAGGCCGCTGCCCAGCACGCTTTCGCGCACGAGGTTGAAGTCCTTTGCATGCTTGATGACTGCACCCGCGCCCACATCCCCGAGTGCCTGTCCCTTGAGGCCGAAGCGGTCCACGACGCCGCTCAGCGCCGCAGTGAGCATGTCCTGGTTGCTGCACTCGGCGTAAGGCCCCATTGCCCGGGCGAAGGGAATGCGCACGCCGCCGACAATGGCGACGCGTCTGCCGGTTCCGGTCAGCATGATGGTCCCCCGAACTGTTGATGGTGCCGGGCGTAGCATGCCAGCCGCCGTCTGCACTGGCCACCGCCCTGCACAGCCGCAGCGCTTTCGGCTATGTTGAGCCGCCCCTCCACCCGTGGACCTTCCATGCGCATCCGAACCTCCTTCCGGCTGTCCGTCTGCCTTGCCGCGCTGGGGCTGGGAGCCTGTGCACCAGAGGCGCCGGCGCTGCGGCCCGCCGCACAGTTGCAAGCGCTGGTCGAGCGCTATTTCGACGAACTGCTGCCGCTGGATCCGCTCTATGCCACCTTCATCGGCGAGCATCGCTACGACGATCGCCTGGTGAACAACCTCACTCCCGAGTACCTGGCGCAGCGGCGTGCATTCGAAGAGCGCTATCTCGCGGCTGCCCGGGAGATTCCCGACGACGGACTGGAAGAACAGGACCGGCTGTCGCGCGACATCTTCGTCAGCGAACGGGAACTCGGCCTGGCCCGTCTCGACTTCCCGGGCCACTTGCTGCCGGTGGACCAGCTCTACTCCGTGCCGCTGGTGGTGGCCGTCCTGGGTTCCGGTACCGGCGCGCAGCCGTTCGCCACGGTGGAGGACTACGACCGCTTCCTGGGGCGCCTGCGGGATTTCGCCGCCTGGTCTGGCCAGGCCATTGCCAACATGCGGGCTGGCATCGAGGCAGGCGTCGTGCAACCGAAGGTCGTCGTGCAAGCCGCCGCGCAGCAACTCGAAGAACTGGGGGCAGCCAACGTCGAAGCCAGCGTCTTCTACCAGCCCATCGCGGCCCTGCCTGCCGGGTTCGCGGCTGCGGAGCGCGAGCGACTGACTGCTGCTTACGCCATCGCCATCGGCGAGTCCGTGCTGCCCGCTTACCGGCAGCTCGCGACGTTCCTGAAGGAAGAGTATCTGCCGGCAGCCCGCGAGACGGTGGCGTGGACCGCCTTGCCGAATGGCGCCGAGTGGTATCGCTTCCTCGCTGCTGCAGCGACCACGACTTCGATGTCGCCCGAGGAAATCCACGACCTCGGCCTTGGGGAAGTCGCCCGCCTCCGCGTTGCCATGGAAGGAGTGAAGGCCCAGGTGGGTTTCAAGGGCGACCTGCAGGCCTTCTTCCGGCATCTGCAAACCTCCCCGGAGTTCTACTTCGGGAGCGCCGCCGAACTGTTGCAGGGCTACCGCGAGCTGAAGGCCACGATCGATCCGCGCCTGCCGCAGCTGTTCGCGACGGTGCCGGCCGTGGACTACGAAGTTCGTGAAGTCGAGCCATTCCGCGCCGAATCCGCAGCCGGAGCGTCCTACCAGCCGCCGGCGCCTGATGGTTCGCGTCCCGGGATCTTCTACGTGAATACATTCAATCTCCGGGCGCAGCCGCGCTTCGGCATGGAAACCCTGTCGCTGCACGAGGCAGCGCCGGGCCACCACTTCCAGCAGTCCATCCAGCTCAGTCTCGATTCGCTGCCACGCTTCCGGCGCTTTGGGGGTGACTACGTTGCGTATGTCGAAGGCTGGGCGCTGTACGCGGAGTCGCTGGGGCAGGAACTCGGGCTGTTCACCGATCCGTACCAGTACTACGGTCGCCTGAGCGACGAGATGCTGCGGGCCATGCGCCTCGTGGTCGATACGGGCCTGCACAGCCGCGACTGGACGCGCGAGCAGGCGATCGACTACATGCTCGACAATTCCTCGCTTGCGGAATCGGACGTGCGCTCGGAAGTCGACCGCTACATTGCCAACCCCGGGCAGGCGCTCGGCTACAAGATCGGCGAGATCCGCATCCGTGCGCTGCGCCAGCAAGCGGAAGCGGCGCTGGGCGAACGCTTCGACGTGCGGATGTTCCACGATGCGATCCTTCGCGACGGCGCCTTGCCCATCTACGTGCTCGAAGCCAAGCTCGATCGCTGGCTGGCAGCGCAGGGCGCGACGGGAGCAGCAAGAGAATGAGCAGTCCTGCCGGCCGCCACGCGTGGCAAGCCAGAGGTCTGCTGTACCTGGCGGCTTGTGGTCTGCTGCTGTCCGCCTGCGGCGCAGACTCCACGGATACGGCAGCCGTTGCCGCACCGGAGCCGCCTGTGCAGCGTCTCGCCACAGTGGTCGAGGACTATTACGAGCGCTACCTCGAAATGGATCCGCTGACCGCCACGATGAACGGCGACATGCGATTCAACGATCGCCTGCCGAACTCGTTGAGTGAACAGTGGGTGGCGGACCTGCTGGCGCTGGAGCAGGAATCGCTGGCGAAGCTCGACGGCATCGATCCTCGGTCACTGACGGCAGCGGACCGGCTGACCTATGACCAGTTCCGCTACGGCCGCCAGATCGCGATCGAAGGTTTCCGCTTTCCGGCAGAGCTGCTGCCGGTCAACCACTTCTACAGCCTGCCGGTGCTGTTCGCGCAGATGGCAGCGGGCGGCAGCATCCAGCCGTTTGCGACCACGAAGGACTACGATGATTTTCTGGGCCGCATTCGCGGCTTCGTGGTCTGGAGCGACCAGGCGATCGCCAACATGCGTACGGGCATGCAGCAGGAGGTCGTGCAGCCTCGCATCCTCATCGAGAAGCTCATTCCGCAGCTCGACAGCTTCCTCGCAGCCGATCCGGCAGCGAGTATCTTTCTCGGGTCCCTCCGCAGTTTTCCGGAAGGGGTACCGGCTGCCGACCAGGCGCGCTTGACGGCTGCTTACACCGGGGCCCTGACGCAGCAACTGCTGCCCGCGTATCGGCGGCTCCGGGATTTCCTGGCGGTTGAGTACCTTCCGGCCACGCGCACGTCCATTGCCGCGACGGCCTTGCCGAACGGCGTAGCCTGGTACGCCTGGCTCGTGCGGCAGGAGACGACGACGTCGCTGACCCCGGACGAGATTCACCAGATCGGCCTCGATGAGGTGAAACGTATCCGTGCCGAGATGGAGCGCGTGAAAACCCGCGTGAACTTCACTGGCGAGATGGCGGCTTTCTTCGCCTGGCTGCGGACGGATCCGCAGTTCCGCTTCGAGTCGCCCGAGCAGCTTCTCGAGACCTATGGGGCGTTCAAGGAACAGGTGACGGCGGGGCTGCCCAGCCTGTTCGCCGCCTTTCCCCGCAGCGACTTCGAGATTCGTGCCGTGGAACCGTATCGGGAACAGGTGTCGGCGGCAGCGGCGTACTTCCCGGGCACGCCCGATGGCCAGCGCCCGGGTCTGTTCTATGTGAACACGTATGACCTGGCTTCGCGCCCGAACTACATGGCGGCAAGCATCTTCCTGCACGAAGCGATCCCGGGCCATCACTTCCAGGTTTCACTGCAACAGGAAATCGGGGCGCTGCCCCGTTTCCGGCGCTTCGGCGGTGAAGATGCCTATGTCGAGGGGTGGGGCCTGTATGCGGAATCGCTGGGGTACGACCTCGGCCTCTATGCCGATCCCTACCCGCATTTCGGCGCGCTGACTGCCGAGATGTGGCGCGCGGTGCGGTTGGTCGTCGACACGGGCATGCATGCGAAGGGCTGGACGCGCGAGCAGGCGATCGACTACATGCGAGCGAACACCGCGCTGGGCGATGCCGATATCGTCGCGGAGATCGAGCGCTACATAGCCATGCCCGCGCAGGCCCTGTCCTACAAGATCGGCGAGATCCGGATCCGCCAGTTGCGGCAGCGCGCGGCGCGGACCCTCAAGGCCCGCTTCGACATCCGGGAGTTCCACGGGGAGATCCTCAACGACGGCGCGCTGGCGCTCGATGTGCTGGACGCCAAGCTGGCGCGCTGGGAGCAGTCGGCCGCGGCCCGCTGAACACCTTACCTGGCTTCGGTGTAACCGTAGCCCAGCGTGTCGATCTCCTCGATCACGCCATCCACGAACCGGATGCGCCGCATGAGCTTGCTCGGCCCGAGGTTGTACGTCCAGATCTCGACGGGGACCTCGACTCGGCCTTCCCCGAAATAGACGACGTGGCCGTGGCGCCGGTAGGAAGGACGGCGCACGATCGAACGGTTTTCGATCTCCGTGGGCTGGCCGCACAGCTGCAGGACCTTGTCCCGGCCGTCGCCATCGTGAACCAGCTGCGAGCCGCACCGCATGACGTCCGCGGCGGCAGGAAGGGCCAACCCCATGAGCAGGAGGCCAGCGGCCAGCGATCCCATAGCCAAACCGATGCGCATGCGGGAAGTGTAAGCCGGCACGGATGAATCCGCAGTGAACGATTCCACACCCGCGCTCACGCCGGGGCCAGGCGGCCCCGGATGCAGTTGAGATACAGGCGCTCGAATCCTGCCGGCGTCATGGGCAGCGGGTTGCCCCCTGTCGACGGATCATCGAATGCCTGCGGGGCAAAAGCGTGCGCATGGTCTGCCTTCACTCCCAGGTCCGCGAGCGTGTCGGGAATGCCGATCTCGCGGCGCAGGGCGAGCACCCAGTCGAGCAGGCTTGCGAACGAGGGGTTCTCCAGCTTCAGCCACGTCGCCAGGCGGGCCATTTTTTCCTCGATCGCTGCCCGGTTCCAGGCCAGCACGTAAGGCATCACCACGGCGTTGGTCAGCCCGTGATGCGTCCCCAGGTTGGCCGAGCAGGGATGGCTCAGGCTGTGCATCGAGCCCAGGCCCTTCTGGAAGGCGGTTGCGCCCATCGATGAAGCGACCATCATGTGGGAGCGCGCCTCGAGGTTGTGGCCGTCGGCACACGCGGCGGGCAGCCATTCCCGGATGAGGCGCATGCCTTCGAGGGCAATGCCGTCTGCCATCGGGTGGAAACCCGGAGAACAGAATGCTTCGAGGTTGTGGGACAGCGCGTCCATGCCGACCGCTGCCGTGATGTGCGCCGGCAGCCCGACGGTCAGCTCGGGATCGCCGATGACGAGACCCGGCAGCATCCGTGGATGGAAGATGATCTTCTTCGTGTGGTTCAGTGTATCGGTGATGACCGATGCCCGGCCCACCTCGGACCCTGTACCGGCGGTGGTGGGTACCGCGACGACCGGTGCCATGCCGGCCACATTCACCCGCGTATACCAGTCCTCGCGGTCCTCGAAGTCCCAGAGTGGGCGGGTCTGGCCCACCATCAAGGCAATCGCCTTGCCCGCATCGAGCGCGCTGCCGCCGCCGAACGCAATCACGCCGTCATGCTGGCCGCGGCGGAACGTCTCCACACCGAGCGTGACGTTCGCTTCGACCGGATTGGGCTGGACGTCGAAGAACGTGTCGCAACCAAGGCCGGCATTGCGGACATGCGCCACCGAGTGCTGGACCATCGGCAAACCGGCGAGGCCCGGGTCGGTCACGAGCAGCGGATTGCTCATGCCAAGCTGGCGGCAAGCCGCCGGCAGTTCGGCGATACGGCCGGCGCCGAAGCGGATCAGCGTCGGATAGTTCCAGTTGCCGCGGAGAGCGTTCATGACCCGGTATTGAGGCGCAAATGGAAAGACTTGGGGCGCGTGAGCTGTTCGTAGCCGATGACGGACAGCGTACACCCTCTTCCTGAATCCTTGACCCCCACCCACGCGAGTGCGGGATCGAGGTAGTCGCAGCGGTTCATGAACCACGTCCCGGTGGCGATACGATCGCCGATGGCGAGCGCGGCGCCTGCATCGCGCGTCCAGATGGCCGCGGTCAATCCGAAGGGAGAGTCGTTCATCAGCTGCACCGCTTCCTCGTCGGAGCGGACCTTCATGATGCCGGCCACCGGGCCGAAGATCTCCTCACGCATCACCGGCATCGTGTGATCCACATCGAGCAGCAGCTGGGGTGCGAGGTACGGGGTGCCACGCTTGCTGGCCGGAAACCGTTGCTCGTCGATCACCGCCCGCGCTCCGGCCTTGATGGAGGACTCGACCTGGCCGCGAATTGCTTCCGCCGCAGACGTGCGGACCACGGGACCGAGGGTGGTTGCCGCTTCCAGTGGATTGCCCAGCACGTATTGCGAAGTGAGCGCGATGCAGCCGGCGACGAATTCGTCGTACACCTGTTCGTGGACGTAGAGACGCTGGATGCCGCAGCAGGACTGGCCCGAATTGAAATAGGCGCCGTCGACCAGGTTCTCGATGGCATGGGGTACGTCGGCATCGTGTCGCACGTAGGCCGGATCGCAACCGCCGAGTTCGAGCCCCATGCCGACAAAACGCTTCGCCGCCGCCCGTTGCACGGCATGGCCGCCCGCAACCGAACCGGTGAAGGCCACGAATCCGATACGCGCATCGCCGATCACTTTCTCTGTGTCGGCGTGGCTCAGGTGCAGTACCTGGAAGACCCCTTCCGGCAGGCCGGCCTGTTCCAGGAGGGAGGCGAACCGCTCGGCACACAGCGGCGTCTGCGCGGAGTGCTTGAGGATGACGCTGTTGCCGGCCATCAAGGCAGGCACCACGCTGTTCACGGCAATCAGGTAAGGATAGTTCCAGGCGGCCACGGTAAAGACCACGCCCAGTGGCTCGCGCCGCAGGAAACGCCTGAAATCCTCCCTGGTACCGGCATCGATATCCGCCAGCGCTGCGGGTGCGATGGCAATCATGTGGCGGGCGCGTTCCAGCATGCCGCGCACTTCATTCGGGGCATAGCGCAGCGGCCTGCCCATCTGCCAGGTGAGTTCCAGTGCAAGGGACTCCCGCTCCGCTTCGAACAGGTCGCAGAACCGGTGCAGGATCGCAGCGCGCTCCTCAAGCAATGTCTGCTTCCAGGGTCCTTGTGCAGCGACCGCCCGGGTCAGGCAGGCATCGATCTCCGCAGCGGTCGCCAGCGGTCTTTCGAGGTAGAGACTGCCATCGATGGGCGAATAGGTCTGTTGCAGCATGATGACGACCGGCGGGCGGCTGAAGGAATTCCTTCAGATGATCTCAAAATACCGCGCCAGCTCCCAGTCGGTGATGTGCTTGCGGAACTCCCGCTCTTCCCATTCGCGCGTCGCGGCAAAGTGATCGACGAAAGGCTCGCTGAACCAGTCGCGTGCCATCTTGGATTTCTTCAATCGCTGGGCGGAGTCCCACAGGGTGCGGGGCAGGACGAGCCGGTCGGGATACTTCCGGTCGTAGGCATTGCCCGTGACGGGCGCCTCGGGCTCGACGCTGTTCTCGATGCCCCAGAAGCCGGAGGCCAGCGCAGCGGACAGGATGATGTACGGATTGGCATCCGCGGCGGCGACGCGGTACTCCACCCGCTGAGATTTCGCGCTGCCCGGAATGACGCGCAAGGCGCACGTCCGGTTCTCGACGCCCCAGGTGGAATCGGTGGGGGCCCAGAAGCCCGGGATGAGCCGCGTGTACGAGTTGATGGTCGGGGCCACCATCGCGAGGACTTCCGGCATGAGTTTCTGCAGCCCGCCGACGAAGTGGCGCATCGTGTCGCTCATCGCATGCGGCTTCGAGGCATCGTGAAATGCGGAGGAGCCGTCCTTGTTCTTGAGGGAAACGTGGATATGGCCGCTCTGCCCGGGCCAGTCCTTCGACCACTTGGCCATGAAGGTCGCGAGCAGCCCCCGCCGCTGCGCCATCACCTTCACGAAGGTCTTGAACAAGGCCGCCTTGTCGGCCGCCGCCAGGGCCTTGTCGACGGTAATCGCCGCTTCGATCACGCCCGGTCCGGTTTCCTCGTGCAGGCCTTCGATGCCGAAATCCATCTGTTCGCACGTCGCCAGCAGTTCGCGGTAGAAGTCGCTGCCCACCGAATTGCGGATGACCGAGTACCCGAACCAACCGGGCGCCATGGGCTTCAGGTTGCGGTAGTGTTTTTCGCGAATGGACTCCGCGGTTTCCTGGAACACGAAGAACTCGTACTCGAAGCCGGTGTACGCCTCGAAGCCCAGGTCCCTGCCCCGTTGCAGTACGCGCTTCAACAGCGCCCGCGGACAGACCGCGTCTGCGGGCGGTGCGAACTCCGAGAGGAAGAAGATGTTGTCGTCCTCGAAGGGCAGGGGGCGACAGCTTTCCGGCAGGATGCGGACCGGTGCATCCGGATAACCCGTATGCCAGCCGGTGTACTTCCCGTTGTCGTACAGCTGGTCCTGGCAGTCCCACCCGAGCACGACGTCGCAGAAGCCATAGCCGCTGTCGAGCGCGGAGAAGAACTTGTCGCGCGAGATGTACTTGCCCCGCAGGACGCCGTCGATGTCGAAGACGCCGACCTTGACGTGCGACAGCCTCCGTTCGTCGACGAGCGCACGGGCATCGGCCGCAGTCCTGACCTGGCGGGGGTCCATGCTCGCTCCCTAGAGTTTTGTGGTGCCGTACCCTTCCGACTCCGGATGACCATGCGCGCCCCTGGTCAGCGCGAACTCCTCCTCCGGCGACAGCACCAGGTTCCTGCGCCCGATGGCGGCAAAGTAGATCACGCCGCCCACGTACCAGAGCAGCGCCAGGTAGACCCCGTTCAGGTAGATCGGATCCTGCAACTGGTAGAAAAGTGTCACGCAGGCAATCACCACCGTCAACGCCGCTCCGGTTACGCCGAGCGGGCTGCGATACGGCCGTTCGATGTCCGGCATGTTCTTGCGCAGCAGGATGAAGGAGACCCCCTGGAAGGCGTAGGAAATCATTGCGCCGAACACCGCCATGTTGAGCAGCGTGCCGCCAATGACCGCGCCGCCGCGTTCCGCGCCCAGGACGAACCACACGGCCAGCAGGACGACGAGACCGATGGCGGTGCCGACGAACAGGGCCACATACGGAGTCTTCCGCGACCCGTGGGTGATCGACATGAACGAAGGGTAGTAGCCGGCGCGGGAGAGCGAGTAGATCTGCCGGCCATAGGCGTAGATGATCGTGTGGAAACTCGCGATGAGGCCGATGACCGCGAAGAGGGCGAGCAGTTTTGCGATATCCGCCCCGTAGATCACCCTGAAACCGTCCAGCAACGGTTCCGCAGAGGTCGCGAGCGAGAAGGCACCGTGCATCTGGCCTTCCTCGGTCCCGCCGATGGAAGCATTCAGGAACATGATCATGACGGCAGAGAAGATGAGCGTCGTGAGGCCAAGGATCAGGCCCTTGGGCATGTCCTTCTTCGGGTCATGCGATTCTTCCGCAGCGAGCGGCAGTTCCTCGATCGCAAGGAACAGCCACACCGCGAAGGGCAGGGCAGCGAGCGCTCCCGCTATGCCCTTTGGCAGGAACTCGCCCCCGCCTTCAGGCAGTTCGACCAGCGCGCCGTCTGCGCCGACGCCGATGTTGAGTGCCCACCTCGAGAAATCCATCTGCGGAATGGCGCTGATCCAGAAGATCGCGAGCACCGCGAGCGCAAGCAGCGTCACGGTCACCGAGATCTTGAACGACAGCTCCACGCCCCAGTAGTTGAGCGCGACGAACAGCACGTAGCAGCCTATCCACCACAGCGGCTGCGCCTCCGTGGGTGTTTCGAAGATGCCGGTCAGGTACGAGCCGATGAAGAACACGATGACCGCAGGCGTCATGATGTACTCGATGCTTTCCGCGAGGCCCGTAATGAAGCCGCCCCAGGGCCCCATCGCGCTGCGTGCGAAGGAATAGGCGCCGCCGGTGTGGGGCAGCGCAGGAGACATCTCCGCGAGACTGAAGATCAGGCCGAGATACATGATCGCGATGACGATGGCCGCGATGAACAGGCCACCCCAGCCTCCCTGGCCGATGCCGAAGTTCCAGCCCGAGAAGTGGCCCGAGATCACGGCGCCGACACCGAGCGCCCACAGGGACCACACGCGTGCGTGCCGCTTCAGTCCGCGCTTCTCGAAATAGTCCTTCTCGGCATTCTGGTAGGTGACGGAGCCGACGGTCTTGCGGTCAGTCATGGAATCCTCCCCATCCGTTATTCGTTCGCGATTCGCGTGGCTTCTGCGAGCCGGGGCAGTATAGGCCTGTCCTCCGGAGACGCTCATTACGCTTCCGCAAGGGTCGGCCGGCTTGAACCGGGTGCGCGTCTGCCGCGATCCGGAATCCAAGCAAGATGTATGCCGGTCGCGAAAGCGAGCCGGCGGGAAGGGACGGAAAGCGACGCTCAGGTCCGGGGTTGGGGTCGCAGGCGGACGCCTTTGCGCAGATGACGGAACTCGAGCCGGCCCGGATCGGCCGTGTTCGGTCCGGGTGCATCGACGACCAGGATGCGGCTGGCGACCGGGCCGAAATCGGCACGGAAATGGACAGAACTTTTCAGCGCGAGGACTTCGTAATCGGCAGGCTCGACGCGCAGGTGCCGGAACATCGCCTGGTCCGCTGCCTGTTGCTTCCGGCTCGCGACGGCGATGTGGGTCGTGCCCGTTTGCAGCAGCGCCATTGGTCCGAGATCCATCCGCGCACCCTGATAGTAAGGACCGGTGCCGGTGAAGCGGCCATCCCCGAGTTCGAGCACCTTGAACTGCGCCTGCAGCGGCGTTTCACCGGGAAATCCGGACCTTGCCCCCAGTGCGAGGGCCACGTTCGCTCCTTTGCCTGCGGCGTGCGCACGCGCTGCAGCCTCCGCATCCCAGATCACGCCGGCAAGGACGGAGCGCTGCTGCTGCGCGACGAGGGCCTTGAGCAGCGCAGTGGTATCCGCATTGCCGCCGCCACCCGGATTGTCCTGCGTGTCGGCCAGGATCAGGGGCCTGCCGCGGGGGATGTCGCTCGTTCGCAGGATCTCCAGCACGGCAGGAACCGGATACAGCTCACCTGCAAACTCGTCTTCGCGGGCGGCGATCATTTCGGCCATTTCCCGCACGCGCTGCCGGACAGCGGCCTGGTCGCTGCCATAGGCGAACACCGCGGGTCCGCAGTCCGCGACGTCCGCTGCCGGGAAGCCGGGCGTGAAGGCCATCAGCTCAACCGGCGGGCGTTCCTGGTGCAGGATCGTGGCCATGATCGAGTGCAGCGGCTCGATCAGCGTGCATTGGGAAGTGATCGGGATCAGGAAGGAGAGTTGCTCCAGGGCACGCGCCAGTGGCGGGCGGCGGACCAGTCCCTGCAGGCGACGCATGGCGGAGCTGCCCGCTGCGGCCATGTCCACATGCGGATAGGTGCGATAGGGCAGGAGCAGCGAAGCCTCCCTGACCATGAGCGGTGAAACGTTTGCGTGGAAATCGAGATTGGCGACGACGGGCAGGTCCGGACCGACGAGCTCGCGCACCCGGCGCAGCACTTCACCATCCGCATCCCCGAGGTGCTCGGCGACCATCGCCCCGTGCAGGTCGAGATAGACCGCATCGACCGCTCCGGCTGCCTTCAGGTCGTCGAGAATGAGTCGCGCGATATGTTCGTACGCATGTTGCGTAACGTGCGCTGAGGGCGTCGCGGAACACCAGGTCAGCGGGACGAGTGTGTGACCCAGGCTGCGCGCTTCGGCGATGAAGCCTGCCATCGGCAGGTTGATGCCCGCTACGGCAGTGAACAGCGCAGGTCCCCGGGTGAGACCGGGCCAGGCATCCGGCGCTTCGAAATCGGCCAGCGTTGCCTTGAGGGGTGCGAAGGTGTTGGTTTCGTGCTGGAAGCCGGCGACTGCGATTCTCATGAATCGACAGGCTACAGGTTTCAGGCTGCACGCTACAGCCTGGCCAGGGCGTCCGTCAGGACGCCATTTCGACGGCAACGATGGCGGGGCCGGAGGAAGTCTTGACGGCGACGCGGTTGCGGCCAAGGCATTTCGCGCGGTAGAGCGCGGCGTCGGCGGAATTGATGAGCACTTCCGGAGCACGGGAGATGAGCGATGCGTCCCCTGCCAGTTCCTCGGGGGTGAGGGTGGCGACGCCCGCGCTGATGGTGAGGCGATCGGCGACGGGGGCGTTGGTGTACGGAATCTCGAGGCGCCAGATGCGGCGGCGGAGGCGTTCAGCATAGAGCGAAGCCTGTGCTGCATCGATACCGGGAAGCACGACGACGAATTCCTCACCGCCATAACGCGCCGCGAGATCGCTGCCGCGGCGGAAGGTTTCATCGAGCGTCCGGGCAACGGTGGTCAGGGCTTCGTCGCCCTGCGCATGGCCATGCGTGTCGTTGTAGAGCTTGAAGCCGTCGATATCGCAGAAGATCAGCGACAACGGGATGCGCTCGCGGCGGGCCCGCCGGACTTCGCGCTCGAGCGTGCGATCGAAATGGCGCCGATTCGCGATGCCTGTCAGGGGATCGATGGCTACGAGCCGCTTCAGCCGTTTCAGGCGCTGGGTGGCGGTGGCGAGCTCCAGTTCCAGGCGCTGGGTTTCCATGTGCCGCGCTTCGAGCTGGGACGTGTTCTGCAGCAACCGGCCCTCCAGGTCGCGGATGCGCTGGCCGAGGCGGATACGGAGGGTGCTGGCAGCCATGAAGCCGCCCACCACCAGCGCCACGGCGCCAACCACGAGCATCCAGCCATCTGCAGACAACGACCAGTCCACCTGCAACGCTCCCTTGGGATTCCTGTTTGCCAGAGCGCGTCATGCATTCCAGCCGTGGGAGCCATCTGACCACACCGACGTTGCGCCTGTGTGGCTGACTTGACGAAAGGTCCTGCCTTGGGACTCGTGTCCCAAGGGATCCCGCCGCGTTGCTTGACGGCATGGGTGGCGCTCGACACACTTGCGCGCCGCATGATCCGGCATGCTTGCCCGGATTGTCGAGCCGCTTCAAGGCGTTCTCGATGATTTGCCGCGGTTGAGTTCCGGTCCGTGAGACAACTTGAAGGCTGATCCTTGAGTACTCCGTTCTTCCCAGGTCCAAGCGCAGCCACCCTCCCATGACGGCGTTGGGAATCGATCGGGTTTTCGAGCGGCGCCTGGCCGGGCTCGTTAACGCCCGCGAAAACGGGGTGCTGCGCGGCGGCCTCAAGGGCCTTGAAAAGGAGTCGCTGCGGGTGACCCCGGAAGGGCATATCGCGCAGACCGGCCATCCGCGGGACCTCGGGTCCGCCCTGACGAACGAAGTCATCACCACCGACTATTCCGAGTCGCTGATCGAGCTCGTCACGCCGCCCTTCCGCGAGTCATGGGAGCTGCAGCAGTACCTGTGCGACCTGCACCAGTTCGTTTACCGGCATCTTGGAGAAGAGCTGCTCTGGGCGACCAGCATGCCGTGCGTGGTGCAAGGGGATGCCAGCATTCCCATCGCACGCTACGGCAGTTCGAACGTGGCGCAGATGAAGGAGGCGTATCGCGAAGGACTGGGGCATCGCTACGGCCGCGTGATGCAGGCGATTTCCGGCGTGCATTTCAACTATTCCTTCCCGGAAGGGTTCTGGCCGGTGCTCGCGCACCTGCTCGAGTCGCACGAGTCGGGTCAGGCGTTCGCCTCGAGCCAGTACTTCTCGGTGCTGCGCAACTACCGGCGGTACGGCTGGCTGGTGCTGTACCTCTTCGGCAATTCGCCCGCACTCTGCAGCTCCTTCCTTGGCGGCCGCGAGCACGACCTCAAGGAACTGCGTCCCGGGACCCTTTATGCACCGGACGCCACTTCGTTGCGCATGAGCGATCTCGGGTACCGCAACAAGAACCAGGCCGGCGTTCACATCTCGGTGAACAGCCTCGATGAGTACCTGCGCGACCTCAATCGGGCGGTCAACATTCCGCATCCGGAGTACGAGCGGATCGGCGTGAAGGTCGACGGGGCGTACCGGCAGCTCAATGCAAACCTCCTGCAGATCGAGAACGAGTACTACAGCTTCATCCGTCCGAAGCGGGTGGCGCGTTCGGGCGAGCGGCCATCGCAGGCGCTGGCGCGCGGCGGCGTGCAGTACGTCGAAGTCCGCGCGCTCGACGTCAGTGCGTTTGATCCGGTCGGCGTGAACCAGAACAAGCTGCGGTTCCTCGAGGCGTTCCTGCTCCTGTGCGTGCTCAAGGACAGCCAGCTCATTTCCCCGGACGAACAGGATGATCTTGACGCGAACCACGCCATCGTCGCGCGCCGCGGTCGTGAGCACGGCCTGCAGCTCAAGCGCGAACGCCGGCCTGTTTCCCTGCGCAGCTGGGCGCTTGAACTCGTGGATTCCATGCGCGGCATCTGCGAACTGCTGGATGACGGCCAGCCGCGCCGGCCGTACATGGCCGCGCTCGAGGTGCAGGAAGCAAAGATCCACTACCCGGCGCTGACGCCTTCCGCCCGTTCGCTCGCCGAACTCGAATCGAGCGGTGACTCGTTCTTTGACTTCGCGCTGCGGATGTCACGCCTGCACAAGTCGTATTTCCTCGAACTCTATCCGCCGAACGAACAGCGCTTGCAGGAGTTTCGTACAGCGGCGGACGAGTCGCTTGCCAGGCAGGCAGCGATCGAGGCGGCCGATACCCTGGGTTTCGACGAGTATCTCGCCCGGTACTTCGCTTGAAGTCGGGCGGCGGGCTCATGCCGGCAACGTGACCTGCGTCATGGTCCTGCCAGGCAATCCGGTCTGGCCGCTTTGGATCTATTGAAGCCGTTAAGGCTTTCCCGGTACCGTTCGGCTGTCCACCGCGCCCTTCCTCCAGCGAGTCCCACCCGCCCCAGTCATGCCCGACCGCGAGACTCAACCCAGTTCGCAGGCGCCGCTTGAATCGCCGGCAGCCGCCCAGTTGCGCAAGGGCTTCCCGTGGCTCAGGTTCGATGACGCACTCGAGCAGGAATTCCGCGACGCCTACCGTACGCAATCGCGCAGCTCGGTCCAGCTGAACCTCTGGCTCGGCCTGGGGCTCGTCGTTGCGTTCTCCGCGATGGGCCACCTGATGCTGACCCATGGCCAGAACCGGATCGTGGATCTGTTCCGGGTTGCCGTTTTCCTGCCGCTGGTCCTCGCGACGCTGGCCGTCGCCTATTCCCGGTTGTACCAGCGCTGGTTCTCGCCGGTGGTGCAGGTGCTCGCACCGGTCTTCGGGATCAACCTCGTGCTGCTCGAGCTGTTGTCGGCGGGTCTCGAGGTTTCGTTCCTGCCGGGGCTCGTGCTTGCCGTCATCTGCATCTACTTCCTGGTCGGCCTGCTGTTCTATGCATCAGTGCGCTCCGGCGTCATGGTGCTCGTCGCTTACGTCGCAGGCGCGTGGCTCAGCGGCGTCCCCGCGATGGAAGCGGCTTACAGCACGCTGGTCCTGATCTTCGCGAACCTCATCGGCGCCACCGTGTGCCATACGCTCGAGCGCGTCAATCGCACCAACTACCTCGAAGCGCGGCTGCTGAAGGAAATGGCGAGCCGTGACGGGCTCACCGGCATCTACAACCGCCGCATGCTCGACGAGCACCTCGACACCGTCTGGCAGCAGGGAATCCGCGAACGCACGCCTGTTGCCCTGCTGCTGATCGATATCGACTACTTCAAGGCGTACAACGACTACTACGGTCACCAGGCGGGCGATGAGAGTCTCCGCCACGTCGCGCATACGCTGGCCCGGTGTGCCCGCCGTCCGCTCGATTTCACGGCTCGCTATGGCGGCGAAGAATTCGCGATCGTGCTGTACAACGCACGCCGCGACTATGTCGAGGAAGTGGCACGCCGCATCCGGGAAAGCATGGAGCAGCTGGCCGTGAAGCATCCTGCCTCGCCGGTCGCGAAGCAGCTCACGGTCAGCATCGGTGCCGCCTGCGTCGTGCCCGTGGAAGAACGGAGTCATTTCGGCTTCGTCCAGCTCGCGGACGAGGCGCTCTACGAAGCCAAGGGTCAGGGGCGCAACCGCCTCGTGGTCATGGACAAGGAATACGAAAAGCTGTCCACGGGTTCCTTCCGCAAGGGCATCGAGGAGCCCGTTCCAGTCGAAGCCTCCCGCCGCGCCCAGGGCTGATCCAACCGGCCCGGGTTCGAGTCCCTTCTTGGTGCACGGCACGTCCCGGGCTGGTCATTAACGGACGATTCCCCATTCTTTCGTGAGGCCAGGCGGGGCTCCGTCGCCGCGGTCTGGATTTTGCATTTGCCCGGGGCAGCACCGCTGCCCCCAAGGATCTGCCGTGGCGTTCATGCCGAGGATCAGGACGCTCGTCATCGCCAACCGCGGCGAGATTGCCATCCGCGTCATGCGTGCCGCCACCGAGCTTGGAATCCGCACGGTTGCCATCCATTCCCAGGAGGACCGCTTCTCCCTCCACCGGATGAAGGCAGACGAAAGCTACCTCGTCGGCAAGGGCAAGGGCCCCATCGAGGCATATCTCGACATCCAGGACATCGTCCGCATCGCCCGGGAGGCCCATGCTGATGCCATCCATCCAGGCTACGGCTTCCTTGCCGAGAATCCCGGATTTGCCGAGAGCTGCGCCGCCGCCGGCCTGATCTTCATCGGTCCGGCACCGGACACCATGCGCTGCCTGGGCAACAAGGTACAGGCGCGCAACCTCGCTGCCACTGCCGGCGTACCCGTCATGCCGGCTACTCCCCCACTGCCATCCGACGCTGCCGAGGTCGAACGACTCGCGGCCGAAGTCGGGTATCCGCTCATGCTCAAGGCCAGCTGGGGTGGGGGCGGTCGCGGTATGCGCGTCATCGAGGCACCGGCCGATCTGAAGGAATCGGTAGCCGCTGCGCGGCGCGAGGCGCAGGCTGCCTTCGGGAACGACGAGGTGTATCTCGAGAAACTGGTGCGCAGGGCGCGCCATATCGAAGTTCAGATCCTGGGCGATACCCACGGGAATCTGGTCCACCTGTTCGAACGCGATTGCACGGTCCAGCGGCGCAACCAGAAAGTGGTCGAGCGCGCCCCGGCCGTTTTTCTGCGCGACGCCGAACGGCAGGCTCTCTGCGAGGAGGCTCTCAGTATCGGTCGCGCGGTCATCTACCGCAACGCGGGCACGGTCGAGTTCCTGCAGGATGCCGATACGGGCAACTTCTATTTCATCGAGGTCAACCCGCGCATCCAGGTTGAGCACACCGTCACCGAGGCGGCCACCGGCATCGATCTCGTGCGTGCGCAGATCCGTATCGCGGAGGGCGCCGTCATTGGCGAGCCGGAATGCGGAGTCCCGCTGCAACCGGATATTCGCCTGCAGGCGCACGCCATGCAGTGCCGCGTGACGACCGAGGATCCGGAGAACAACTTCATCCCCGACTACGGACGCATCACGGCGTATCGCAGTCCTGAAGGCTTCGGCACGCGCCTCGATGGCGGCACCGCCTACGCGGGGGCCCTGATCACCCGCTCGTACGATTCGCTGCTCGTCAAGATCACGGTCTGGTCGCCGACTCCCTCGACCACCATTGCCCGGATGCACCGGGCCCTGACCGAATTCCGGATCCGCGGCGTCGTCACCAACCTGCGCTTCCTCGACCAGCTGATCATGCATCCGCAGTTTGCGAGCGGGGACTACACCACCCGGTTCCTCGACCAGACACCCGAGCTGTTCCGCTTCCAGAAACGGCGTGACCGCGCTACCCGGCTCCTCAATTTCATCGGCGAGACCATCGTCAACGGCAGTCCGGAAGTGAAGGGCCGGCAGCGGCCGTCGAGCAGTCCGGCGCCTGTTGTACCCAGAACCGAAGCCGTCGATCCGGCACCGGGAACGCGGCAACGGCTCGCAGAACTCGGCCCGGCGAAGTTCGCGGAGTGGATGCTGGCGCAGCCTCAGGTACTGCTTACCGACACCACGATGCGCGATGCGCACCAGTCACTGCTGGCGACCCGCATGCGGACGCATGACATGCAGGCGATCGCGCCGGCCTATGCGCGACTGGTTCCCGACCTGTTCTCGGTGGAATGCTGGGGCGGGGCGACATTCGATGTGGCGATGCGCTTCCTCGCGGAGTGCCCGTGGGAGCGGCTAGCCGGCCTGCGTGAAGCGATGCCAAACCTTCTCCTGCAGATGCTGCTGCGCTCGGCCAATGCCGTGGGCTATACGAACTATCCGGACAATGTCGTGCGCTACTTCGTCCGGCAGGCGGCAGCAGGCGGCATCGACCTGTTCCGGGTCTTCGACTCCCTCAACTGGGTGCCGAACATGCGTGTCGCGATGGACGCGGTGCTCGACGCCGGCAAGCTGTGCGAGGCAGCCATCTGCTACACGGGCAACCTGTCGGATCCCGCACCGGCCAAGTACGACCTCGCGTACTACCTCAGGATGGCGCACGAGCTGCGTGCGGCCGGGGCCCACATCCTTGCCATCAAGGACATGGCGGGACTGTGCCGGCCTGCGGCCGCGTACACGCTCGTGAAGGCGCTCAAGGAGGAAGTCGGCCTGCCAGTGCATTTCCATACGCACGACACGAGTGGTATCGCTGCCGCCAGCGTGCTCGCAGCCGTCGAGGCGGGTGTGGATGCCATCGATGGCGCGCTCGACGCCTTCAGTGGACTGACCTCCCAGCCCAATCTCGGTTCCATTGTGGAGGCGCTGCGCTTCGGTCCGCGCGAATCCGGTGTCAACCCCGCCAACCTGCGGCTGCTCTCGGCTTACTGGGAGCAGGTCCGCCACCAGTACGCGGCCTTCGAGAGTGACCTGAAGGCGGGGGCATCGGAGGTTTACCCGCATGGCATGCCCGGAGGCCAGTTCACCAATCTTCGTGAACAGGCACGATCGCTGGGGCTCGAAGCGACCCGCTGGCCCGAGGTTGCGAATGCCTACGCAGCAGTGAACCAGCTGTTTGGGGACATCGTGAAAGTCACGCCGACTTCAAAAGTGGTGGGTGACATGGCGCTCTTCATGGTCACCAGCGGCCTTGAGGCCGGCGACGTGCTGAATCCTGACCGGGAGATCGCCTTTCCGGAATCGGTCGTCTCGTTCTTTCGCGGCGACCTCGGGCAGCCCTATGGCGGTTTTCCCGAAGCGCTGCAGAAGAAGGTGCTCAAGGGTGCGGTACCGCTCAAGACTCGCCCTGGTGAGAGCCTGCCGCCTGCCGACCTGGCGGCCGCCCGTGCGACAGCGCAGTCGAAGTGCGGCCGGGAGATCACGGACGATGAACTCGCGTCGTACCTCATGTATCCGAAAGTCTTTCTCGATTTCGCGGCCGAACGGGCTGCGTTTGGCCGGGTCAGCATGCTGCCGACGCCGGTGTTCTTCTACGGGATGGATCCCGGGCAGGAAATGACCGTCGAAATCGAGCGGGGCAAGTCACTGATCATCCGCTTCGTGGCGTTGAGCGAAAGCCATGAGGACGGCACGCGGACTGTCTTCTTCGAACTGAACGGCCAGCCTCGATCGGTGAAGGTGGCGGATCGCAGCGTCGCTGCCGCCAGGCCACCGCGGCGGAAGGCCGATGCCGGGAATCCGGACCACGTTGCGGCACCCATGCCGGGAACGGTCGCCACCGTGTGCGTCATGGCCGGCGCGCAGGTTGTCCGGGGTGACGTCCTCGTGACCATCGAGGCCATGAAGATGGAAACATCAGTCCGTGCCGAACGTGATGGCACCGTGGCGGAGGTCATCACCCGCACCGGCGAACCGGTGGATGCCAAGGACCTGCTGGTCGTGCTGAAGTAGGGGGCTCTAGCAGATTTCGTCGAGTGGTACGGGTACACCGACTGCAAAGCCC
The DNA here is from genome assembly GCA_031398625.1 of Pseudomonadota bacterium. Taxonomy (GTDB): domain Bacteria; phylum Pseudomonadota; class Gammaproteobacteria; order Steroidobacterales; family Steroidobacteraceae; genus CAIUGU01. The sequence goes on from JANNNQ010000013.1 coordinate 21,395, forward strand.
TGGGCAAAATCGCACCCGATCTTCACGAGATGCTCGAGGATGAGGTCGTGCTCCACCGACTCGGCAACGACCTTCTTGCCCATGACATGACCGATATCGGTGATGGAGCGGACCATCTCGTAGTCAATCGGGTCATTGACGATGTTGCCCACGAACAGGCCATCGATCTTCAGGTAGTCGACGGCCAGCGCCTTGAGGTACGCGAAGGAGGAAACGCCGCTGCCGAAGTCGTCGAGTCCGAATGTGCACCCGAGCTTCTTCAGTTCGTTGATAAGCAGGTTGGCGCGGGTGAGATTGCCGATGGCCGCTGTTTCGGTGATCTCGAAGCCGATGCGGCTCGGTGGCACGCGGGTCTCGCGCAGCCGGGCCACGATGAACTCGAGCAGTTGCGGATCGCCTACCGAATCGCCGGACAGGTTGATGAAAGCGCGGGCAATGCGGGTCTGCGGGTCCCGGTGCTCGGCGAGCCAGCCAAGCACGTGGCTGATCACCCATTGATCCAGCCGCTGCGAGAGGTTGTAGCGTTCAACGGCGGGCAGGAACGCCCCAGGCGGCACGATGCGGCCGGACTCGTCGCGCATGCGGACCAGCAGTTCGAAATCGCAGGGAGCGCTGCGATCGCCCCGCACCGGCACCATCGGCTGTCCTTCCAGTAAAAAGCGGTTCTCGGCCAGTGCGCGCTTGACCCGCGACACCCATTGCATTTCACCGTGGCGCTGGGCCACCAGCGTGTCGTCCTCCTGGTAGACGTGCACGCGATTGCGGCCCTGGTCCTTCGCTGCATAGCAGGCCGCATCGGCAGCCTGCAGTACCTTGGTCAGGCGCCGGTATCCCGAAGTGACCGCGACCAGACCGATGCTGCCACCTACGGTGAAGGTACTGTTGCCCCAGACGAACTGATGCAGTTCGATCGTCTTGAGGAGGTTCCTGGCGACGTTGATGGCGTCATCGACCGGACAGCTGTGCAGCAGGATGCCGAACTCATCGCCGCCCAGGCGGGCGATGCAGTCATTGGCGCGGATCTTCGCAGCGAGGACTGCAGCGAGCTGCCGGAGCAGTTCGTCGCCGGCAATGTGGCCGCAGGTGTCATTGATGATCTTGAACTGGTCGAGGTCGAGATAGCACACGGCATGCACCGCACCGGTTGCCTGCGAGCCGTCGAGCGCCCGTTGCAGGCGGATCTCGAATTCCCTGCGGTTGATCAGCCCGGTGAGGGCGTCATGGCTGGCTTCGAACGAGAGCTGCCTGGAGAGTTCGTGGGCTTCCGTGATGTCCGTGAGCGTGCCTTCGTAGTAACGGACTTCGCCACTCTCGCCGGTCACGGCGCGGGAATTCTCCAGCACGACCATCTTCCGTCCGTCCCGGCGCTTCAGCGTGAGTTCGGCATTGCGGATCTCGCCGGCGCCGATGTTGCGCACCCAGTTGTCGCGGTCTTCGGGAAACATGTAAAGGTCACGCCCGATGTCGAGCTCGAGCAGTTCGTCTTCAGAGCTGTAGCCGAGCATGCGGACCAGCGCCGGATTCGCGGCCATGAACTTGCCGTCAGGCGTGGTCTGGAAGACGCCGGCCACGACGTTCTCGTAGAGTTCCCGGTAGCGCGTCTCGGAGGCCTTGAGCGCCAGCAGGGTATGGGTTCGCTCCGTTGCATAGCGCAGGGCCTTCACCAGCAGGTTGCTGACGACCTGCTGCTTGATCAGGAAATCGAGGGCGCCGCGTTCCACTGCCTCCAGCCCAAGGTCCTCGTCCGCCTGGCCAACGAGCACGACGATGGGAACGTCACCTGCCTTGGGCTGGAGACGGAGGAGGGTCGTAAGCCCCAGGCTGTCCGGAAGGTTGAGGTCGAGGAGGATGACGTCGATGTGACCCTGGCGCAGGCGGACCAGGGTCTCGGCAATGGTGTGGGCGACTTCCAGGGCAAACGGCTGGCCGCGGATGAGCGCCAGCTCTTCCCTGACCAGCTGCTCGTCATCCGCATGCGCATCGACCAGCAGGACGTGGGCGGCATGCATGGGTGGCCGGGAGTATACCCGCGCCGCGTTCAAACTCACTACGACGCGGCCAGGGATGCGCGCCGTCAGTTCCTGACGAGTTCCGCCCGCGGATCGAATTCGAGTTCGCGCTGCATCTGCTCGTACAGCTCGCGTGCGCGCGGCGAATCTGCCGGGGGAACCACGATCTTCAGCGACACGATCTGGTCGCCTGCCGGCTTGCCTGGCAGGCCGCGGCCCTTGAGCCGCATCTTCTGCCCCGCCCGGGCGCCCGACGGAATCCGCAACTCAACCGGACCGCCGAGGGTCGGTGCGGTGACCGTGGCGCCGAGGGCTGCCTCCCACGGTGCGATCGGCAGCGTGAGCGCGATGTCGCGGCCTTCCGCGGCAAACAGCGGATGCGGTTCGAAACCGATTTCGAGATAGAGATCACCGGCGGGCCCGCCGCCGATGCCGGAACTGCCCTGGCCGGCCAGGCGAATGCGCTGCCCTGCCGTGACGCCAGCAGGAATCGTTACCCGCAGCGTTCGCGGTTGCATCGCCATCCTGCCATCGGCTGCCGCCTGGGGCGATTTGAGCTCGATGTTCCGTGTACTGCCCTTGAAGGCCTCTTCGAGACTGATGGCGACCGTTGCGACATGGTCCTGTCCTGCCGCCGCAAAGCCGCGCGATGCCCCACCCGCCCTGCCGAAAGGGCTGCCACCGCCAAAGAGGGAGGAAAAGAAATCGCTGAAGCCCTCCTGTTCGCCGCCGCTACGTGCAGAGAACTCAAACTCCTGTCCCCACTCGGGCGGCGGCCGGAATTCCTGTCCGGCACGCCAGTTGGCGCCCAGCTGGTCGTAACGCGCACGCTTCTCGGGATCCTTCAGGACCTCGTAGGCCTCCTGCATGGCCTTGAACTTGTCCTCGGCGCCGGCTTCCTTGCTGACATCCGGGTGATACTTGCGCGCAAGCTTCCGGTACGCGCGCTTGATCGCGTCCGGGCTCGCATCGCGCGGCACACCCATCGTCTTGTAGTAGTCCTGGTAGTCCATGCCTCGAATTCCGAACGTTCCGGTTGGAGCTGCACGGTAAATGTAGCTCTTTCACGCGGATTCAAGGGAGACGCGGGATTCCGCGTCGCGGACGGAATCAGCCGAGGGCAGGCCTGCGCCGGAGCAGGGCCGTCAATCCGAGGGAGATCAGCGCAAGCAGCTGCATCGCTCCTCCGCCTCCTCCTCCGCCTCCTGCGCTACTGGTGGTGGTCGCCGTGGGATTGCCGGTGGCGGGTGCCATTGCATCCACGGCCAGCGTGGCAGTGGCGGTATTGTTGGCAGGATTCGGATCATTCGTTGCGGTGGCGGTGGCGGCGATGGCAAAGAGTCCTGATGACTGGGCGCGCAACACCAGGCCGACGGTCCGGCTGTCGCTGACTGCCAGCTCACCCAGTGCGCATTGCACGGTGCCAGCACCAATCGTGCAGCTCCCTCCGGCGACCGTGGCTTCGTCGACCGAGATGCCGGCAGGCAGCATGAGTTCGAATGTCACGCCGGTTGCCTGCTGGCCGCCTCCGTTGCTGACCGTTGCCGACCACGTGAACGTCTGGCCGGTCGTGAGGGTTGCGGGAACGGGAGCCAGCGCCGCCGATACATCCGCGGGGGGCAATGCGGTGACACAGGTGGCGCGGTCGATGGAGCGATTCATCACCCCCAGGCTGCAGGCAGAGAACGTGTCGTTTTCGGCAACAGCCTGAGGACCCATGATGAACTGGTTCGAGGGCGTCGCGGCGCATTCGCCCGTGCCGTCATGGAGCGCACCGAAGTTGTGGCCGATCTCGTGTGCAGCGATCAGGGATTCGATGGTGGCGCCGCGGCCGCGCGTTTCCGTCAGTCCGGCGCCGTAGCGATTGCGGCACAGCGCGTCGATGTAACCGATACCGACGGTGTTGCCATCCAGATTGCGCCCAGTGAACAGGTGCGTGAGACCGTCTGAACGCAGGGCAGGCGTGTTGAAGCGCAGGTCTCCCAGTTCGTTGAGCAGGGTGTTTGGCACCGTCGTGTTGCTGAACGGATCGGAGTCGTCGTCATAGAGACCAAGACTGGTGACCTGGATTTCGACGCCCAGCTGCGCGCTGAAGATGCCATCGATATTGTTCAACCGCACCAGCAACGCATCCCGCAGTTCGGCCTCGGTGGCGTACCGAGCACGCAGCGATGCATCTCCCAGCACCGAAAGCCGCAGACCCAGCGTGGCACCTGCCGCCTGCTGGAGAACGGTGTGGCTCTTGAGGTCCTCGGTCGCCGACTTGAACGCCGTCAGGCCATCGGTGGTATCGTCCGGGGCTGCTTCCAGCGAGCTGCAGAAATTCGCGCCGAGGTCGACCAGCGTGTCGCTCAGCCGGTAGATGAGGTTGCCGCCCTGTCCGGGAGCGAGCGGTGCAACCGTGAACTCGCCGGCCAAACTCGCGGGCTCGATCACGTACAGCTCACTTCCATCCCAAACGAGGCCGTGCAGTTCGTCGCCGATTCGGGTGAGGCGGGTCCATGATCCGGGCTGGTTCGTGAGCTCGCCGCGGTACGCGATGGCGGTGCCCTCCGGGTCCTGCATCACCTTGGCATTGGGCTTCAGGCCGAGATCGAACCGGCGCCCATAGGCGTCGAAGCTGAGTATCCGCACCGGCAACGCTGAGGCGCTTTCTTTCTGTTGTGCGGGCGCCAGCTGGCTGCCGGGCAGCGGCGTGAGCGGCTCGAAATACAGGATGCGGAAGCCTTCACCGCCATCGGCCGCCAGTGCAGGGGGCAGCGATCCAAAGACAGCGAGCATCGACACTGCCAGTCGAGCCAGAGAGCCAAACAGGCGGCCAGGCACCCCCACTCCGTCCATCAGAAGTCCTTGAGCAGTAGATCGCTGCTTTCTCGCACACTGCCGTGGCAGCGACAAGCCAGCAGGCGAAGGACGGGGACACAAATCACACTCCGGCCATGCCGAAGGGGTTCCCTGGTCGAAGCAGCGGTTGCCCTTGGTGAGTCTGCCGTCAGCGCTGCATGACGTAAGTGCCGGGCGCATCGCCGGCGATGCAGAACCCTTCCTCCGGGGCGCCCATCCGCGGCGGCGCCACCCGCTCCGGGCTCGAATGGGCGACCAGCCATTGTTCCCAGACCGGCCACCACGAGCCCGGCTTCTTCTCCGTGCGGGCCAGGTAGTCCTCGGGTGGGAGCAGGGAGTCTGCGGCGGCGAAGCGATAGATGCGATGCGTACGGCGCGGATGAACCGGACCGCTGACGATGCCAGCGTTATGGCCGCCACTGGTGAGGAGAAACGTGTAGTCACCGGAACTCACGAGGCTGCGGACCTTGTATACCGATTTCCACGGTGCGACATGGTCGGTTTCCGTGCCCACGACGAACATCGGCACGTTGATGGCGGCAAGGTCGACGATCTCCCCGCCGGACTGGTAGCGGCCGGAAGCCAGGTCGTTGCGCAGATAGAGCTGGTACAGATAGTCCGTATGCATCCGGTGCGCCATGCGCGTGCCATCAGCGTTCCAGGACATCAGGTCGTTCGCCTGCGCGCGCTGTCCCTGGAGGTAGGTACTGATGGCCGGATTCCAGATCAGGTCCCGCGATCTGAGCAGCGCAAAGGCGCCCGACATGCTGCGGCTGTCGAGGATTCCGGCCTGCGACATCTTCGCTTCGAGCATCGCGAGCTGGTCGGGGTTGATGAACAGCGACAGTTCTCCCGGTTCGCTGAAATCGGTCTGCGCCGCCAGCAGCGTCATGCTGGCAATGCGGGTGTCACCGGCTTTGGCGAGGACGGCCGCAGTGATCGACAGCAGCGTGCCACCGATGCAATAGCCCACCGAATGCACGCGGCTGCCGGCGCAAACTGCACTGACGACATCCAGCGCGTCCTTCACGCCGAGCGCGACGTAGTCATCCATCGTGAGTTCGCGATCGGTCGCATCCGGGTTCTTCCACGAGATCATGAAAACGGTGTGGCCCTGCTCGACAAGATACCGGACCAGCGAGTTGGCAGGCGACAGGTCAAGGATGTAGTACTTCATGATCCATGCCGGCACGATCAGGACCGGTTCGGCGTGGACGCTGGCGGTCGTCGGTGAATACTGGACCAGCTCGATCAGGCTGTTGCGGAACACGACCTTGCCGGGCGAAACCGCTACCTGCTCGCCCACCTTGTAAGAGCCGGTGTCTCCCCGGTTGTCGGGGTCGATCGTGCGGCGCACGTCCTCCAGCCAGTACTCGAGCCCGCGCTGCAGGTTCTCGCCGCATTCTTCCGCGGTCTGGTCGAGCAGTTCCGGGTTGGTCAGCAGGAAATTCTGCGGCGACGCTGCCTCAAGGGCCTGCCTGATCGCAAAGCGCGTCAGGTCGGCCTTTTCGGGAGCCAGCCCGGGCACATCGGCGGCAGCCTGCTCCCACCACGCCTCGGTATTGAGGTAGGACTGCGCCAGGACGTTGAAAGGCCATCGACCCCAGCTATCGGCCTTGAAGCGCTGGCCATTGCCCTGGCCCTGTGCAACCGGGACCTGTGGCTTGCCATTGGCTGCCTGGGTGGCAAATCCCCACAACTGCAGGGATTTCTCGAACGCGCTTTGCGCGAGTTCCGCCTGCCTGGCCGGGGTTTGCGCCAGTCGCGTCCACCAGTCGAGCCAGGCACCGCCGAACGGCGCCGGAGAAAGCCCGCCAGTGACCTGTGCGAGGGCCGCCAGATACTGTCTGGTCCATTCGGCAGTTGGATCCGCACCGGCAAGGGCATGACCGGTTGCGGGCAGCGCGGGTGTATTGGCAGGCAAGGGCAGGGTCGAATCGGACATGGGCTTCACGAGGTTGGAAGAATGGGTGCGATTGTGCACTGCATTCAAGTCAGGTGCTACGCCCCAGCCTCATGCAGGTTGCCTTACTTTGTACACGGCATCGAGGCGATCCGCACCAGATTTGCGCAACCCCTTCGCCAAGCGCGCCATTCCAGTGCGAGGGCAGCTCCGATTGTCGCTGTCTTGCGTCCAGCCGCTAGACCGCAGCTTGAGAAAGGCGCGGCATGAAAACTGCATAAGTACCCGGCGCGCTACGAGTCGTCTTTCTCAAGCCCCCAGGCCCGGGATAGACGCGCCCGCAGCAGCAAATGAACGATAATCGACTTGGGCGGTTGGGCTCGCGATTCCTGGCGATTTTCCCGCCAGGGCCGCGATCAGGCAGCCTCGGTCCTTGTGTCCCGCAGTTCGAGACAGGAGCCTCGGGGAATGAAACTCATCAGTGCAATCATCAAGCCCTTCAAACTCGACGACGTCCGTGCCGCCCTTTCCGAGATCGGTGTCTCGGGGATGACGGTGACGGAAGTCAAAGGCTTCGGCCGCCAGCGCGGTCACACGGAGCTCTATCGGGGAGCCGAGTATGTGGTCGACTTCGTTCCCAAGACCCGTATCGAGGTAGCCGTCAAGGACGCGCTGGTCGATCAGGTCGTTGAAGCTATCATCGGCGCGGCCAAGACCGGGAAAGTAGGCGACGGCAAGATCTTCATCACCGATCTCGAGCGCGTGCTGCGCATCCGGACCGGCGAAGCGGACGATCAGGCTCTGTAACCCACGCAACCAGGACTGCTGACAACCATCGCCCGGAGTCCTTCCGGGCGCGGTTCTCCGAAGGGGCAGTCAACGCGCAGCAGCAACAGCCGGAGTTAACCGGCGGCGCGAATTTACACGGACATTTTTACAAGCGGCGCGTGCGCTGCAGGCTGCTGCATGGCCGTTGCGGATGCCGTCGGCTAGACTCGTTCTCGACCTGTTCGCATGCCAGCGGACATTGCCGAGGACCTTGTTCCCTTGATGACACACGCGATCCGCATCCACGCGCACGGAGGCCCCGATGTTCTGCGGTTCGAGCAGATCGAGGTGGGCGATCCCGGTGCGGGAGAAGTGCTGATCCGCCAGACTGCCATCGGCCTCAACTTCATCGATGTCTACCAGCGCAGCGGGCTGTACCCGATGCAGTTGCCCAGCGTGCTGGGCCGCGAAGCGGCGGGCGTGGTGGAAGCAGTCGGTGGTGGCGTGAAGGGCTTCGCACCGGGTGATCGTGTTGCGTATGTGCTCGCGACGTCAGGCGCGTATGCACACTCACGCATCCTGCCCGCCGAGCGGTTGCTCAAGCTGCCAGATGCGGTCAGCGACAGCGATGCTGCGGCGATGCTGCTGAAGGGGCTGACGGCGCACAGCCTGCTCCGGCGCACGTACAAGGTCGGGAAGGGCGACACGATCCTGGTCCATGCGGCCGCAGGCGGCGTCGGACTGATCCTCATCCAGTGGGCGCGGCATCTCGGCGCCGATGTCATCGGTGTGACCGGATCCGAGGAAAAGGCCACTCTTGCCCGCGAACAGGGTGCCGAGCACGTGCTGCTGAACGGACCCGGCCTTGCAGCCCGCGTCCGGGAGCTGACGAAGGCAAGAGGCGTGGCCGTCGTCTATGACTCGGTAGGCAAGGACACTTTCACTGAATCCCTCGATGCGTTGCAGCCGCTCGGGACGATGGTCACCTTTGGCAATGCATCGGGACCCGTGCCGCCCGTTGCGCCACTGGAGCTGGCGCGCCGTGGGTCGCTCTTTCTCACGCGTCCCCTGTTGTTCGACTACATCAAGCGCACCGCCGACCTGCGGCGCGCGGCAAAGGAACTGTTTGCTGCCGTCACGGACGGCGTGGTGAAGATCCGGATCGGCCAGACCTACCCGCTTGCGGAGACGGCGCGGGCCCACGCGGACCTCGAAGCACGCCGCACGACGGGCTCAACGGTCCTGATCCCTTGATCCCCCACGCTTTCCGGTGCACCTGTCTCGCCACCCTCCTGCTGGGAAATGTGCAAGCGCTGTTCGCTGCGGAAGCACTGGAGGACGTGGTCCCGTCCGCCGTGACACTCCCGACTCCGCGTGAACTCGAAGCGGCAGGCGCCGTCATCGGCGACATCCGGATCGTCAACGTCAATGTGTTCGACCTCAACGATCCCAAGGACAACAAGGCGCTGTTCCGCCTCGCCAACCGGCTGCATATCCTGACGCGGCCTGAAGTCATCCGGCAGCAGCTGCTCTTCGAATCCGGGGAACTCTTTTCGTCGCGTCTCGCCCGCGAGACCGCGCGGCTGCTGCGCGGTCGCAGTTATCTCTATGAGGCGAGCGTTACGCCCGTGAGCTACGCCGAGGGCGTGGTCGATCTTGAAGTGCGTACCCAGGACGTGTGGACCCTGAATCCGGGCTTGAGTTTCGATCGGGCCGGTGGCGAGAACGCGGTGAGCTTCAAGATCGAGGAGTCGAACCTGCTTGGCTGGGGCAAGGAAGTCCAGCTCGAGCACGAATCCGATGTGGATCGCGATTCCACCCGGATCAGCTACTTCGATCCCCAGGTGCGCGGGAGCTGGAACCAGCTGCGTGCTGCGTACGCCTCGAACAGCGACGGCCAGCAGCGCGAGCTCGCCCTTTCGCGGCCTTTCTATGCGCTCGACAGTCCCCTGGCATGGGGGGCGGGCGGCATCGACTGGCTGCGGACCGACAAGCGCTATGACCTCGGCGAGGCCGTCGACGAATTCCGCCATGACGAACAGCAGTTCAGCGTGTATGGCGGCGTGTCGCGAGGATTGCGCGCTGGCTGGGTACAGCGCTGGACAGCCGGTTTCGGCTACGAACGCGACCGCTTCATGCCTTCGGCAGGACTGTTGCCGGCTGCCATCCTGCCCGAGGACCGGGAGCTCGCGTATCCGCTCATTGCTTTCGAGCTGCTTGAGGACGGCTATGAAGAGCGTCGCAACGAGAACCAGATTGCCCGCACGGAAGACGTCTACACAGGCACTTTCCTGCGCGCGATGGTGGGCTGGGCAGCGTCGACATGGGGTGCTGACCGGGACGCGATCCTGCTTGCCCTGTCTGCAGGAAGCAGCCTGGAGTTTGCGGAACGACGCCACACGGTGCTGCTTGCGGCAGACGCTGCCGGACGGGTAGAGAGCGGCGAACTGCAAAACGCGACCCTGGGCTTCGATGCGCAGTACTACTGGCGGGCAACGGAGAGGCAGCTCTTCTTCGCGTCGCTCACAGGGACCGTCACGCACAATCTCGATGTCGAGCGCCAGTTGCTGCTGGGAGGCGATGTCGCGGGACTGACTACCTACTCGCCGGGAAATCCGGCCGCTGGCGCGGAGCTGTTCAGCGGCAGCGATACGTCACTGCGTGGTTATCCGCTCCGCTACCAGGACGGCAAATCCATGGCGCTGCTCACGCTCGAGCATCGCATCTATACGGACTACTACCTGTTCCGGCTGTTCCACGTCGGCGGCGCGGTGTTCTTCGACATGGGGCGTACCTGGGGCGAGGGCACTGCCGGCGGTACGAGCCAGGGCTGGCTCAAGGATGCGGGTTTCGGACTGCGGTTCGGCTCCAGCCGGTCGTCGTTCGGCAACGTCATCCACTTCGACGTCGCCTTTCCCTTCGACGGCGACGATTCGATCGACGACGTGCAGTTCCTCGTGGAGACGAAGCGCTCGTTCTAGTCGTGCAGCGTCTGCGTTCCGCGCAGCACTGCGAGCGCCCCGCTGCGGACCACTTCCAGCACTTCGCCGAACTGCGCCATGTGGGCAATGAAACGGCTGATCTGTGCTTCGCTGTCCGTCAGCTCGATGAGGAAGCTTTCGATATCGTCGGAGAGGATGCGCCCGCCCGCGCGGTCGATCGCGCCACGCACAGCGGCAACCTGGCTCGTCCCCAGCCTCAGCTTGAGAAGGAGCAGTTCCCGCTCGACGTGCTGGTCCCGGGTGACGTCATCCACATTCACCACATCCACCAGTTTCAGCGATTGATTGACGATCTGGCTGACGACTGCGTCCGTACCGGTCGTCACCAGCGTCAGGCGCGACACCGTGGGATCGTCGGTGGGCGCGACGTTGAGCGACTCGATGTTGTAGCCGCGCGTGGAAAAGAGCCCCGCTACCCGGGTCAGCGCCCCGACCTCGTTCTGCAGCAGGATGGAGATGATGTGGCGCTTGCGGGTCGTCATCGAAGGGTCCTTGGGTGCCTGAACAGGACAACAGACGTTAAGTCGGGTACGCGTCCCGCTGCGGCGGCGGGCCGGGCAGAATAGACTGAGAGGGAGCGTTACTGCTAGGCTGCTTTGCAGTGCACACAACTGCATTTCCCGCGCTTCGACGAACGGTACCCATGGTTAAAGAGAGTCACGCCACGCTTGATCCGACCGCACATCCCTTGGCGGGTCAGACGCTTACGGGCGCTGAAATCATTGTGCAGGTCCTCGCCGACGAGGGCGTCCAGACCGTATTCGGATACAGCGGCGGCGCGATCCTGCCCACGTATGACGCCATCTTCGTCTACAACCAGACGCGCTCCCAGGGCGGCGGCCAGCGCATGCCGCTCGTCGTTCCGGCCAACGAACAGGCGGCAGGGTTCATGGCGGCGGGCTACGCCAGGGCGAGCGGCAAGGTGGGCGTCTGCGTCGTGACCTCGGGGCCGGGTGCCACGAATACGGTCACGCCGGTCCGCGACTGCATGGCCGACTCGATTCCGATCGTGGTGATCTGCGGTCAGGTCGGCACGGCTGCCATCGGCAGCGATGCCTTCCAGGAAGCTCCGGTTGCCGCGATCATGGGGGCTGTCGCCAAGCACGTTTTCCTCGTCACCGATCCGCTCAAGCTCGAGTCGACGATCCGCACGGCGTTCGAAATCGCCCGCACCGGCCGCCCCGGACCCGTCGTGATCGACATTCCGAAGGACGTGCAGAACTGGCAGGGCGTGTTCCAGGGCTCAGGGCGCCTGCCGATGGCCGGCTACCGCCAGCGCATGAACCGGCTGGCGCGCAGCGTCCTGATCGACGCGCAGGCCACGCGCTTCTTTGAAATGCTGTCCCAGTCGTCGCGCCCCCTCATCTATGCAGGTGGCGGCGTGATCAATGGGGGTGCTACCAAGGCGTTGCGGGAGTTCGCGCAGGAATTCCACATTCCGGTCGTCACCACGCTGATGGGTCTCGGCGTCATGGACACGACGCAGCCACTGTCGATGCGCATGCTCGGCATGCACGGTACGGCGTTCGCAAACTATGCCGTGGATGACTGCGATTTCCTGATCGCGCTCGGCGCCCGCTTCGATGATCGCGTGGCAGGCAACCCGCCGAAGTTCGCGAAGCGCGCGAAGAACATCGCCCAGATCGACATCGACGTCTCCGAGATCAACAAGGTCAAGAACGTGCAGTGGCATCACGTCGGCCTGCTGCCGGAGGCCCTGCAGGCGCTTACGGCCCATGGCCGCCGCACCCGCTTTGCGCGCGACTGGTCGCCGTGGCTCGACCACTGTGCGAAGCTCAAGGCCGAGCATCCGATGAATTACGATCGCGAAAGCCCGCTGATCCAGCCGTACTACGTGATCGAGGAGATCAACCGCCTGACCGGCGGCGAAGCCATCATTTCAACGGGCGTCGGCCAGCACCAGATGTGGGCCGCCCAGTACTTTGACTTCAAGAGTCCGCGCCTCTGGCTCACCTCGGGCAGCATGGGCACGATGGGTTTCGGTCTGCCTGCCGCGATTGGCGCCAGGTTCGCGAATCCCGATCGCCTGGTGATCGACGTCGACGGCGACGCGAGCATCCGCATGAACGTGGGCGAGCTCGAGACGGTCACGACATACGACCTGTCCCTGAAGGTCATCGTGCTCAACAACTTCGGTGACGGCATGGTCCGGCAGTGGCAGAAGCTCTTCTACAAGGGCCGCATGTCCGCCAGCGACAAATCGTTGCACAAGAAGGACTTCGTGAAGGCTGCGCAAGCCGATGGCTTCCGCTACGCCGTCCGCCTTGATCGCAAGGAAGACGTGCCGCGGGTCGTCAAGGAGTTCATCGAGTTCCAGGGCCCTGCCTTCCTGGAAGTCATCATCGATCCGGATGCCGGTGTCTACCCGATGGTGGGTCCGGGCCAGTCCTACGACGCCATGATCACGGGCGACTTCATCGCTTCCCGGCACGAAACCATCGTAGCCGAGACCGACGCCTCCGAGATGTTCTAGCCGGCCAGGCACGCGCCCGGCCTGAATCCGCCTGCGCAGCGCCTGCGAACCGGCTTGCTGTGCATCCAGCACGAGGAGTCCGGCTTGAATGTTTTGCAAAGCGCTCATCCGGTCCGCCGCGGCGATCACGCTCATCGCCCTGTCAGGGT
>JANNNQ010000030.1:0-2434 GCA_031398625.1 Pseudomonadota bacterium
GCCGCCGGGTCCAGTCCGCCCGGGCGTGGCCTTTGGCGAGGGTGATCCCGAGCCGCCGCGACACGAGATCCCCATAGCCGATCTGGGCGGGCAGGCCGAGCAGGGCAGCTGCAATCTGGGTGTCGAAGATCGGTCCGGCCGGCGGCCGGTCGCCTGCGAGGCCCAGCACCTCCAGGTCCTGGCGTGCGGCATGCAGGACCTTGGTCCGCGCCCGGTCCGCGAGCAGGGCGAGGAACGGTTCAAGCGTCGGCAACGCCAGCGGATCGAGCAGCTCGCAGGTCCGCGAATTCGCTGCCTGGACGAGACACAGCTGCGGGTAGTAGGTGCTCTCCCGCATGAATTCGGTGTCGAGCGTGATGAAGGAGTCCGCGGCGAGCAGCGCGAGCGAGTCGTCGAGCCGCGATGGGGTCTGTATCAGCATGCCGTGTACAATCCGGGCGCCCTTGCTTGGGGGCAGGCGTTTCGCAATGGATGGGTCCCGGCCATGATACAGAGTCCTGTTCCGAATCCCCGGCCGGGCGAGCCTTGAGGCAAGGCTCACCCTTCCGATGCTTGCCCTGCTGACCACCCTCTTCGACATCGCCCGTTGCCGGCGCGGCCCGCAGGATCTGCCCGTCTCCCGGTCCCTCCTCGCGCTGCTGCTGTTCGCGTATGGCGTGCTGACGTTTGCGCAGGCGCGGCTCTCCGGCTGGACCGCTGCCAATGCAGCGCCGCTCGTCGGTGTCGAGATCCTGATGCTGCTCGCCTGGGTCTGGATACTGCTTGCGTTCTTCGGGCGGCGTGCGCGGTTCCCGCAGACCATGAGCGCCGTGTTCGGCATCATGATCCTGCTCACCCTGGTGGACATCTCGCTGCTGACGGCCGACCGCGCTGTCGGCCTGTCGCAGTCGGTGGGCGATGGCTGGACGCTGATCAAGCTCTTCGTCATGGTGTTGCTCGTTGGCCGCGTGCTGATGCTGGCCATCGAAGGCGGCCTGCTGACCGGCTTCGCCTTCACCATGATGATGGTCCTGTCCATCAGCTACGTTGGCCAGCTGTTCACCCCGGTTGCGGGCTGAGACCAATCCGGACACATCCATGCACGTCCACATCCTCGGTATCTGCGGCACTTTCATGGGCGGCATTGCGGCACTCGCCCGCGCGGCCGGACACCGCGTGACGGGGTCGGACCAGAACGTGTACCCGCCGATGAGCGACCAGTTGAGCGCGCTCGGCATCGATCTCATCGCCGGCTACGATCCGGAGCAGCTCAGGCTCGATCCCGACGTGGTCGTGGTCGGCAATGTCATGAGTCGGGGCAATCCGCTGATCGAGGCGCTGCTCGATGGTTCCATTCCGTATACCTCAGGCCCCGAGTGGCTCGCGCGCCACGTGCTTGCCAATCGCTGGGTGCTGGCGGTGGCCGGAACGCACGGCAAGACCACCACCACCAGCATGCTCGCGTGGATACTGGACTATGCGGGACTCGATCCCGGGTTTCTCGTGGGCGGCGTTCCTGCGAATTTCGACGCCACTGCCCGGCTTGGCTTAGGGGTGCACTTCGTCGTCGAAGCCGACGAATACGACACCGCCTTCTTCGACAAGCGGGCCAAGTTCGTCCACTACCGGCCGCGCACCGCGATCCTCGGCAATCTCGAACATGACCACGCGGACATCTATCCCGATGTCGCCGCGATCCAGTGGCAGTTCCACCAGCTGCTGCGCATGGTGCCGCGACAGGGACAGATCGTGGCCAACGGGCGCGATGCGAACGTCGCGCGGGTGCTGGAGATGGGCTGCTGGTCCGAAGTGGAACGGTTCGCCGCGGCAGCGGGAACAGCCCCTGCCTGGTACGCGAGCATGGCGCCGGACAGTGATGGCTCACGCTTCACGGTGATGCAGGGCGCGACTGCATGGGGCGAGGTCGTGTGGCCATTGCTCGGCCGGCACAATGTCGAGAACGCGCTCGCTGCCCTCATCGCTGCCCGTCATGCCGGCGTCGAACCGGCAACGGCCATTGCTGCATTGAAGGAATTCCGGGGTGTGCGCCGGCGCATGGAAGTCCGGGGCGTCGAGCGGGGAGTCACCGTCTACGACGATTTCGCGCACCATCCCACGGCGATCGCGAGCACGCTCGAAGGCCTGCGCCGCAAGGTCGGGCTGCAGCGGGTGCTCGCCGTGCTCGAGCCGCGTTCGAACACGATGAAACTGGGCACGCATCGCGATGCATTGACGGCTTCGCTGCGCGGCGCGGACCGCATCTGGCTCTACCAGGGGCCGGACGTGAAATGGGATGTCGGCAGCCTGGCGCGGGATCTCGGGTCCACGGCCAGCGTCGCTACCTCGATCGACCAGCTCGTGAACGAGATTGCGAGCGTGGCGGCCCAGGGTTTCGGCTGGCACAACAAGTATGGCTGCGGCAAGGGTCCGGACACGATCACCAGCGGGCTCGAGG
>JANNNQ010000034.1:0-19750 GCA_031398625.1 Pseudomonadota bacterium
TCCCGCGTCGTTTCCCAAATTCTTTTCAACTCTTCCTTGTTTTTTGGATGGACTTGATCACGATGTGAGCGCTTTTTTTACCCACACCAAATCACGAAGACCCAAAAGAAGAAGCCCCTCCGAAGAGGGGCTTCCAGGATCAACTCTCAATCAGCCCGGCTTACGCGCGGCATTCAGCCGGGGCGTAACGAGCAGGAAGATCACCTGGGACATCTGTCGCACCGTTCATCACGGTACCTGCCGGCACCGCCACTGAATCTTCAGCTCGGCACTTCCAGGAAACGCTGCCGTCTACACTGGTGAACGGGACCAGCGTCAGTGTCAGGCCATCAATCGCGTCATTGGCCCGCTGGCCACCAGCAGGGTCATTGGCGTAAGTGATTGTGATCACGCCGTCCTCGACTTCCACGCTCGAAACATAGTTGCCGTTCGTGTCGGTAGCGGTATCAGTCATACCGGCTTCCAGACGATCAGCAGGCGCTACGCCCGTGCTCGAGAACGACTCCGACACGGCCGTCTTGGCCGCGGCCGCGAGCGTCAGGCCTTCCGAAACCTGCGAGCGGATCGTGTAGTCCTGGTAAGCGGGAATGGCGATGGCCGCCAGAATGCCGATGATCGCGACAACGATCATCAATTCGATGAGGGTGAAACCCTTCTGAGCCTGCTTCAACATTGGTGTCTCCTGACGAGATTAAGGGAACCGGGAATCGACGGCCGTGGGCGCCTGCCGGAATACATAGCAAGCGGCATGCCAGCGGTGTGGAAATTCCGTAAGCGGCTGATTGGTAAGAGGGTTGCTGCGTGCTGATGGGGTTCCCGCAGCTGCCAGGCCAAACCCAAACCGACGCGAATTGGCAGCATGTGACACGAATTGTCACTCATTGCATGCGAAAGGAGACGTGGGGTTATGGAGCCAGCCCGTTCGATCCGGAGATCGGCCGATTGGCGTTCGACTGAAGCAACCAGGGTGATGCAAAAGGCTATCCGAGCCTTTTGCATCTGTCGCCCGCGAAAAGCGCAGGTTTAACCGGCTCCCGAAAGCAACGAGTTGGAACTCATCGATTTCGCCGAGTCGTCACTACCTCGGGTTATCAGGGCGCTGCAAACGATTTTGCATCACCCTGCCACTCGCCTGTGGCTGCGGGGTGCCGCTACTTTGCGGCCGCGGCGAGGCGCTTATCCAGCGTAACGAGTTCTGCGTTCCGCGAAGTTGCCAGCCAGAGATACGCGGCGTCGTAAGCAGACAGCCTGGTCTTTACTGCCAGCTCCACCACTTCCAGGTGTTCGACTGCGCTGTAGGTGATTGATAGCTCATCCGCTACAGCCCGGGCCGCCAGCAATTGTCGACGCAATCCGGGCAGTGCCTGGATCTTCTTGATGCAGATGCCGTCGAGTTCATGAAGGAGCAGCCAGGGAGCCATGAGCAGCGAGCCGTCGAGGCGTTCGGCTACCTCATCGGCAGCTGCTTCGTTGAAGACCAGGGCCCCGATAGCCGACGCGTCGACTATCTTGAACTGCACTGCCGCGCGTCCCGATCCCGGCGCACGATGGCCGCAGAAGCCGAAGAAGTCTTGACTCCGCTGGCGCGGACCTTTGCCAGCGCCTCCTTCGGCCCCAGCCTGATTTCAGGCAGCACCGCTTCGTGCAGCACGGCAAGCAATTCACCCTGGAGCGAACGATGGTTGCGCGCCGCGCGTGAGCGCAGCACCTCGGCGATCTCGTCCGGGACATTCTTGATCGAGAGCGTGACGGGCATGTGCAATCACCTCGGTTCCATAATGGATCCATTATGGAACTGTCATCGCCCGGGGGTCAATCTTTGGAAGCTGCTTGATCGTGCAGAAAGCCGGCTTGCCAAGCAGGGGATTCGCAGGGCGGCCCTCCAGACTTACTCCAGTCCGAGCTTCTTGATGCGGTACCGCAGCGACCGGAAGCTCATGCCGAGCAGGGCCGCGGCCTTGGTCTTGTTGTAGCGGGTCTGTTCCAGGGCGCGCACGATGGCATCGCGTTCGATGTCCTCCAGCGCATCGCCCAGTGGTTCGCCCGCGGTGACCGCGCTTGCGCTGGCCTTGTCGAGGGCACCCGCTGCGGCACGGAGCTGGAGGTCGGGCATATCGATGTTGGTGCCGGCACACAGCGTGGCTGCTCGTTCGAGGACGTTCTCGAGTTCGCGAACGTTGCCCGGGAACGGGTACTCGGCAAGGGCTTTCATGGCCGCATTGGTCAGGGCCGGAGCCGGACGTACCGAACCCTTCCCCAGCTTGTCGAGTATCGATTCCACGAGCTCTGGCACGTCTTCCAGCCGCTCGCGCAGCGGTGGAACGCGAATCTCGATGACGTTCACCCTGTAGAAAAGGTCCTCCCGGAACCGGCCGGCGGCGACTTCCGCGGCGAGAGGCTTGTGAGTGGCACTGAGGATGCGGGCATCGATCGGCGTTTCCCTGGATTCGCCGACCGGCCGGACGGTCTTTTCCTGTATCACCCGCAGCAGCTTGACCTGCATGTGCAGGGGCAGGTCGGCAATCTCATCAAGGAAGAGCGTGCCGCCTTCCGCTGCCTGGATCAGTCCCTTCTTGTCGGCCACCGCGCCCGTGAAGCTGCCTTTCTTGTGGCCGAACAGCTCGCTCTCCATGAGTTCGGTCGGAATGGCGCCGCAGTTGACGGGCACGAAGGGCGCCTCACGCCGGGCGCCCGCTTCATGAATGAGCTGTGCAACCAGCTCCTTGCCGGTACCGGATTCTCCATAGACATGGACCGGTGCCTGGCTGCGTGCAACCTTCTCGATCATCTCGCGCAACTGCGACATCGCCCGCGACTGTCCGAGCAGCCGAATCCGTGGCAGTTGGGAAGTGACTGACGTCGCATCCAGCTTGAGCGTGGCCGAGATCAGCTTGCGCAGGGCCGCGAGGTCAAGCGGCTTGGAGATGAAGTCGAATGCGCCGAGCTTCAGTGCCTTTACCGCGGACTCGACGTTGCCATGGGCCGTGATGACGGCGATCGGCAGCTGCGGCTTGTTGGCCTGGACCCACTCGACGAGGCTGAGACCGTCGCCGTCCGGCAGTTTCATGTCGGTGAGGCAGAGGTCGAAATTCCGTACGCGCAGCGTGCTGCGCGCCGAGGTCAGGTCGGCGGCCGTGACGACATCGATGTTCATGCGCTCGAGCGTGATGCCCAGCAGTTCGCGGATGTCCGGTTCGTCGTCGACTACAAGGGCGGAGGGGCGGGGCATGGGGGGAAGGCGGAAGGCTACAGGCTACAGGCTACAGGCTACAGGTCCAGAAACTGAAGTAACGACTTCACTTGCGCAAGGAACGCAAAAGTCCCGCCAAGGTGCGAGCTGTTTCCGCGCATTCTTCATGGAGCTGCTTTCCAGTGTCTGCTTCGAAATAGCCGAGTCGATTACACAGGGAAATTTCATACTGAAGTTCTTTTGAGGACGCATAAGCAATCTCGACAAATCTTGAGTACTCAGACTGGGATGATCTGGCGCTGCCTTCGACGAGGTTCGCAGCAACCGAAACTGCCGCGCGCCTGATCTGCGACCTTAAGCCGAAATACTCGCTACGGGGAAAATGGTTCGATTCGCGATAGACAGTTTCCGCAAGGCGATCTGCCAACTCAAAAGCTTTCAATTGTGTGTGGTCGCGCATCACTGCTCCCTCCGTGGAACAGATGTACTTACGCTTTGCTGTGTAGCAGAGCCGGGCTCAAGTAGTCAAAGCGGAACCAGACTACATGCAGCAGGGTTCAGTCTCTGCCCTGTAGCCTGTAGCCTGTAGCCTGTAGCCTAGATTTCCCAGCGCTGCGGATCAGCGAATACGATTCTAAACACGCTGCCACCGCCCTGCCGTGGCTCGTAGAGCAGGACGGCCCGGTTGCATTGCGCGAGTTCGCGGGCGATGAACAGTCCAAGGCCAGTCCCGCCGGGCCCTGACGTGAAGAAGGGTTCGAAGATCTGTTCCGCTTCGGCTTCCTTGATTCCCGGGCCGCGATCCGCAACCTCGAGGTAGGGGCGATGGGTGTTGGGGGCCCGGCCAACGATGATGTCGATCGACACGCGGCCTTCAGCGGTGCGGCCGTACTTGCAGGCGTTTTCGCAGAGATTCCACAGCAGCTGCTGCAGGTGGGACGGATCGACCCGGATCTCGAGGTCGTCGGCCGGAGCCTCGAAGCGCAGGTCGGTAGCCGGGATCTGCAGCGTTTTCCGGAACTCCTCCAGAAAGTCCTGCAGCCAGGCGCCCAGGTCCAGGCGCTCCTGCCGGGTCGAGTCACGTCGCGAAAGCTGGAGCACGTTCTCGACGATGGTGCTGACCCGCACGCCATTGTCATGAATGATGTCGGCCAGCCGCCGGTCCTGGGGGTTCAGCGCAGTGGATTCCTTCAGCAGTTGCGCTGCATGGCTCATGGCTCCGACCGGATTGCGGATCTCGTGCGCGATGCTGGCGCTCAATCGTCCGAGGGCGGCGAGTTTGGATTGCTGCACGCGTTCGGCGATGAGCGTGGTGTCCTCGAGGAAGATCAGTGTCGGGCCCCGGTTCTCCTCTTCCAGT
This sequence comes from Pseudomonadota bacterium, assembly GCA_031398625.1. Classification (GTDB taxonomy): domain Bacteria; phylum Pseudomonadota; class Gammaproteobacteria; order Steroidobacterales; family Steroidobacteraceae; genus CAIUGU01. The sequence goes on from JANNNQ010000034.1 coordinate 4,551, forward strand.
GAGACGAAGTGAGGCAGGATCAGCGCGTGGCCTCCCGCGGACAGGATCGAGAGGGTGCTCGACTGCCAGTCGTATGACTTGCGACGCCAGGTATCCAGCAGGTACAGCAGCTTGGGAGCGACCTCCCCGAGCAGGGTGCCGGGCTTCACCGGCCCGCCTTTCAGGAGCTGTTCCGCCGAGCCGTTGATGAGGCGGATGCGATCCTGCCCGTCGACCACCAGGATGCTTTCCCGCAGGTGCTGGACGATGAACTCGTTGAGTTCCGACAGGTCCGCGAGATCGACTTCCTTCTGCCGGATCAGGGCTTCGCTTTCCCGCAATTTGCGTGCGACAGGGTACGCACCCAGCGCCAGCATGAAGGCGATCGCGCCGACGATGCCCGCGGCCGCGAGGTCCGACCAGTCTCCGTGACCCTCCAGGATCGAGATGCCCTGCTGCAGCAGCAGCCCGATCGTGGCCATGGCTGCGAAGAGCAGGGCAGTGCGGGGTGCGACGATGAGGCTGCCCACGCCCACGGGCAGGATGAGCAGGACCGCAAGGCCGCTGATCAGGCCGCCACTCGCATAGGTCAGGAGATTGATCGCCACCAGGTCCGCGATGACGTGAACCAGAACCTGTGTCCCGGCATCCGGCCAGCGGCGCTTGATGCTCGAAATCGACGCGGCGGCAAACAGGAAGTACGTCGTCAGGACCGCGACAAACAACGCGGGATAGACCTGGCCCACAGGCCGGGGCGCCATGAATACGAATAAACCCGCCAGCACCATCGGTACCAGCGTGCGGAACAGGTTGAGCAGCCTGAGGATGCGCCAGGCGAGGTCGGCGGCGGCGGGTCGGGACGTCTCGGGCGGGGGTGAACTCATTGGCGTCGGAAACTAGCACAGGAATCGGCAGCAATAATCCCGTGTTCTTTGCATTTCCGGCAGTTTGCTACAGAATACGCGCCCCTAAAGCGTGCCGGCCCGCGGCGCAGCATACTGAAGAATTCCCCCGCCATTGAGTCAAGACTGGCGTCCCTCATTACAACCAGACCGGAACTACCCGCCGATGAACTTGCACGAATATCAGTCCAAGCAGCTGTTTGCGCGCTATGGCATCCCGGTCCCCACCGGTTACGTCGCCTCCACCCCGGCCGAGGCCGCGGAAGCCGCCCGTCGCATCGGCGGCAGCAAGTGGGTGATCAAGGCCCAGGTGCATGCGGGTGGTCGCGGCAAGGCAGGTGGCGTGAAGTTGGTCGATAGCCCCGAAGCGGCGGCGGAGGCCACGGCCAAGCTGCTCGGCCGTCGGTTGCATACCCACCAGACGGGCCCGGAAGGCCTGCCGATTCACCAGGTATTCGTCGAATCCGGTTCCAGGATTGCCCGTGAGCTCTATGTCAGCCTCGTGCTGAATCGGGACAAGGGCCACATCGCCTTCATCGTCTCGCCCGCGGGCGGCATGGACATCGAGGAAGTCGCCGACAAGACCCCCGAAAAGCTCATTCGCGTCAACGTTCATCCGGCCACGGGCCTCGAGCCTTTCCAGTGCCGCGTGATGGCCTTCGGGCTCGGCCTGGCCGGCGCCCAGATCGACGAATTCACCAGGATCGCCCAGGCGCTCTACAAGCTGTACCTCGAGCAGGACGCCAGCCTCCTCGAAGTCAACCCGCTGATCGTGACGGGCGAAGGCAAGCTGGTCGCGCTCGACGCCAAGATCAACATCGAAGACAACGCCCTGTTCCGCCAGAAGGAGCTCGGTGGCTGGCGCGACGAGACGCAGGAAGACGCGACGGAACGTGCAGCGGCCAAGCACGAACTCAACTATGTCTCGCTGGACGGTGACATCGCCTGCATGGTGAATGGCGCCGGTCTTGCGATGGCGACGATGGACCTCGTGCAGCTGCACGGCGGCAAGCCGGCCAACTTCCTGGACGTCGGCGGCGGCGCCACGAAGGAACGGGTCACCGAAGCGTTCAATCTCATCCTGTCGAACCAGAAGGTGCGCGCGATCCTCGTCAACATCTTCGGCGGCATCGTCCGCTGCGACATGATTGCCGAAGGCATCATCGCCGCCGTGAAGGACGTCGGCGTGGGCGTGCCGGTGGTGGTGCGTATCGAAGGCACCAACGCGGAGGCGGGACGCAAGATCCTTGGCGACAGCGGTCTCGCGATCATCACGGCGAAAGACCTGACCGACGCTGCCAGGAAGGTGGTTGCGGCGGCGAAGCCGGTCGGCAACTGAAGAAAAAGGCCACAGGTGAACAGGCTACAGCCAAGGGAGGACTGCATGTTCTCTCGCGCTGGAGTCCGGCCTGTAGCCTGTAGCCCATCCATATTCATTACATCTACCGAGCCTACAGCCTTCCTATGAGCATCCTCGTCAACAAGCACACCCGCGTGATCTGCCAGGGCTTCACCGGCAAGCAGGGCACGTTCCATTCGGAACAGTGCCTGGCTTACGGTACCAAGCTGGTGGGCGGCGTGACGCCCGGTCGCGGCGGCGAAAAACATCTAGGCCTGCCGGTGTTCAACACTGCGCGCGAAGCCGTGAAGGCAACCGGCGCGACGGTCAGCATGATCTATGTGCCCGCGCCGTATGCGGCCGATGCCATTCTTGAAGCCGCCGATGCAGGCGTCGAGCTGATCGTGGCGATCACCGAAGGCATTCCGGTCAACGACATGGTCCAGGTGAAGGCTTCGCTCGCCAGCTACGGCAGCCTGCTGATCGGTCCCAACTGCCCCGGCGTCATCACGCCTGGCGAGTGCAAGATCGGCATCATGCCCGGCTTCATCCACCAGCCCGGCAGGATCGGCATCGTTTCGCGCTCCGGCACCCTGACATATGAGGCCGTTTACCAGACCACCCGCATCGGTCTCGGCCAGACCACCTGCGTAGGCATCGGGGGCGACCCGGTCCGCGGCATGAACTTCGTCGACGTCCTCCGCCTGTTCGAGGAAGACCCGAAGACAGAAGGCATCATCATGGTCGGCGAAATCGGTGGCAGTGACGAAGAGGCTGCTGCGGATTTCATCCGCTACAACGTCCGCAAGCCGGTCGTCGCCTATATCGCTGGCGTTACCGCGCCACCCGGCAAGCGCATGGGTCATGCCGGCGCGATTGTTTCCGGCGGCAAGGGCACGGCGGCCGACAAGTTCGCAGCGCTGGAAGCAGCCCGCGTGCGCACGGTTCGCTCGCCCGCGCAACTCGGCTCCGCCATTGCGGAGCAGATGGAAAAGCGTCGCGCCCTCGTGCAGCGTGCTGCGGCCACCGCTGCCAACACGGTCAAGTCCGTCGCGAAGTCGGCTGCGAAAGCCGTCAAATCCGCTGCGAAGGCTGTGAAGTCGGTCGCCACGCCGAAGAAGAAGGTCAAGGTCAAGGCAAAGGTCAAGGCAAAGACCAGCGCCAAAGCGAAGACGAAGAGAAAAGCCGTGAAGGCAAAGGCCGCTTCGAAGAAGAAGGCGGCCAAGCGGAAGCCCGCGAAGGCGAAGTAGGAAAGCGCGCCTGAAACGAATTCCATCGTCTGCTGCCGTACTGTCATGAAGGTCTCGGTTTCCTGCAGAAGGAATTCGCACTTTTATCTACCGGCAGGCGCCGGCTCATAGCTCGCAGCTTTTCATGTCATCTACCCTCCGCATCGCCCTCGCACAGCTCGATCTCTTTGTTGGCGATGTGGAAGGCAATACGCAGCGGGTCATCGATACCGCTGCCCAGGCCCGCGGCCTCGGCGCGCAGCTGGTCGTCTTTCCTGAACTCGCCCTCTGTGGCTATCCGCCCGAAGACCTGTTGTTCCATGCCGGCATGCGGCGGCAGGTGGCCCAGGGCCTGGCGCGCGTTCGTGCTGAAACGCAGGGCATCACGGCGATGGTCGGCTATCCCGACTATGCGGACGGAACCATCTACAACGCTGCAGCCATCGTCCGTGATGGCGCGTTGCTGGCGAACTACCACAAGCAGTTCCTGCCGAACTACAAGGTGTTCGACGAGAAGCGTTACTTCCGCGCCGGCACCGACACCCGCATCGTCGAACTGGGCGGTATCCGGGTCGCCTTCCTGATCTGCGAAGACATCTGGGAACGCGAGCCCGCCCTGGCGGCCGTTGCAGCCGGAGCCCAGCTCCTCGTCGTGAGCAACGGTTCGCCCTATTCCTTGAACTACCAGCAGCGCCGGGAAAGCGTGGTGCGGGACCGCGTGTTCGACACCGGTCTGCCGGTGGTCTACGTGAACCTGCTGGGCGGTCAGGACGAACTGGTGTTCGATGGCGGCTCATTCGTGATGAACAGCACCGGCGAGGTCGTGCAGCGCCTGCCGTCGTTCCGCGAAGCACTGGTCGCGGTCGACATCGATCTCAAGGACGACAGGGCAGTCCCGCGTTCCGGTCCCATCGAACCGCTGCCGACGGAAGAGGCCAGCATCTATGGCGCGCTGGTGCTGGGTGTTCGCGACTACGTGAACAAGCATCGCTTTCCGGGCATCGTTCTCGGGCTGTCAGGCGGCATCGATTCGGCGCTGACCCTCGCGATTGCGGTCGATGCCCTGGGGGCGGATCGCGTCCATGCGGTGATGATGCCTTCGCGCTACACCTCGCAGATGAGTCTCGACGATGCAGCCGCCCAGGCCCGTGCCCTCGGCGTTGCCTACGACGTGATCTCGATCGAGGGCATGTTCGAGTCGGCCCTCGAGGCACTCAGGGAAGTGTTCGCGGGCAGGGAGCCGGATACGACCGAAGAAAACATCCAGTCCCGCTGCCGGGGCCTGTTGCTCATGGCCATTTCCAACAAGACCGGCAAGATGCTGCTGACCACGGGCAACAAGAGCGAGACGGCAGTGGGATATGCCACGCTGTACGGCGACATGGCCGGCGGCTTTGCCCCCATCAAGGACCTGAGCAAGATCCTCGTTTATCGCGTGGCGCGCTTTCTCAATGAGCGGGCGGGAGCGCAGGCGGCGGTCATCCCTGAACGCGTCATTGACCGGCCGCCGACCGCGGAGCTGCGCGACAACCAGAAGGATTCGGACTCGCTGCCGCCTTACGAGATCCTCGATCCGATCCTCGAGCTGTTCATCGAGGACGATCTGTCGGTGGACGAGATTGCCGCGCGCGGCTACGACCGGGCGACGGTGGGACGAGTGCTGGATCTCGTGAAGCGCAACGAATACAAGCGCCGCCAGGCTCCGCCCGGCATCCGCATCAGCGACCGCGCGTTCGGTCGAGACTGGCGCTACCCGATTACGTCGGGCTACAGGACCGGAAGGTGAGGAAGGCTGCAGGCGACAGCCAGAAATGAAGTGCAAGACGCAATGGAACGGCCAGCGCAACTCGGCTTCTCTTCGCCTGTAGCCTGTAGCCTGTAGCCTGTTAGCCTGTAGCCTGTAGCCTGCTACCAGAACTTCCACCAGCCGCGGGTAGCCACCGGAGTCGTATCCGCAGAGGCAGCGAAGTTCTCGGTGAGCACTCTCTGCGCATCGGCCGCAAGATCGGTCATGCCAAGCCCTTTGTAGGCATCGATCATGATCACCAGTGCTTCGCGAATGGCCGGAGCGCCGTCGTAGTTTTCGATGGCGTACTTCGAGCGGTTGATGGCGCCTGCGTAGGCACCGCGTCCCAGGTAGTAACCGGCCACGTACGTTTCATAGTCGGCCAGCCGGTTGCGCAGGAAGATCATGCGTTGCCGCGAGTCCTCGGCATACTCGCTGTTCGGGTATCGCTGCAGCAGCGTCGCGAAGGCCTGGAAGGATTTGGTGGCATCGATCGGCGGACGCTGCGAAAGATCCGCATTGAACCAGCGCTCGATCACGTTGGGGTTCCGTTCGAAGGCAACCAGCCCCTTGATGTAGTACGCGTAGTCTACCCGGGGGTGGGTCGGGTTCTCGCGGATGAACTGGTCTGCCTGGTCGGTGGCCGACTCGGGCTCGCGATTCCGGTAGTACGCGTACATCAGGTCCAGCTGCGACTGCCGCGTGGCATTGCTGAACGGAAACCGGGCTTCCAGCGCCTCGAAGATCAAGATGGCACGGGCATAGTCGCCGCGCCCCATGGATTCCTTGGCCACCCGGTAGGCGACGTCGGGATCGTTGACGGCCTCCCTGTCGGGGTTGCTCCGGCAACCTGCGATGGCCAGCACCACGAGCAGCAGCGCAGCGAGCCCGGGCAGGGAAGTCAGTCGGCGGTCGGACATCGGTTGCATCCCACGATTCAAGGCGGCGGAGTATAGCCGGGGGAAGGCTCCAGGCTACAGGCTGCGGGTAAGACGCCGGGCACCGGGCGAAGTTCGCCTGCCATGGCGGTTCCGAGAATTAGTACCCGGCCGCATTCCAGAATTCACTAGACTTCGCCCTCTGTTCTGCCGCCCCATTCCTGAAGCTTGAAGCCTGAAGCCTGAAGCCGATCCCCATGCCTTCCCATTCGCTCATCATCCCGCCGGAATGTGCCGGCCGCAGGCTGGACCAGGTCATGGCCGAGCTGCTGCCCGAGTATTCCCGCACCCGGCTGAAGGACTGGATCGACGCAGGGAAGGTGCTGGTGGATGGCGCCGCGCTCAAGCCCCGCGACAAGGTCGTCGGCGGGGAAGCAGTCCAGGTGGAAGCCTCACTTGAACCGGAGACGTTGGTCTCGGGGGAAGCGATCGCCCTCGATATCGTGCATGCGGACCGGCATGTCCTGGTCCTGAACAAGCCCGCGGGGCTGGTGGTTCATCCCGGAGCCGGGAATCACGCCGGGACGCTCCAGAATGCCCTCCTGCATTTCGAGCCCGGACTCGCCGTGCTGCCCCGGGCGGGCATCGTGCACCGGCTCGACAAGGACACCAGCGGGCTGATGGTCGTTGCGCGTACCATTGAAGCGCACACTTCCCTGGTCCGGCAGATCGAGGCGCGGGAGGTCGAGCGGGAGTACCAGGCGGTCTGCGTCGGCGTGATGACGGCGGGAGGCACGGTGGATGCGCCGATCGATCGCCATCGGCTGGATCGCATCCGGATGGCCGTGCGGCAGGGCGGGCGGGAAGCAGTAACGCACTATCGGGTGGTGACCCGGTTCCGCGGCCATACCCACGTCTGGCTCAAGCTTGAAACCGGCCGCACCCATCAGATCCGCGTGCACATGGCCCACATCGGGTACCCGCTCGTTGGCGATGCGGTTTATGGCGGCCGCCTGTTGTTGCCAAGGGGGGCGTCCCCCGAGGTGGTCGAGGAATTGCGTTCCTTCCGCCGGCAAGCGCTGCATGCGGCCCGGCTGGCTTTTGCCCACCCTGTCAGCGGCAAGCCCATTGATGTCGCCGCGCCCCTCCCCGCGGACATGCAGCACCTGATCCAGCTCCTGGCAGCGGATGTGGCGGCCGAAGCGAAAGCCGCTGCGGGCCGACGCTGATGACCGCCGCAACCGATTTCGAGTGGATCCGTCCCGACTGGCCTGCGCCGTCGCGGGTTCGCGCCGCCTCGACTTTTCGGACAGGCGGCGTCAGCCGGGGTGTCTACGAGAGCCTCAATCTGGGCGCCCATGTGGGAGATCACCCGGCCGCCGTGCTGGAGAACCGACGACGTCTCCGGATGGCCCTCCAGCTCCCGGCCGAGCCGCTGTGGCTCAACCAGGTCCATGGAACGGCAGTTGCGCAGCCTGGCTGGCATGTCCGTCCGCCGACGGCAGACGTGGGCGTTTTCAATGCCTATGCGGGTGGGGCGAGTGGCGTCTGTGCCGTGCTGACTGCCGATTGCCTGCCGGTCCTGTTCTGCGACCGCGCGGGGACCCGGGTTGCGGCCGCTCACGCAGGCTGGCGAGGTCTTGCAGGCGGGGTCCTGCAGTCCGCCGTCACGGCACTGGGCATCGCGCCAGGCGAGCTGCTTGCGTGGCTGGGTCCCGCAATCGGGCCCGACGCCTTTGAAGTCGGTGACGACGTGGTCAAGGCCTTCGCGGCTCGCGATCCGGCAACCGCAGTTGCGTTCAAGGCGAACGCAGGAGGGCGGTGGCAGGCTGACCTGTACCAGCTCGCGCGCCTCGAGTTGCAGCGCCTCGGAGTCGGCGACATCCATGGCGGCGGCCGCTGCACGGCGGCCGAACAGGACCGTTTCTTCTCCTATCGCCGCGACGGCCAGACCGGGCGCATGGCAACGCTGGTCTGGCTGGAGTGAAGAAGAAGGCTACAGGCTGCAGGCGAGCGGCAAGACAATCGGATTGCCGAAGGCGCAGCTTGACCACGTTCATGCGCGAGGCGATGTATATGAATACCCTGGCCTCTTCGAACATCCCGCCTGTAGCCTGTAGCCTGTAGCCTTCTTTATGTCTCCCCTCTCCTGGGTCATCCTGTTCACGGTGGGCAGCGGCGCATTGAGCGCGCTTGCGGCGGGCCTGTTCCTGTTGATTCCGGAACGCCAGCGCCATCGCATACTGCCGCACCTCGTCAGCTTCGCCACGGGCGCCTTGCTGGGAGCGGCACTGCTGGGGCTGATTCCCCACGCGGTCGAGGGGGCAGGGACCGGGAACACGCACGGCATCGGACTCGCCCTGCTGGTCGGCATCCTCGTGTTCTTCGTGCTGGAGAAGCTGGTGCTGTGGCGGCATTGCCATCACGACGAGTGCGAAGGCCACGTCCCGGAACGTCACGCCCATGGGCACGAACACGGCCCTTCGCATCAGCAGCGCGATGCCGCTTCCGCCTCGCTCATCCTGATCGGCGACGGGTTCCACAATGCGCTCGATGGCGTGCTGATTGCCGCAGCGTTCCTGACCGATGTCCACCTTGGCATCGTCACGGCCATTGCGGTGTTCGCCCACGAGATTCCACAGGAAGTCGGCGACCTGGCGATTCTGCTCAATGGCGGCATGAGCCGCGGCAGGGCACTGGTCCTGAACCTGCTGACGAGCCTGACTTCCGTCATCGGTGGCATCGTCGGCGTGCTGGCGCTGGGCGCGGTGCTCGACTACCTGCCTTACGCCCTGGCTATGGCGGCTGCCAGCTTCCTGTATGTGGCAGTAGCCGATCTCATTCCCGGGTTGCATCGGCGTGTCGATGCGACTTCTGCCGTGCAGCAGTTCCTGCTGATATCGGCCGGCATCGCCCTCATCTACTTCAGTCACGCGAACGCCCACTGAACGGCTTGTCGTTCAGCCCCCGGGGCAAGCGCCACTTTTGGTAGCCGGGTGCGGCTTCCGCGTGTTGAATTCCGGCGGACTTACCCCCAAGTTGCGCAACAGTGATTCATTCTGACGAGGGTCCGGCAACTGCTTGCCCGGAGCCCCAGGTAAGACACGCATGCGCATGGACAAACTGACCAGCAAGTTCCAGATGGCCCTGGCCGATGCCCAGTCGTTGGCGGTGGGGCGCGATCACCAGTTCTTCGGGCCGCTGCATGTGCTCACGGCCATGCTCGACCAGCAAGGGGGGGCTGTCCGGCACCTGCTGGACAAGGCCGGCACCAACGTCAGCCTCCTGCGCTCGCAGCTAGGGGAGGCGCTCGACAAGCTGCCCAAGGTCGAAGGCAACCAGGGTGACATCCAGCCAGCCGCCGAGCTGATGAGGCTGTTGAATGTCACTGACAAGTTCGCGCAGAAGCGCGACGACCAGTTCATCTCGAGCGAACTGTTCGTACTCGCGGCGCTGGAAGACAAGGGCCAGCTCGGCACGATCCTCCGCGGTGCGGGCGCCGTGAAGGGCGCGATCGAGAAAGCCATCGACGAGGTCCGGGGCGGTGAGAAGGTCACTGACGCGAACGCCGAGGAGAACCGCCAGGCACTCGAGAAATACACGGTTGATCTCACGGAGCGGGCCGCGCAGGGCAAGCTCGATCCGGTCATCGGCCGCGACGACGAGATTCGTCGCACCATCCAGGTGCTGCAGCGGCGTACCAAGAACAATCCCGTCCTCATCGGTGAACCGGGTGTCGGCAAGACCGCCATTGTCGAGGGTCTCGCGCAACGCATCATCAACAGGGAAGTGCCTGAAGGGCTTCGCAACAAGCGGATCCTGGCGCTCGACATGGGCGCACTCATTGCAGGCGCCAAGTATCGCGGCGAGTTCGAGGAGCGCCTGAAGGGCGTGCTCAATGATCTCAAGAAGCAGGAAGGGCAGGTCATCCTGTTCGTCGACGAGCTGCATACGATGGTGGGCGCGGGCAAGGCGGAAGGTGCCATGGATGCCGGCAACATGCTGAAGCCCGCCCTTGCCCGTGGCGAGCTGCACTGCGTCGGCGCGACGACGCTCGATGAATACCGCAAGTACATCGAAAAGGATGCGGCGCTGGAGCGCCGGTTCCAGAAGGTGCTGGTCAGCGAGCCGTCGGTCGAGGACACCATCGCGATCCTGCGTGGCCTGAAAGAGCGCTACGAGATTCACCACAAGGTCGCGATCACGGACCCGGCCATTGTCGCGGCCGCGACGCTCTCGCATCGCTACATCGCCGACCGGCAGCTCCCCGACAAGGCCATCGACCTCATCGACGAGGCGGCTTCCCGCATTCGCATGGAGATCGACTCCAAGCCCGAGGAGATGGACCGCCTCGAACGGCGCATCATCCAGTTCAAGATCGAACGCGAGGCACTGAAGAAGGAATCCGATGATGCTTCCCGCAAGCGTCTCGCGCTCCTTGATGAGCAGCTTGGCCAGCTGGAAAAGGAGTACTCGGATCTCGAGGAAATCTGGAGAGCCGAGAAGGCGTCGCTCCAGAGCGAAGCCCGGATCAAGGAGGAACTCGAGCAAGCCCGCCTCGAACTGGAGACCGCGGGACGCGCGCAGAACTATGCGCGCATGTCGGAACTCAAGCATGGACGCATCCCCGAGCTCGAAGCCCGGCTGGCCGCCGCGATGCAGGCCGACCAGAAGGCGACGCAGCTTGTACGCAACAGCGTGACGGACGAGGAAGTCGCCGAGGTCGTGTCCAAGTGGACGGGCATCCCTGTATCCAGGATGCTCGAAGGCGAGCGGGACAAGCTGCTCCGCATGGAAGAGGCGCTTGCGAAGCGCGTCGTGGGACAGCAGGAAGCGGTAACGGCCGTCGCGGACGCCATTCGCCGATCGCGCGCCGGGATTGCCGATCCGAACCGGCCGAACGGATCGTTCCTGTTCCTCGGCCCCACGGGTGTCGGCAAGACGGAGCTTTGCAAGGCGCTGGCCGAGTTCCTGTTCGACACCGAGGAGGCGATGATCCGCATCGACATGTCGGAATTCATGGAGAAGCATTCCGTCGCCCGCCTGATCGGTGCTCCCCCGGGCTATGTCGGTTACGAGGAAGGGGGCTATCTGACCGAGGCGGTGCGCCGCCGGCCGTACTCGGTCATCCTGCTCGATGAAGTCGAGAAGGCGCATGGCGACGTGTTCAACGTCCTTTTGCAGGTACTGGACGATGGCAGGCTCACCGACGGGCAGGGCAGGACGGTCGATTTCCGCAATACCGTGGTGATCATGACGTCGAACCTGGGCTCACAGGCCATCCAGGAACTCGCGGGCGAGCCCCAGGACGACGTCACCTATGCCCGGATGAAGGCAGCCGTGATGGAAGTGGTGCAAGGCCATTTCCGGCCGGAGTTCATCAATCGCGTGGATGACATCGTCGTCTTCCATTCCCTCGGGCGGCAGCAACTGCGTTCGATCGTGGCCATCCAGCTCGGCCTGCTCCGCAAGCGTCTGGCCGATCGCGACCTCGAGCTTGACCTCGACACGGCTGCAATGGATCTGCTGGGCGAGGCGGGATTCGATCCGGTCTATGGCGCGCGGCCGTTGAAGCGTGCGATCCAGGCCCAGGTCGAGAATCCGCTGGCGCAACGTATCCTGCGCGGTGAGTTCAAGCCCGGCGATCGCATCAGGGTCACGGCGCAGGCAGGCTCCCTCTCTTTCTCCCGCTGATCTGCTGCTGCGGAAGCGCGGGCCAATTCTGCTCGTCCGCCGAGTATCAAAAGGTGTATCTAGCGACCAAGGCGCGCCAATAAGGTGCGCCCTCGCGATTTATCGGTGCAGGCCGGCAAGGAATGCGCAGCAGTTCGGTAAGCATTACAAGATTCCGAGCCTGTAGAAATTGCATGCAGCGCGCGCAGTGCTTGTCCCTGCGCGGCGACATGATTAATTGGCTCGCTGGAAGCGCCGGCTTTCGTTCGTAATTCGCTGCGATCGCGATTTAACCATTTCGGCGATCCATCATCGCATTGGGGGCGGATGCTCAAGCAGGTGTAGTCATTGTCCGACACGGCGTTCCATGGAATGAAAATTGCTTTGTACTTCACCTGTAAGACAAGGACGGATGCAGAAGCTCGAAGTTGTATGGCGAATAAATCAAGTGGCCGCGCCGCGACATGGAGACAGTCATGAATCACGTGAAACCGCTCTGCACTCTGTTGCTGGGACTCGCCGCGACCAGCAGCGCCGTCGCCGCCACGAATCGCACGACTCGCCTCGGCGAAATGGAAGCGGATGCGCCGTTGCTGCGCCTGCTTGAGTCACCCGCATCGGTCAACGCGGACACCTTTCCCTATGCAGCCGGAATCGGGACAGCCCTGCCGGTCGCAGTCCTCGCAGGCAGTCGTGCCGAGCTGCCGGCATTGACCCCTCCCGTGGATGATTCCGAATTGTGGCTGATGCTGGTGGTTGCCGGGGGCCTCGTGGCTTTCCATTTGCGCCGCAAGCAGAAGTCGCTGCAGCACCGCCCCCTTTCCGAGGCGGTCTATCGCTGACGGCTGGCCACACAGACCCACGCACCAGGCCTGCACATGGAATCCTGGCAGCAGAATTACCAGTCGACCGAAGTCGCCACGACGGACACCTCGTCTGTCTTCCTGACCAAGTCGCTGCTGTACCCCGTCGTTGCGGTAGTCACGCTCGTGGCATGCCTGCGCTGGTGGGGCGAGCCCCTGCAGGGTCCACACTTTCTCATCGCAGTGCTCGCTTTCATCCTCGCGGCGGATTTTCTCGGGGTCGCGCCGGTACGCGGCCGTCGCAGCCGATCGCAGGCATGGCACGGCTTCCTCAACATCCTGCTACGCTGGCTGCTGGTGATCGGCTTGATATGGATCCTGATGCGCGTATCCGGATTCAGCCACCGCTTCAATGGAGCGGTGCTGCTCGCGTGGGCCATCGTCACTCCGGCGGTTCTGTGGCTGGTCCAGGTCGGGGCCGAACGCACGCTGCAGAAAAGCCGCACGCCGCCACGGAAAGCCGTGATTGTCGGACTGACGCAGATGGGTGTCCGTCTCGAACGGGCATTACACGACAATCCGCTGCTCAGGATGCAGGTGGTGGGCTATTTCGAGGACCGGGAGCCGCGGCGGCTCGACGCAGGCAGCGGGACCCGGGTGCTGGGTGACCTGCGGACGCTTCCCGCGTTCGTGCTCAAGCACGACATCCAGGTCGTCTACATCACGCTGCCGATGAGCCGCGATCCGCGAGTGATGAATCTGCTCGAGGAGCTGCGTGACTCCACCGTCTCCATCCACTTCGTGCCGGACCTGTTCATGTTCAGTCTCATCCAGGGCCGCATCGATCTCGTCGACGGCATTCCGCTGGTGGCCGTGTGCGAATCGCCCTTCTTCGGCATTCGCAGCCTGCTCAAGCGGCTGATGGATATCGCCGTGTCAGGCTCCGCACTGCTGCTGATCTCGCCCCTGATGCTGGGAGTGGCCGCAGCGATCCGCCTGACTTCCCCGGGCGCTGCGATCTTCCGCCAGAAGCGCTATGGCCTCGATGGCAAGCCCATAACCATCTACAAATTCCGCTCGATGAGGGTCACGGAGGACGGCGACCGCAGCTATACGCAGGTCTCCCGCAACGATGCCCGGGTGACGCCGCTCGGTGCGTTCATTCGCAAGACCTCCATCGATGAGCTGCCCCAGTTGCTCAATGTGCTCGAAGGCACGATGAGCATCGTGGGCCCGCGTCCGCATGCCGTCGCGGTCAACGAGCAGTACCGGCGCCTCATTCCGGGGTACATGGTTCGCCACAAGATCAAGCCGGGCATTACCGGCTGGGCACAGATCAACGGCTATCGCGGTGGTGACGATCTCGAGTCCATGCGCAAGCGCATCGAGTTCGATCTCGAATACCTCCGCCACTGGTCGCTGTGGTTCGATGTCGTGATCCTCTGCAGGACCGCCACGGTCGTCTGGAATGACCGGCATGCGTACTGAAGCCCAACCGTACCTGCTCGTCGCGGTCGCTGCATTCGCGTTCAGTGGCTGCGATGCCGTGAACGGCGAGTCCACTGCCCCTGCCGTCCTGGTGACGGTCAACCAGACCGGGATTACCGCTGCCGGGCTGGACAGGGTGTTGTCTGAACCCGCGGTTTTCCCGCTCGACCGCCAGCAGGCGCAGAAGGCCATAGAAGCCTTGATCGATGAAGAGCTGCTGGTGCAGGAAGCCATTGCGTCGGGCCTCGACCGGGATCCGGCGGTGGTGGCTTCGCAGGCGCAGGCCTCACGCGTACTGCTCGCGAGGCTCGCTGTCGAGCGCATCGTGGCCGGCGTAGCTCCGGTGGCTGCCGCGCAGGTGCGTGAGTTCTATACCAGCCATCCCGAGTGGTATGCGCAGCGCAGGCTTTACCAGTTCGTCGCCTTTACCGTCGCCCGCAGCAGCGTGACGCCCGCCATCCAGAAGGAACTCGATTCCGCCCACGCGGCAGTGCGGGTCCGGGGTGTGCTCGATCGGCACGGCATTGCGTACCAAACGCAGGCGATGACGGCGACTGCGGAAGATATTCCGGCTGGGAAGCTGCCGGAGTTCAGCAAGAGCTCGGTCGGGGATCTCCTGGTTACCACGCACGGAGCGGACCTGTTCCTCCTTTCCGTGACCAGCATCACCGCTGCACCGCTTGAGTTCGATGCTGCGCGGCCGGCCATCGAGCAACGCCTCAATGAGCAGGCCAGGCAGGCAGCCGTGGCACGGTATCTCCGGGACCGGCGCGAGCGGGCCGCCATTGCCTATCACGCCGAGGCGCTTGATCCGTACCTCGCGGGTGTTGATCCACTGCCTGCCGGGGCCGCTGACGACGCAACCACCCGGCGTGCTGCCGCCACTCCCATGCAACGACTGCCATGAACACAACCAGCCCAGTCCCCTCACCCATTGCACTGTGCTATCGCCTGCTTGCAGCACTGGCGTGGCTGGTACTCGCCACGACGCTGGTCCACGCAGCGGAAGGCGACTACCGGCTGGGCGCAGGCGACCTTGTTCGCGTCAGCGTCTTTGATCACCCGGAGCTGGAGGGCGACATCAGGGTCAGCCAGTCGGGAAACATCACGTTTCCCCTCGTCG
>JANNNQ010000236.1:0-15688 GCA_031398625.1 Pseudomonadota bacterium
GCTCAAGTCAACGCCGCTGCTCGTGGTCAGCCCGCGCCTCGAGACGGCGGCCCGGGCGCTGGGATGCCAGGGGGAAATCCTGGTTGCGCCTGCTGCGGACGACGATACCTTGACTGGCGTAATGGCGACCTGGCACACCCGTTCACGCCAGCCGTAGTACGCCGGAGTAGTACGCCGGACTTGAGCCGATCCTGCTACGATGGCCGCGCATTTCCCGCCCCGCGCTTTAGCCGATGAGCGACGATCCCTCCACTGCCCTGTTTGCCGATGACGAACCCCGTCCTGGGCGCCCCGGCCTGTTGCTGACCGGGCTCGCCGCGGTCGCTCTCGCCGTGTCCCTGTTTGCCGTGTTGCGTAACCAGTCGCTGGGCAATCGCATCGAGGCGCTGGCACTGCAGACGGAAGCGATCGATGCCGCCCAGATCTCCCTCACCGCTGATCTCAAGGCACTGGCCGACCAGGAAGCCAGGGCCGACAGCGAAATCCGCAGCCAGCTCGAATCGCTGCTGAGCCTGGCGCGCGATGTGGCTGCACTCGAAACAACCACTGCCGAGTTGCAGGACCGCGCCGCCCTGCCGCAGCGATCCTGGGCCCGCGCGGAAGCGCTGGCCCTGCTCGAGCTGGCATCGCGGCAACTGAAGGTCGAGCGCAACGTCGATGCCGCCGTGGAGGCGATGGCGACGGCCGATGCGCGCCTTGCCCAGTTGCGGGAACCCGCCCTCAACACGGTCCGGCGCCAATTGACGGCGGAACTCGAAACCCTGCGTGCTTTTCCCCGGCCGGACCTGGCAGGAATCACCGAGCAGTTGCGCAAGGCCGAGACGACTGCCGAGAAACTGACGGCGCGAGGCATCGTCCTGGACGACAACGCGCTGGACTCCGCGACCAGCGCCCCCGGCGGCCTGGCCCGCGCCTGGGCCCTCGTCAAGTCGGCCCTGGCGAATCTGGTGACGGTGCGCCGTACCGCTACCGCAGCGAGCACGCTCGTGACGCTGGAAGAGCAGAACCTGAAACGGCAGCGCCTGCAGCTGCTGCTCCTCGAAGCGCGGATAGCCGTGGCCCGCGCCGACCAGCCCGCTTTCGCTGCCGCGCTTGCCGCTGCCCGCAGCTGGCTGGGAAGCAGTTTCGAGACGGCTGACCCCGATGTTGCCGGGCTCGCCGCCGAGCTCGAAGCGATGCAGGCCATCGACGTCGCGCCCACGCTGCCGGACGTGTCGAGTTCACTGCGGCTGCTGGAGCAACTGGTACCGCTCACCCGGCCCGGATCATGAGGAACGCCCTGTATGTCGCGGCTGCCCTCATCGTGGGCGCCGTGCTGGCCGACATCCTCCTGGCCGACCCGGGTCACGTCGCTGTCAGTTTGGGCGGGTGGTTGCTTGAAATGTCCGTGCCGGTGTTCGCCTTGAGCCTGCTCGCGCTCTACTTCGTTGCGCGGATGGCGATCAGGCTGTTCCATGCGCCTCGCTTGCACAAGGAAAGGCAGTTCGCAAGACGCCGTGAACGGGCGCGGCGCAGCCTGTTCCAGGGATTGCTCGAGTTGTCGCAGGGCGACTGGCGGACCGCGGAGGAAACCGTCACGCGGCTGGCGCGCGACAGCGAATACCCGCTCGTGCACTACCTCGTCGCGGCGCGCGCCGCGGACCTGCAGGGCGAGCGCGCCCGCTGCGAGAACTGGCTCGGCAAGGCGCTCGATACGACGTCGGGCGAGCGGGCGCCTGTCCTGATCACCCAGGCGGAGATCCTGCTCCGTCACAAGCAACCGCAGGCGGCATTAAAGGTCCTCGAGCAACTCGAGATCAGCGGGGAGCGCAACTCCCGGGCCCTGGTCCTGCTCGCCCGCATCTACCGGCAGACCGGCGACTGGCAGCGGCTTGAACAGCTCGAACCGAGGCTCCGCAGCGCGCGCGGCATCCCGGATTCCGTCATCGATGACATCGTGGTGCAGGTCTACCTGGATCGTCTGAAGTCCGCCGGCGGCTCCGGCGATTACACCAGGGTGTCCGCCGCCTGGCAGGCTGCAGCCGCCTCCGTCGCACGCCGCGCCGATGTCGTGATCGCCCATGCGCGCGCGGCAATGGCATGCGGGGAACAGGAGGCCGCACAGAAATCCCTGCGCGAGCTGCTCAATCGCCAGTGGGATGAAGCGGCCGTGCTCGCTTTCGGCGACCTCGAACCGGAGGAGCCGCTCATTGCCCTCGACATCGCGGAAAAATGGTTGCGCAGACAGCCCGAGGATCCGGCGCTGCTGCTGGCTTGCGCCCGCCTCTGCATGCGCGCGGAACTCTATGGCAAGGCTCGCAGCTACCTGGAAGCCAGCGCCCTCATCCGCCCGCGGCCGGAAACGCTGCAGCTGCTGGCGAACCTGCTGGAACAGCTCGGCGACCGGGACCGCGCTTTCCATGCCATGAGCGAAGGCCTGGTGCTCGCGATCGGGCGCAAGGCGAACCTGCCGCGGCTGCGGGCGCAGAGGCTGGCCGAGCGGCGCAGCGCGGATCGCCGCCGCTCATGAGCTATGCCCGCGTCACGCTGCTGCCCGGCCAGCAGGTGCTGTCGGTAGAAGAAACGGAATCCATCCTCGACGCCGCCCTGCGCGCCGGCCTGAACCTGCCGCACAGTTGCAAGGGCGGTCATTGCAGTTCGTGCCGTGCCCGGTTGATTGCAGGCAGCATCCACTATCCGCGCGGCACGCCACCTGGAATCACCGCGGCGGAGACGGCAGCGGGGTACGCACTGCTGTGCCAGGCGCGAGCCGCGACACGCGAACTCATCATCGAGATCCGGCACGTGCAGGCGCCCGCGGCGGAGGTCCAGATCAGGAGCGTGCCGTGTCGCATCGAACGCATGGAACCGCGCGCACCCGAAGTCATGGCCGTCTTCCTCAAGCTGCCGCAGGCGGAGCCGTTTACCTTCGTCGCCGGCCAGTACATCGACATCATGCTGCCAGGCAGCCGGCGGCGCAGTTTCTCGCTGGCCAATCCGCCGCACGATGCGCGGCTGCTGGAGCTGCACATCCGGCGCGTGCGGGGGGGCGAGTTCACGCAGCAGCTGTTCGAAACGATGCACGAGAAGACGTTGCTCCGGATCGAAGGACCGCTTGGGCAGTTTTCCTTCCGCGAGCATTCCCTCCGTCCTGCCTTGCTGGTCGGCGGTGGCACGGGCTATGCGCCCTTGCGCGCGATGCTGCGGCATCTTCTGGAACGGGGTGATACGCGGCCGCTCACGTTGTACTGGGGAGTGCGCTCGAGGATCGACCTGTATGAGGAGCGCGAGGTACGGGAGTGGACCGTGCGCTACCCGAACCTGCGCTTCGTCCCGGTCCTCTCGGAACCGCAACCGGAAGACGAGTGGACGGGCCGCACCGGACTGGTCCATGCAGCCGTGCTGGCAGACCTCGCGGCAGACAACAGGCTGCCCGGGGAGTTCGACGTCTACACCGCCGGGCCGCCCGTCATGGTTGAAACGCTGCGGCACGAGTTCGGCGCGGCCGGCCTGCCCGCAGACCAGCTCTTCTTCGACTCTTTCGACTTCGCGCCTGATGCGCTCGCCAAGCTGCAGCAGGCAGGCATCCCGCAGTCCTGAAGCTAGCCGGCTTCCGCTTTCGGATAGAGCGACTCCACCGTGGGCGCAGGAGGCGGCCGGTCCTGGCTCCAGCTGGTGCGATAGACACGCCAGTTGCCGTCCGTCCGCCGCCAGATCTCGATCACCTTGCCCGTCTCGACGGTCTGGCCGCGGCGAACGTTGCGGAACATGTACGTCGCGTAGTGATAGCCGTAGTCACCGAACGAGTGGCTCTCCACGGTCGCCAGGTCATAGGAGAGCACGACGCGCACCTGGTCCTTCCAGTACTCATCGATGTTCTCCCGCCCGCGGATTGCCGGAGCGTTGGGTGGCAACAACTCGGCGTCATCGGCGAACCACGCAGCCAGGGTCTCCGGGTCATTGTTGGCAAACGCGGTCTCAAGCGCTGTGGTCACCTCCTTGGGCAGGGCTCCCGACTGCTCGCAGCCGCCGAGCAGCGGCAGGACGAGCGCGAGGAATGCGAGGACAGGAACGGCATGACGTGGAATGTTCATGAGAGAACTCCCCGATGTCGATGCGAACGGATGTCGCGCCGGGCAGCGCCGGCGTCCTCCGGCGGGTCCAGGCCGGTACGCCCGGACCAGCCGATTGGACCTCGAAGGATAGTCCTGTAGTCTCGCGCGAGAAACCTGCAAATGGCCCGGGTCGAGCTGACCCAAGGGTCGTGCCATGCAACACAAGATCGCCCCGATGTCTGCCCAGCTTCCGGATCACCTCCCCGTTCCACCGCGCGCCGTCATTGTCGGCTGCGGGTATGTGGGTCTGCGCCTGGGCAGGCTGCTGGCGGATGAACGGGAAACCCTCGGCATCGTCAGCTCGGCAGCAAGTGTTGCTCGAGTGAGGGCAGCCGGACTCAAGGTGCAGGCCATTGATCTCGACGCACCCGGCCCTGATCGTCTCCTTGAAGGGGCGAAGGACGCCGATCTGTACTACCTGGTGCCGCCGCCGCCCGACGGAGACAGTGACCCGCGCCTGGGCAGGTTCCTGAATCGCCTCGCCGGCCGCCCCCGGGTATTCATCTACATGAGCACGACCGGCGTCTATGGCGACGGGGGCGGCGAAGAAGTGACCGAAGCCACGCCCGTCAGTCCCCTCACTGCCCGCGCCCGCAGGCGGGTGAATGCCGAGGACATGGTGCGCACGTGGTGCACGGAGAACGAGGTCCGGCGGGTGGTCCTGCGCGTGCCGGGAATCTATGGGCCTGGCCGGCTGCCACTGGCAAGGCTGGCAACGCGTGAACCGGCCATCCGGATCGAGGAGGCGGGCATGGGCAACCGGATCCACGTCGACGACCTTGCGGCGGCCTGCATTGCCGCAGCCGGGGAACCGCAGGCCCGCGGTGTCTACAACATCACGGACGGCAACCCTCTCAACACCACGGCATTCCTGCTGCGCGTCGCCGCCTTGAGCGGCCTGCCACCGCCGCCGCAGATCCCGATGGACGAAGCGCAGCTCGTGCTGAGCGCCGCCCGGCTGTCATTCCTCAACGAATCGCGACGGGTCGCCAATGGCCGGATGCTGGCGGAGCTAGGAATCAAGCTGAACTACGCCGATGTGGATGCGGGAATCCGGCAGAGCCTCCTGGAAATGGGGTAAGGGCGAGGGTTGCCAGAGATCATTTTCAGAACCGTCAAAAACAGGAGTTTTTGCCGGAGACTCCAGGACGGATTCACGGCGTTTCTGAGAATGATCCCTGGCAGCCCTCGCCGGCCCATTACGCCGGCAGGCTCTTCCTGCTCCCGAGCCACTTGGTAACGGGCTCCCACTGCTTCCAGTCCGGCCAGGCCAGGTACTCGGGCAGCTCGAACACGCCCATGCCGCGCTGATACGCCCGCAGGTAGTTCGTCGACTGCCTGAGCGCAGTGAGGTAAGGGACCTTCAACTTGCCCAGGTATCGGTCGAGGTCTTCGAAAGCCAGCGTGTTCTCGCGCACGCGGTTGGCCACGACCGCGAGGCGCGCCTGCTCGCGCTGCACCCGGCCCAGCTCCAGCAGTTCGCCCATGAAATGCGCAGCCGCCTTCATGTCGATCGGCGACGCGAGCACCGGAACGATGATGGTCTCGGCACGGCGGACGAGTTCATTCATCTCGGAACCATGGGTGCGGGCAGGCGCATCGATGACCAGCACTTCGGTATCCCGCGGCGCGCCGCGTACCCCGCCGTCGTAGGCCGCGACGGCAGCGATCTTCGGCAGTTCAGGGGGACGCGCTTCGAGCCAGTCAAGGCCGGTGCGCTGCGGATCGTAGTCGGCAAGCGCGACCTTCATTCCTTCGCCTGCGAACCAGCTTGCGACATTCGTTGCCAGGGTGCTCTTTCCACAGCCGCCCTTGGCATTCATGACCATGACGTGGCGCATCGGGTGCCCTTCGCTTCTTCTTGAGGAGTGGTAACTTAAGTGGGCAAACGGCAAATGTCTACGGAGGCTGCAGCCATGACATTCAGGAACCCGCCACCGGAAGAGATGGCAGCCCTGCTGCGTTCCGCGCGGACGATTGCAGTGCCCGGCCTGTCTGATGATGCCAGTCGCCCCAGCCACGGGGTCGCGCTGTCGCTGCAGCGCTTTGGCTACCGGATCATTCCCGTCAACCCGTCCCTCAAGTCCTGGGAAGGCATCCCCGCCATCCCGGACCTCGATCATCTTGCCGCCGTCTTGAGGCAGGGAGAATCCGTTGACATCGTCGATGTCTTCCGGCAGCCGGAGCACGTGGATGGCATCGTCGACACCTGTCTTGCGCTCGGCCTGCCGGCATTGTGGCTGCAACTGGGGGTTGTCAACGAGCCAGCGGCATTGCGGGCGCAGGCAGGGGGGATGACCGTGGTGATGGACAGGTGCCTCTCCGTCGAGCGCGCTCGGCTGGGAAATCCCTGACCCGTCATTCCCTGCGCTTCTGGGTTGATGCCTTTCCTCTTGAGGTCCCGGCACCCGCGATCCGCTATCCTAGGAACCTCTGATTGACCTATACGCACTCGCGTTGCGTCTCCAATCGCCTGCTGCGAGGCATCGGACCGATGGCGATATCGGGAATATCGGCGAGGGCCGTAACGACGCAGCAGGCGATTAGAGGCGCAACCCATTGAATGACTATTTATTCTTTTATCGGGACGGGATCCATTTCGTGCATGGCAGTGTTGCTCCTCCCTTGAGTACGCCGGGTACACAGCGGTCGTTGCGCCTCGCCCTGCACGAAATGGCTCGCCGTCGCGAGCGCGTATAGGTCAATCAGAGGTTCCTTAGGCATGCGCCTCTCGTTCACCAAGATGCAGGGCGTCGGCAACGATTTCATCGTCTTCGACGCACCGACGGATGCGGCCCTGCCGGATGCAGCGACGTTCAGGCGGCTTGCGGATCGTCGTACCGGGATCGGCTTCGACCAGGCGCTGGTGCTGCAGCCGCCGCGCCAGCCCGGAACCGATGTCTTCTACCGGATCTTCAACGCCGATGGCTCCGAGGTCGAGCAGTGCGGCAATGGCGCGCGCTGTATCGCCCGCCTGATCAGTGGCCGGCAGGCACGCCTTCCCGAACTGCGCATGGACAGCCTGGGGGGCCTGGTCAACGCTCGCATCCGCGACGACGGGCTGGTCGCGGTCGACATGGGTGTTCCCGACTTCGCTCCCGCTTCGCTGCCGTTCGTCGCGGAGCAGGAAGCCGATCTGTACCGACTTGAGGTCAATGGCAGCACGATCGAGATCGGCGCGGTATCGATGGGCAATCCGCATGCAGTCCTGCGCGTCCCCTCCGTGGCGTCCGCGCCGGTGGACAGTGTGGGCCCGGCCGTGGAGAATCACCCGCGGTTCCCCATGCGCGCCAATGTGGGCTTCATGGAAGTCGTCGCTGCCGGCCACATCCGGTTACGCGTTTTCGAACGCGGTGTCGGCGAGACCCAGGCCTGCGGCACGGGCGCGTGCGGTGCCGTGGCTGTTGGCCGCCGGCTCGGCCTGCTTGGGTCAGCCGTGCGGGTCGATCTGCCAGGGGGTCGTCTCGATGTGGAATGGGCGGGTCCCGGTCACCCGCTCTGGCTCACGGGTCCTGCCGAGAAGGTGTTTGAAGGCAGTATCGAGGTCTAGGCTTAACAAGCGCGGACGGTATGAACAAGCAACCCTTACGTGGTGTCGAGCCTACGCCTACCTCCGAGGCAGCCGTCGCCGACTACCTGCAGCGCAATCCCGATTTCTTCGAACACAATCCGGGCGTGCTCGCGCGGCTACGGGTACCCCATGAGCGGGGCGTCTCGACGGTGTCGCTCGTGGAACGGCAGGTGCTGGTCCTGCGCGACAAGAACCAGAAGCTCGAAGCCAGGCTGCGCGAACTGGTCGATGTCGCCCGGTCGAACGACGCGCTGTCCGACAAGATCCATCGCCTTGCCCGCCGACTGATCCGCGCGAAGGGCGCTGCACAGGTCCTGGAAACCCTCGAAGCGTCGCTGCGTGACGATTTCGGCGCCTCGCAATGGTTGATCGTGCTGACGCGCGCGGGCGTTCCGGAGCTTGCCGGCACGGACAACCGGCATCTGCGGATGATCGAACGCTCGCATCCCGAGCTCAGGATGTTCGATACGTTCTTCGAATCGGCGCGTCCCCGCTGTGGCCAGATCCGCGACAGCCAGCGCGACTACCTGTTCGGCGCGGGCACCGTCGCGATCGGTTCGGCAGCCCTCGTGCCACTCGGTCCGGAGTCTTCATTCGGTCTGCTCGCCATCGGCAGCCCGGACGTCGAGCGCTTCCATCCGACGATGAGTACCGATTTCCTCGCCCGCATCGGCGACCTGGTCAGCGAGGCCGTGGCGACGTTCTGAAGGCTACAGGCTACAGGCTACAGGCTACAGGTGAAGAGATTGGATGCGTCCCTCGGCGTGCTGGCTGTAGCCTGTAGCCTGTAGCCTTGCCTGCATGCTCCCCTCCGCCCTCGCGTGGATTCCCCGCTTCCTCGCGCACCTCAGCAGCGAGCGGCGGTTGTCTGCCCACACTGCTGCAGCCTACGCACAGGACCTGAAACGACTGGTCCTGTTCTGCGACCACGACGGAATCACGGACTGGCCGCAGCTGGATGGTTTCCGCATCCGCGCGTTCGCTGCCCGTGAGCACCGGCAGGGCCTGGCTCCCCGTAGCATCCAGCGCCGGCTTGCCGCCGTCCGCGCGTTCTGCGAGTTTCTCCTGCGGGAACGGGTGCTTGGCACGAACCCGGGGCTGGCGATCCGGGCCCCCAAAGCGAGGAAACGCCTGCCGCAGACGCTCGACGCGGACCAGATGGCGCGCCTGCTCGAGTTCCGTACCGACGATCGGCTCGACACGCGCGACAAGGCGCTGATGGAGCTGTTCTATTCATCCGGGTTGCGGCTGTCCGAGCTCGTTGGCCTCGACCTCGCCGATCTCGACCTCAAGGACCGAACCGTGCGAGTCCTCGGCAAAGGCAGCAAGACGCGGATCGTTCCGGTCGGCGGCCATGCCGTCACGGCTTTGCGCAGCTGGCTGAAGGAACGGGTGGCGCTGGCAAGCCCTGAGGAAGCCGGCGTCTTCGTGGGGCGAAATGGCAGTCGCCTGGGGGGCCGTGCCATCCAGCTGCGCGTCGCCCGCTGGGCGAAGTTGCAGGGCTTGGGGCTCCACGTGCATCCGCACATGTTCCGGCATTCCTTCGCGACCCACCTGCTCGAATCGAGCCACGACCTGCGAGGCGTGCAGGAATTGCTGGGCCACGCGAATATCTCCACGACACAGGTCTATACGCACATTGATTTCCAGCATCTGGCCAAGATATACGACGCTGCTCACCCGCGGGCCCGACGCAGAACCGGGACCTAGGCTGTAGACCGTAGGCTGTAGGAACTGCAGGTAGGAGTCTTCGCCCGTCAGCCACCTTCATGGTAAGGAGCCATGGGCTCCCTCTTCATCTGATTCCGGATCTACTCCATGCCGACAGCCTACAGCCTGCAGCCCACTGCCTCTTCGGCAGACTTCCACGGCACGACGATCCTTTCCGTCCGCCGCAACGGCGTGGTGGTCATCGGCGGCGACGGCCAGGTGACGCTGGGCAATTCGGTGATGAAGGGCAACGCCCGCAAGGTGCGGGGACTCTATGACGGCAAGGTACTGGCCGGATTTGCGGGCGGCACGGCCGATGCGTTCACGCTGTTCGAGCGCTTCGAGAACAAGCTGCAGCAGTACGGCAACCTCACGCGCGCCGCCATCGAGCTGGCGAAGGACTGGCGCACCGATCGCAGCCTGCGACGGCTTGAAGCGCTGCTGTGCGTCGCCGATGTGCGGAACTCCTTCATCATCTCCGGCAACGGCGATGTCATCGAGCCCGAGGAAGACCTGATGGCCATCGGGTCGGGTGGCACCTACGCACAGGCGGCCGCCCGCGCACTGCTGCAGAACACGGAACTCGATGCGCGCACGATTGTTGAGAAAGCATTGAACATTGCGGCGGATATCTGCATCTACACCAACCGCAATCTCACCATCGAAGAGCTGAGAGCCTAGGCTACAGGCTACAGGCTACAGGCTACAGGCTACAGGTAAGAGATATGCAATTGACCAACAGAGATCCTGCGCTGTCCGGCGCTTCTTGCTGGGGCCTGTAGCCTGTAGCCTATCTTCATGTCCGACATGACTCCCCGCGAAATCGTCCAGGAACTCGACAAGCACATCGTTGGCCAGGGTGCGGCCAAACGTGCGGTTGCCATTGCGCTGCGCAACCGCTGGCGGCGGATGCAGGTGGATGAACCCCTGCGCGCCGAGATCACGCCGAAGAACATCCTGATGATCGGCCCGACCGGCGTGGGCAAGACCGAGATCGCGCGCCGTCTCGCGCGCCTGGCCCGCGCGCCCTTCATCAAGGTGGAAGCCACGAAGTTCACCGAGGTCGGTTACGTCGGGCGCGAAGTCGATTCCATCATCAAGGACCTGCTCGATGTCGCCGTGAAAATGACGCGCGAGCTCGAAGTCGAGAAGGTCCGGCACCGCGCCATGGATGCCGCCGAGGAACGGGTGCTGGACACGCTCCTGCCTCGCCCGCGCTCGGTGGGATTCACGGCCGAAGGCGAAGCCGGCCCGAAGGACAACGACACCCGGCAGCGTTTCCGCAAGATGCTGCGCGAAGGCGCGCTGGATGACCGCGAGATCGAGATCGAAGTCCGGGCGCTGCCCGCTGGCGTCGAGATCATGGCGCCCCCGGGCATGGAGGACCTGACGCAGCAGCTGCAGGGCATGTTCCAGAATCTGGGGGCAGGTCGAACCAAGGCCCGCAAGCTCAAGGTCCGCGAAGCGTTCAAGCTGCTGACCGACGAGGAGGCCGGCAAGATGATCAATGAGGACGAGCTGAAGGTGCAGGCGCTGAAGAACGCCGAGCAGAACGGCATCGTGTTCATCGACGAGATCGACAAGATCGCCCGCCGGCAGGAAGCGATGGGTGCAGACGTGTCGCGCGAAGGCGTGCAGCGGGACCTGCTGCCGCTCGTGGAAGGCAGCACGGTGAGCACCAAGTACGGCATGGTGAAAACGGACCACATGCTGTTCATCGCATCCGGTGCGTTCCACATGTCGAAGCCGTCGGATCTCATCCCGGAGCTGCAGGGCCGCTTTCCGATCCGTGTCGAACTCGAGGCACTGAAGGTGGACGATTTCGTCCGCATCCTCACCGAACCGGATGCCTCGCTGTGTGCCCAGTACCGTGCGTTGCTCGGCACCGAAGGACTGGAACTGGACTATGCCGCAAGCGGCGTCAAACGCATCGCGGAAGTCGCCTTCCAGGTCAACGAGCGCACCGAGAACATCGGCGCGCGCCGGCTGCACACCGTCATGGAGCGCCTGCTGGAGCAGGTTTCGTTCGATGCCACCGATGGCGGCAAGCGCACAGTCGTCATCGATGCGGAATACGTCGATCGCTCGCTGGGCGAACTCGTGAAGGACGAGGACCTGACGCGGTACATCCTGTAGGAAGGGGCTACAGGCTACAGGCTACAGGCAGAATAGATCGATTCGAAGAGCTCCTGACGAACAGCGCGAAAGCTCGTAGGCAGGGGTGCGCCATCCCATCGCTTCCGCCTATAGCCTGTAGCCTGGTCTGCCTGTAGCCTTTCCCGCATGCCCTCCCCCACCGCCATCAAGCTCCGGACGAAATCGCGGCTGCTCGAGATCAGCTTTGCTGACGGCAGCCGGTTCGAACTGCCCTTCGAGTACCTGCGGGTACACTCGCCCTCCGCCGAAGTACGAGGGCACGGACCGGGACAGGAAACCCTGCAGCTGGGTAAAGACCAGGTACGGATCACGGCGGTCGAACCCGTGGGCCACTACGCCATCAAGCTCGTGTTCGACGATGGCCATGACACGGGCCTCTATACCTGGGCCTATCTCGAGGAGCTGGGCCGGGAACGCGAGGTCCGCTGGCAACAATACCTCGACCGCCTCAAGGATCTCGGCATTCCCTATCCCACTCCGGGCGTGAAGCTGCCGTGATCAGGCGATGAGCGATGAACTCATCCAGTTGCGTGATGCCTTGCGGGAGTTCGCCAGGCAACGCGAGTGGGACCCGTTTCATTCCCCCAAGAATCTCGCCAGCGCACTCAGCGTCGAGGCGGCCGAGTTGCTGGAGCATTTCCAGTGGTTGACGGAGGAGCAGAGCCGGGCGCTCGCTCCCGACCTGCGTCAGGCCGTCGGTGAAGAACTTGCGGACGTGCTCCTGTATCTCATCCGGCTGGCCGACAAACTGGATCTCGACCTCGTCGCCGTTGCACGGGCCAAGCTCGAGCGGAACGCCGAGAAGTACCCGGTCGACAAGGCCCGCGGCAGCAGCCGGAAGTACACCGAGCTCTAGGATTTTGGGGACAGTCCCCAAATCCTCCCAATTCCGCCCTGCTACAATGCCCGCGGCTTTTCCGGCAGGTCCCATGAGTTCCACCCCTGACCCCACTGCTTCCGTCGATTTCGGCTACCAGGAAGTTCCGGTAGCCGAGAAGGCGCGTCGTGTCCGCGCCGTTTTCGAATCGGTGGCGGGCAAGTACGACCTGATGAACGACCTCATGTCGGGTGGCATGCACCGGCTGTGGAAGCAGTTCACCTTGGGGATGACCGGCCTGCGCCCCGGTGGCGCGGCGCTTGACGTGGCCGGCGGGACTGGCGACCTGGCGGCCGGGATGTCACGACAGGTGGGGCCGGAGGGCCGCATTGTCCTGTCCGACATCAACGCTGCGATGCTCTCCCAGGGACGCGATGCCCTGCTCAATCGGGGTATCGTCAAAGGCGTGGAGTTCACGTTGGCCAATGCCGAGTGCCTGCCTTTCGCAGACAACTCCTTCGACTGCGTCACCATCGGTTTCGGCCTGCGCAACGTGACAGACAAGCAGGCGGCCATCGGATCGATGTTTCGCGTGCTCAAGCCGGGTGGCCAGCTGCTCGTGCTCGAGTTCTCGCACCCGACCGCACCGGGGTTGAAGCCGATCTACGATGCCTATTCCTTCAGCGTGCTGCCGTGGCTTGGCAAGATCGTGGCCGGGGACGCTGCCAGCTACCAGTACCTGGCGGAATCGATCCGCCGCTTTCCGGACCAGGAAACGCTGCTCGGCATGCTGCGTACCACGGGCTTCGAGCGGACCCGTTTCCACAACCTCAGTGGCGGGATCGTGGCCCTGCACCGGGGCTACAAGCTTTGATCCTCCTGCGGCCCGTCGAAGCACTGCTGAACCGCTCCATTGCCGATTCCGAATCGGCGCAGGCGCTGTGCCGGCGGCTCGACGGTCGGACGCTGGCCATTCACGTCGCAGGGCCCGAGTTGTCCGTTTTCTGCCGCTCGGACGGGAAAGCGTTGCACCTGTCCACGAAACACGAGGGCAAGGCGGATGCTTCGATTTCCGGCAGTCCTTTATCGCTGCTGGGGCTGGTCGCGAAGTCCCCCGAATCGCAGGTCCGCTCCGGCGTCGTGCGCATCGAAGGCGATGCCGAGGCGGCACAGGGTTTCCAGAACCTGCTGAAGGCGGCCCGTCCCGACCTGGAGGAAGAACTGTCGCGACTCGTCGGCGATGTGGCTGCCTACCAGATCGGTTCGTTTGCGCGCGGCGTATTCAAGGCAGGGCATCGCGCGGCCACCACCTTCGGCCAGAACCTGGGCGAATACCTGCAGGAAGAAAGCCGCGACGTGCCCACCCGGCTCGAAGTCAATGAGTTCACGAGCGACGTGGACCGGTTACGTGACGACGTGGAGCGCGCAGAAGCCCGGCTCGAGCTGGCCGAACGCAAACTGCGCCTTCCCCGCTAGGCCAATCCGCTAACCGAATGCGTTTTCGCGTCCTGACCCGCCTGCTCAACATCCAGCGTGTGCTCGTGAAGCACGGGCTCGACGAAATCATCCTCGCTGCCCACCTGTTCCGGCCGTTGCGCTTCGCGTTTTACCTGTCACCTGCCACCTGGTTCCGCGGCCGCAAGATGGCTGGCTCGCGCGGCCAGCGGCTGCGACAGGCGCTTGAGGAACTCGGCCCGATCTTCATGAAGTTCGGCCAGACCTTGTCGACGCGACGCGACCTCCTGCCCATCGACATCGCGGACGAACTCGCGAAACTGCAGGACCGCGTGCCGCCCTTTCCCGGAACGGTCGCCCGGCAGCTGATCGAGGACGCGCAGGGCAAACCGATCGGCGAGGTGTTCGCGAGCTTCGATGAGAATCCGCTCGCCGCAGCGACCATCGCGCAGGTCCATGTCGCTCAGCTGAAGGACGGCAAGGACGTCGTCGTCAAGGTCGTGCGACCCGGCATCCGCGCCCTGATCGAGCAGGACATCGAGGTGATGGATGCGCTCGCGCAGCTGGCCGAGCGCTACTGGAGCGAAGGACATCGACTGCGGCCCGTCGAGGTTGTGCGCGAGTACGAAAAGACCATCCTCGATGAACTTGACCTCATGCGCGAAGCCGCCAACGCGGCCCAGCTGAAGCGTAATTTTGCGACCTCGAACCTGCTGTACGTTCCCGAGGTGTACTGGGATTTATGCCGCAAGAACGTGATGGTCATGGAGCGCATCCACGGCACGCTGATCAGCGACCTTGAAGAGTTGCGCCGCCGGGGCACGAACTTCCAGCGGCTCGCGGAGAACGGCGTGGAGATCTTCTTCACGCAGGTGTTCCGCCACAACTTCTTCCATGCGGACATGCACCCGGGCAACGTGTTCGTGCTGCTGGGCGACCCGGAGCATCCCCGCTATGCCGCCGTGGATTTCGGCATCGTCGGGACGCTCGATCCGCGCGACCAGCACTACCTGGCCGAGAACTTCCTGGCGTTCTTCGAACGCGACTACCATCGCGTCGCGAAGCTGCATGTCGACTCCGGTTGGGTGCCCGCCGGAACGCGCGTCGATGAGCTTGAATCGGCAGTGCGCACGGTTTGCGAACCGATCTTCAATAAACCGCTCAAGGAGATCTCGTTTGGCCAGGTGCTGCTGCGCCTGTTTGAAACCGCGCAGCGCTTCCAGATGACGGTGCAACCACAGCTGATCCTGCTGCAGAAGACGCTGCTGCAGATCGAGGGCCTGGGGCGACAGCTCTATCCGGACCTCGACCTGTGGAAGACGGCGCAACCGATCCTGCGCGAGTGGATGCGCGGCCGGTACAGCGTGCGGGCAGTCCTGAACAGCTTCCGGGAGCAGCTTCCCGACCTGACCGAAGCCCTCAAGCTGACGCCGCAGCTAGTCCAGGCGACGATCCAGCGTGCCGCTGAAGGCCGGCTGCGGATTCCCGTCCAGGCAGACCTCGTCGAACTGCGTCGCGAAAGCCGCGAGAGTGCAGACCGCGGCGATGCCACGATCCTCTCGGCTGCCGCCGGGCTCGGTGGTGTGCTCTGGTTTGCGCTGGTCCGTGATCCGCAGTGGCCCGGCGTCCTGCTCTTCCTGCTCGCCGTCCTGAATTACTGGTACTCGCGCAGGGATTAATGGCCCCCAGGCAGCCCGTGTGATCGTCTGGCCATTCCTCGCGATCGGCGCCGCCGTACTGCAGATCGTCCGCAATGCGTCGCAGCGGTCACTCACCGAACGCCTCGGGATCTGGGGCGCCACCTATATCCGGTTCCTGTACGGCCTGCCCTTCGCGCTCGTCTGGGCAGCCTTCATCCTGTATCTGTTCGGCCCGAGCGGGAAG
>JANNNQ010000054.1:0-2330 GCA_031398625.1 Pseudomonadota bacterium
CCATCGCGCCGATGGAACTGGTCACGTGGCCGGCGCTGTCGCGGCGCTCCAGTCCATGCTGGCCTGCGGCCGGATAGAGCACGGGACCGAACAGGCGGTCGAGGTCGGGCAGGCCGCGCCCGCTGATCAGCGCCACCGCGCCGCCGCCGAGCTGATAGGCAAGCTGCAGGATTTCGTGCAGCCTGGGTGATACGGTTACCTCGTCCGGATGACGGGCGATGTCGAGCAGGGTCCCGTCCACATCGAGAAACAGCGCCCAGCCTGCCGCGAAGGCGGGCACGCGTTCGTCGTTTCGGATCACATCGCCGCCGATCATGCCGCGGCTTCCCGGGTTCCGCGCAACAGGCGCTTGCCGAAGGAAACGTCCGTGCCCTGGCGCAGGACACGGGTGCGCCTGCGCATCACGGAGGCGTCGAGCAGCATGCGGCCCGCCCAGCGGTACACGTTGAATTCCTGGATCAGCGACCTCATGCTGCGCATGCGGTCACGCTGCTCGCCGGCAGGCATGGTGAGGGCGACCCGCAGCGCCGCGGAAAACTGGTCCATGTTGTAGGGATTGATGATCAGTGCTTCGGCCAGTTCTCGTGATGCCCCGGTAAACTCGCTGAGTATGAGCACGCCCTGCTCGTCGTCGCGCGCGGCGACGAATTCCTTTGCCACCAGGTTCATGCCGTCGTGAAGGCTGCTGACGATGCAGACGTCCGCGCCGCGATAGTAGCGGTACACCTCGAGGGATCCGACGTTTTCCAGGCGCAGGATGATGGGCCGGTAGCCGTCGCTGCCGAATCGCGCGTTGATGCGAGCGGCCTCGGATTCGACTTTCTCCACGAACAAGCGGTATTCCGGAATGGTGGAGCGGCTGGGTGCGCCGATCTGCAGCAGGGTGAGCTTTCCTGTCCACCCGGCTTCGAGTTCGAGCAGGTGCTCAAGCGCCAGGAAGCGCTCGAGGATGCCCTTGGTGTAATCGAGGCGATCCACGCCGACCGCGATGCGGGCGTCCGCGGGGAGCGAATGGCGCTCCCGCAGCCACTCCCGGCACGCCTCCGCCTTGGGCAGTTCGGCGAGCCCTGCCAGCGGCCAGTCGATCGAAATCGGATAGCGCTTGACCGAGGTGCGGGTGCCGAGGTGCGTGACGCTGTTGGTCTCGCGGTCGACGCGTGCTTCGAGATAGCGGTCCACGGTATCCAGGAAATTGTTGCAGTGAAAACGCGTGTGGAAGCCAAGGATGCTGCTGCCGAGCATCCCGGTCAGGATCTGGTCCGCCCAAGGGCAGATGCCGAAGGCTTCGGGATTGGGCCATGGGATATGCCAGAAGGCGATGATGGTGGCGTCGGGCAGGCGCTCGCGGATCATCGCCGGCAGCAGTGCGAAATGGTAGTCCTGCACCAGCACGACCGGGTCTTCGGTCTTGGCTTCCTCGATGATGGCGCGCGCAAATTTGCGGTTGACAGCCACGTAGTGTTCCCAGTCGGGAGGCCGGAACACGGGCCGCGTGTGCGCGATGTGGCAGAGCGGCCACAAGCCCTCGTTGGCAAAGCCCAGGTAGTAGCCTTTCTCCTCTTCCTCGCTCAGCCACACCCGGCGGATTTGATAGCTTTCCTTTCCCGGCGGCACTGCGACATGGTCCTTTTTGTCCACGACGTCGCGATCGGCGGAACCGCTGCCGTGGGCGATCCAGGTGCCGGAACAGGCCAGCATGACCGGTTCGAGCGCCGTGATCAGGCCGCTGGCCGGGCGTTGCACCTGGATGGAATTATCCGCGGCGCGCACGTGGATGTACGGTTCCCGGTTGGAGACGATCAGGAACTCGTCGCCGCGCAAGTCTTCACGCAGGATGGTACGCAGCGCTTCCGGGTTCCAGCTCATCTGGCTCTCGTCGCGGACTCGCTTGTCGCGTCCCAGGTCGTGGATCAGCGCCTGCAGGTCGTGCGCAACCGGGCGCATCTCGGCGGGACCCGCATCCGGTTTCCCCAGCCATTCCCCGGACAGCATGATGCGCATGCCGCGAACCCATCCCCACCAGCTGATCTGCGCAACGGCGACCGTCACCAGGGAGATCACCAGGCCGAGAGCGGCGAACAGGTAGAAGACGTAGCGGCGCGTATCCGCGCTGCGAAGCTCGATGAAGCCCATGTCGTGCAGCAGCACGAGCCTGCCGAGCGCTTCGCCTCCGGGACCCGTCACCGGCGATACAGCCGCGTGCAGCGAGCCCTGCGGCAAGCTCAATACGCTGCCGGACCCCGGTAAGACATTCTCCACGGTGCGGCAGGTCACGCTGCCGGGAAAAGTGAATGTCTTGTATGACAGCTCGTTCTGCGCATTGCAGAAAC
>JANNNQ010000057.1:0-18530 GCA_031398625.1 Pseudomonadota bacterium
GCGCCCCTAATCATTTTTAATGTGTGTGTGTCCCTTGGCGTCTACCCCCGCGCACTGTGGTTTTTTCTTGGGGCTTTCTTTCATGTGGCTCCGGCCCTCGAAGTCGCATCCGAAAACGTCATTGATCCATCCTCAAGAGTACTAATCGGGAAAACGAGCCCGGTAGTTACGATCTTCTCGCCTGACTCGATGGCCTTGATCAGCGTGCGCACCTGAACCGAATCCTGCGGCTGATCCCGGCGCAGCAACTGCGACCAGACGCTTGTGTCGACAAAAACGCTCACTAGCGGGAACGCGCTTTCTTGTAG
Organism: Pseudomonadota bacterium; assembly: GCA_031398625.1. Taxonomy (GTDB): domain Bacteria; phylum Pseudomonadota; class Gammaproteobacteria; order Steroidobacterales; family Steroidobacteraceae; genus CAIUGU01. The sequence continues at coordinate 309 of JANNNQ010000057.1, forward strand.
TCGGATTTCGCATCCCATTCGAGCTTGCCCATCAGCTCGAGAACTCCCTTTTGCTTGCGTCGCGCGATGAACTCCTGCAACGCCTTCGTCACCGCAGCCGCCTTGGTGCGTTCGCCGCTGACTTTCAACGCCTGGTCAATCAGGTCCGGGTCGATCGATAGATTGGTAGCCATGTGTATCTCCTTACACGAGATGCTACACAGCGGGTCTGCCCGAAGCAATCGGAGGCGGGCGGTGAACCCTGAACCCATGCATCGGCACCGATTGAACGTCCTCAGAACGAGTACTTGAACCCCAGGCTCAAGGTCTGCGTCTCGTAGAAATTCTCGTAGATCGCATCGAAGCCATCGCCGTTGATCCGCTGCCTGAGGCCGAACCGGTTGAAGATATCCGTCGCCGAAAGAATGGCCTCTGCTCGGCCCTCCATGAACTTCCGGGACAGGGAAAAATCAACCGAAGAGCGCGCATCCTGGGTGCCCTGCGGGATGTTTCGGGCCCCGTAGTAGTTCGCGCTGAGCTGCAGCGACAAGGCATGTAGCAGCGTCAATTCACTGTTCAGCTTCACGTGCCACGTGGTGTCTTCCGAGGCTTCGATCAGCAACTGGCGCGGCACAGGGAACAGCAGATCGACCTGATACGGATCGATCGTGTTCGTATACCAGTTCAGGCTTCCGGACAGGCGCCACGACCGGGCGAGATCGAGGGTGGAAAGCATCTCGATGCCATCATTCGTTGCGCTGCCGACATTCTGGTAGATCTTGTTGACGACGTCGTAGGCCGTGATGGTCGGGTCGGTCGCGAACACGCGAATGAAGGGGTCCTCGATCTTGCGGCGGTACACCGCCACAGACAGCGTCGCCGGATCCCATTCGTGACGGAAGGCCAATTCGTAACTGTCGGTGAACTGGGGCCGCAGGTAGGGATTGCCGACCTTCAGCAGTTCCGGGTCGTCGTACTTCGGGAAAATCCGCAGCTCGGGCTCACCCGGCCGGTCGACGCGCTTGTTGTAGAAGACCGAGATACTGCTGCGGTCGCCCAGGTTGTAAGTCAGGCGAACGCTCGGGAACACATCGAAGTAGTCGTAGCGGTCGCTGTCGGGATAGTAGATGTTCTCGGCAGGCAGCTCATAGGAAACCTCGGTCTGCTCGAGGCGTACACCCCCCTCGATGGCATACCTGACCGACTCATGGACGTAGTTGACGTAGCCCGCATAGAGGTCCTCCTGCCACTCCGAGCGATCGCCAATGCCGGGATAGATGACCGAGCCCTCGCCCCGCTCCACGTCATAGGTGATCGGAATCCATCTGGCCTGCAGCTTGGCGCCGAGCTCCACCCTCCCGCTCGCCAGCGGCAGGACGTAGTCGACGCTGAATGGCAGCGTGTGCTCGGTGGCAATCAGGTGCGTTGAATCCGTGCCCGTTCTCACGGGCGAGACTTCGTTGAGAAAGTACTCCTCGTCCTCCCAGCCCCGGGTGTACTGCAGGTCGAAGCTGAGCTCGTGGCCCGGTTCCGCAAACGCCCGCGTGTAGCCCATATCGATGTTCGCAAAGCCCGTCACCTCGTCTTCCCGCCAGAACCAGTAGCGCAGCTGCTGCAGGGTGTTCCAGTCGACGAACGGAATCTGCGCCCGGTCCTCGTGATGCTCATAGCTCAAGTTGACGCCGAGGCGGAACGTGTTGGCATCGTCACGGCGCCAGTCCGCGCCCGACTTGAGGATGTACTGCACCTGCTCCCGGTTCTCCGGGATCTGCGAGCGGATCTCCCGGCCATCATCGTAGAAGCGCGTGGTGAATTCGTTGTTCGGCAGGTCCTCCTGCAGCAGGATCTCGGACTGCAGGAGGTAGCTTGCACGCTCGGTGTTGTAACTGAGATTGAGGCTCGGCGTGATCTTCGGATTGTTCGAGTAGCTCCCGAGGTCGCTCGGTACGTCGGGCTTGCGCTTGGCCAGCGCACCCACGCCCACCGCCAGGCCGGCGTCGGCAGTGAGCCCGAGGCGGCTCTCCTGCTTGTAGATGATGTTGATGATGCCGGCCATGCCGGCGGCGTCATGCCGGGCCGAAGGATTGTTGATGATCTCGATGCGTTCGATGTTGGCTGCCGGAATGCTGTCCAGCCCCGACTGATTGCCAAAACCGGTCAGCGCGGATGCCTTGCCATCAACGAGGATGGGCACCCGGTCGCTACCCCGCAACGAGAGTTCCCCGTCCTGGCCGACCGTGACGCCCGGCAGGGACTTCATGGCATCCAGCACCGACCCGCCGGACCGCGCCACGTTGTTCTCCATGCTGAACGACGTGCTGCCCGGAGGCAGGTCGACGATGGCGTCGCCCGAGACGAGCACTTCCTCAAGCTGCCGCGCGGCAAGCCGGTCAAGGGCAATCTCGCCGAGGTTGTACACCGCGTTGCGGCTGCCAACCAGCACATTGCGCGTCACCGCTGCATGATCGACCGCACTGGTGCTGAACACGTACTGCCCCTCGGGCAGCCCCGAGATCGAGAATCGACCGGTCGCGTCCGCGACGGCCCCCGTCAATAGTTGCCCGCTTGCCTGGTCGACTACGCTGACACTGGCTGAGGGAATGGGCTGCCGGGTCGCGCCATCGATGACCACCCCGGAAACGACCGTGGCGTCCTGCGCCTGAGCCGAAACGCCTGCGAATGCACAGACCAGCAGCACTCCGATACGCAACATGATTCTTCCACCTGCCATTTGTCTCGGGCCCACTGGTTTTCCTGATCGGTCAAGCTACTCCCTGAAGAGTAAACGAACCGTTAACCTTCGGCACGCTGGCATGCCCGCGCGGGCGATGGAAGTCAGGTTCCTGAGCCGGGGGTTGGACGGGACCGCAGTCATCTTCAAGACTGTGTGAGATGCTCCGCGAAGCCGAACCCGGAGCCTGCATGGGCGATGCGGTGCTTCCAGCGAAGTGGTTTTCGCCCGCATCGCGGGTGGCCAGGGACACCCCGGACCGGCCGCAGAGCAGGGATAGCGCAGCGAACGGAGCGGCGTTCTTGAAAAGGACTGCGGCCCTCGGAGACGCGTCAGATCGGATCACCGCACCGGGCTCAGCAGCGCCTTCAGCTCCGGAATACAAGATCCGCAGTTCGTCCCGGCTTTGAGCTTCTGCCCGATCTCGCGGACTGAAGTCAGCCTGCCCTTTTCTATCGCGGCACGGAGGGTGTTGCGGCCGACGCCGTGGCAGGAACAGACCACCGGTCCACTATCGACTGACGCGTCGGTGGGTCGGCCAATCAGCAGGGCCTGGCGTTCGGCAGCCTCGAGTTGCTCCCGGGCAAAGAGGCCCGCAAGCCAGGCGCGGGATGGGAGATCAGGACGCGGTGAGATGAAGAGGCAGGCATCCATGCGACCGTCGACGAGATGCGCGGCACGGTAACTCCCGTTGCCGGAGTCAGCGTAGTCGATCCAGTCTCCGGGCGAGTCAACCCGCAGCAAGCGCCTGGCCCACGGCGACCAGTTGCCGAACATGCGGCGGCCAGCCAGTTCGTAGCGAAGGAATTGCTCGCCACGAACGTGGGTCCACCAGGTCGTGTCCTGCATGTCGAGCGGTCGGCGTGAGAGTGCAAAGCCATGCCAGGCGACGACGAAAGGCGCGACTCGGGCAGGCGTGTGCTTGAACTCGGGCTCACCCGAGACCGGATCGACGACCGGATTCACCAGCGCCCCGACCCGGGCATCGGACGAGAACGCACCGCTCCAATGAATCGGCACGAAGATCATCCGCCGCCGGCTTTCGGCCGCGAATCGCGACCGCGCGACCAGTCTGCCCCAGCGGGTCGACACACGAACCAGGCCTCCCTCCTGGACGCCCGCGGTCAATGCGTCATCCGGATGCATTTCAACGAATGGTTCGGGGAGGTGCGCATTGAGCCGCGCGGCCTTGGCCGTCCGCGTCATCGTGTGCCACTGGTCGCGGATACGGCCCGTATTCAGTACGAAGGGATATTCCTCATCAGTGGCATTGACGGGTGCATTCGGCAGCGTCGCAATGAAGCGCGCTCGACCATCCGGGTACTGGAAGCGGCCCGCGGTGAATAGCCGCTCCGACGATTCGACCTTGCCTGCAGGTACCGGCCACTGCGTGGGCTGCAGCGAGTCGTACTGCTGCGCCGAAAGGTTCGAGAGGCCGCTGATATCGAAAGCCCGACTGCCCCCGTTGCCCACGCCAGACAGCGCCGCATGTTCGATGAAGATCTCCTGTGGGCTCTGGTAGGCAAACCCATCTGCGAATCCCATCCGCTTTGCCACTTCCGTGACGATCCACCAGTCGGGCTGCGCCAGGCCCGGCGCATCGAGGAAGCGCCGCTGCCGGGAAATCCGCCGTTCGGAGTTGGTGACAGTCCCGTCCTTCTCACCCCATGCTGCGGCGGGCAAAAGCACATGAGCCAGTGCATTCGTGTCGGTATGGGCCACACAGTCGGACACGACCACGAGTTCGCAGCGCTCCAGGGCCGCCCGCACGCGATTGGCATTCGGCAGGCTGACGACCGGATTGGTCGCCATGATCCACACTGCCTTCACCTTGCCCGCGTGGATCGCCTCGAACAGGTCCACCGCCTTGTACCCGGGCCGCGAGGCAATCGCAGGACTCCCCCAGAATTCCTGCACGAGCTGCCGGTGCGCAGGCACTTCGAGATCCAGGTGGGCAGCGAGCTGGTTGGCCAGGCCGCCGACCTCACGTCCCCCCATCGCATTGGGCTGACCGGTGAGCGAGAACGGCCCCGCACCCGGCTTCCCGATGCGCCCGGTAAGCAGGTGGCAGTTGATGATGCTGTTGGCCTTGTCGGTACCGCTCGAAGACTGGTTCACGCCCTGCGAGAAAGCCGTGATGACGCGGGGTGTCGCCGCGAACAGCGAGTAGAACGCCTCCACCTGCTTGGGCTCCATGCCGCAGGCATTCGCCACGGCTCCGATCTCACCCGCCGTATTCATCGCCATGACCAGCGTGCGATCGAGGTCCCGCGTATGGCTCTCGACAAACGCGGCATCCATGTGGCCCTGCGCATGCAGCCAGGCGAACAGGCCGTTGAACAGCGGGACGTCGCAGCCCGAACGGATCCCTAGGTGCAGGTCGGCAATCTCGCACGTCGCGGTCCGCCGCGGATCGATCACGACTACTTTAAGTTCGGGCCGCTGCTCCTTCGCCGCCGCGATACGCTGGTACAGCACCGGATGACACCAGGCCGTATTCGAACCGACCAGCACGACGAGGTCTGCAATCTCCAGATCCTCGTAACACATCGGCACGAGGTCCTCACCGAACGCCCGCTTGTGGGCCGCGACGGCCGATGACATGCAGAGCCGCGAGTTCGTGTCGATGTTCGCCGAGCCGATGAAACCCTTCATCAGCTTGTTGGCGACGTAGTAGTCCTCGGTGATTAACTGTCCCGAGACATAGAAGGCCACCGCGTCCGGCCCGTGCTCGCGAATGATCCGTGCAAAGCCGGTTGCAACGGTGTGGAGTGCTTCGTCCCAGCCGGTTTCCCGGCCGCGAACCTGCGGGGCGGTGAGCCGGCCTTCCCAGCCCAGGGTGTCACCGAGCGCGGAGCCTTTCGAGCACAGTCGCCCGGCGTTGGCAGGATGCAGCGGATCGCCGCCGATGCGGATTCCAGTGGGGGTGGTTGTCGCTTCAACTCCACAACCGACGCCGCAGTACGGGCAGGTGGTCCGCGTGGTTGCCGTCATTGCGTCTGCGACTGCGCCGCCGCTTCGCCGAACAGCAGCCGGTCGCGCATCGCGCCGATATCGCGGCCTTCGTTGATGAGGTCGAAGTACCACGGGCCATCCTTGGTATCGCCATACAGCACGGCGCCCCGCACCTTGTTGTCCTCGAGCACGAGCCGCTTGTACACGCCTCGCTGCAGGTCCTTGAACACCAGCGCCTCGCTCCGGGTGCTGCCCCGAAAATCGCCTGCCGAGAACAGCGAGATGCCCGTCACCTTGAGCTGCGTCGAAATCTGCGAGCCGGCATACCGAGCAACCCCTACCTCAGCGAGGTGCCGCGCGCACACGGCGGCCTGCTCCCACAACGGGGCCACCAGGCCGTAGGTGCTGTTGCGGTGCTGGACGCATTCGCCCACCGCATAGATCCCGGGGTCGAAGGTCTGCAGCGTGTCATCCACCAGCACGCCCCGCTCGCAACGAAGCCCCGCCATTTCGGCCAGCTCGATGTTCGGGCGGATACCGGCCGCCATCACGACCAGATCCGCAGGCAGCACGGTGCCGTCTTCGCAACGCACGCCCGTGACGCGTTCACCGCCAACGATCGCAACGGTCTTCGCGGGCATGTGGAACCGGAGGCCCCGCTGCTGGAGCGACGCCCGCAAAAGGCCGGCCGCCACTGGATCGAGCTGCCGCTCCATCAGCGTGTCGTGCAGGTGGACTACTGTTACGGCCATCCCCTGGCGCAATAGTCCGTGCGCGGCTTCGAGGCCGAGCAGCCCGCCGCCAATGACGACGGCATTCCGGAAGGCCCGCGCGGCAGCCAGCATCGCCTCGACATCACCGAGATCACGGAAGGCGATCATTCCGGCCAGGCCTGCTCCTTCGATAGAAGGAATGAAGGGCTTCGAGCCCGTTGCCAGCAGGAGGCGGTCATAGGCAACGGTGATCCCGGACTGCGAGGTTACGGTCCGTGCGCGACGGTCAATCGCCACGACCGGATCGCCTGCATGCAACGTAACACCATGGTCTTCGTACCATTGCCGGTCATGGAGCATGATGTCGGCGGCGCGCTTCTCGCCCGCCAGCACCGGCGACAGCAGGATGCGGTTGTAGTTGCCGTGCGGTTCGGCGCCGAACACGGTGATGCCGTACGCCTCGGGCGCCAGTTCGAGCAGCTCTTCGACCGTGCGCATGCCGGCCATGCCATTGCCCACGACGACGAGCCGCCGCCGGCCCGGCAGTCGCTGCCGTCGCGGTTGCGTCTCCACCCAGACCTGGTTCTCCAGCACGCGCACCGGAAACACCTTGACGGACAGCGCCGGATCCTCGATGCACCGTCCCGTGACCAGGCTGTAATGCTGCTTGTAGAGCGGTGACGCCACGACGGGCTCGCTATCCAGGTCACCCACGATGCCGCGTGAGAGCACATTGGCATCGCTCGCGGGGTCGAAGTTGTCGATCGCATGCAGGCCGTGTGCAGCCGTACGGAAAACCGCGATCTGCCGCCCCTCGAGCAAGGCGCAGACGCCAGTATCCATGCAGATGTCATCGAGGGCGCAGATGCTGTGCCAGCTTCCCTGAGCCTTCATACGGTCTCCCGGACGCGGACGTTGCGCTCGTCGGGCGTTGCGGGCCGGATCTGGCCGCGCTCCTCGATGAACACCACGTTGTCATCGGCCTGGTCGCTGTTGACGAAGTGCCGGAAGCGCTTGAGCGTCGCAGGATCGTTGATGGCGGTCTGCCACTCACACTGGTACGTGGCGATGACCGACGCCATCTCGGCTTCGAGGTCGGGGGCGATGCCGAGGCTGTCTTCCAAAACCACCTGCTTCAGATAGTCCAGCCCGCCTTCGAGGTTCTCGAGCCAGACGGAGGTGCGCTGCAAGCGGTCGGCAGTGCGGATATAGAACATCAGCACGCGGTCGATGGTGCGGATCAGGGTGGCGGTATCGAGATCGCTTGCAAACAGGTCTGCATGCCGTGGCTTCATGCCGCCGTTGCCGCAGACGTAAAGGCTCCAGCCTTTTTCCGTCGCGATGATGCCGATGTCCTTGGCTCTAGCCTCGGCGCATTCGCGCGTACAGCCAGACACGGCGAACTTGAGCTTGTGGGGGGCGCGCAGGCCCTTGTAGCGGTTCTCGATATCGATCGCCAGGCGCACGCTGTCCTGGACACCGTACCGGCACCACGTCGAACCGACGCAGGATTTCACCGTACGCACGGCCTTGCCGTAGGCATGGCCCGACTCCATGCCTGCATCGATCAGCTCCTTCCAGATCAACGGCAACTGGTGCACGTGTGCGCCGAACAGGTCGATGCGCTGTCCGCCGGTGATCTTGGTGTACAGCCCGTATTCTTTTGCAATCCGGCCGATCACGATCAGCTTGTCCGGCGTAATCTCCCCTCCCGGCACCCGCGGCACGACGGAATATGTCCCGTCCTTCTGCATGTTCGCGAGGAAGTAATCATTGGTGTCCTGGAGCGGAGCGTGCTCCCGCTTCAGCACGAATTCGTTCCAGCAGGACGCGAGCAGCGAACCGACCACCGGCTTGCAGATGTCGCAACCCTCGCCTCGGCCATGCCGGTCGCGAACGGCCGCGAAACTGCGCAGGTTCCCGACCCGCACGAGGTGCAACAGCTGCTGGCGCGAGAAGGGAAAGTGTTCGCAGAGGTTATTGCTGACCGCAACGCCCTTCCGAGTGAGTTCGGCCTTCAGGACCTGGTTGACCAGGGGTCCGCAGCCGCCGCAGGACGTCGCCGCCCGGGTGGCTTTCTTGAGCGCTCCCAGCGTGGCGCAGCCCGCGTCGATGGCCGAGCAGATCGCGCCCTTGCTGACGTTGTTGCACGAACAGATCTGGGCGGACGCCGGCAAAGCGCTGATGCCTGCCCCCGCGGAACGCTCCTTGCCGTCGAAGCTCGGCAGGATGAGCGACTCCGGGGCTTCCGGGAGCGCCATGCCATTCAGCATCAACTGCAGCAGCTCACCGTATTCCTCGGCTTCGCCCACCAGGATGGCGCCCAGCAGGCGCGTGCTGTCCTCACTCAGCACCAGCTTCTTGTAGATCTGGCGGCGCTCGTCACTGAACACGCACACCCGCGCACCGGGTGTTGCAGCCTGGGCATCGCCGAGCGAGGCCACGTCCACACCCAGCAATTTCAGCTTGGTGCTCATGTCGGCACCCGTGAACGCAGCGTCCGGTCGACCACGCAAACCATCGGCGACGATCTGCGCCATCTGATAACCCGGGGCCACGAGTCCGAACAGGCGGTTGTTCCACAGGGCGCATTCCCCGATCGCATAGATGGCCGGATCAGAGGTGCGGCAGGCGTTGTCGATGACGATGCCCCCGCGCTGCCCCACTGCGAGGCCGGCACTCCGCGCCAGCTCGTCGCGGGGACGGATACCGGCGGAGAACACGATCACGTCCGTTTCCAGGCTCGTGCCGTCGGCAAAGCGCAGGCAGTGTCGGCGTTCCGTTCCGGCCACGATTTCCGTCGTGCTTTTTGCCAGGTGCGCCGTCACTCCCAGCGCTTCGATCTTCGAGCGCAACAACCGTCCGCCACCCTCGTCGAGCTGGACCGCCATCAGGCGCGGAGCGAACTCGACGACATGCGTTTCGAGCCCGAGATCCTTGAGCGCCTTGGCCGCTTCCAGCCCCAGCAGACCCCCACCGATCACCACCCCACTGCGACTCTCGCGGCCGGCAGCCTGGATGCGTTCGAGATCCTCGATGGTGCGATAGACGTAGCAGTGCTCGCGGTCGCGCCCGGGGATCGGCGGCACAAACGGCGCCGAACCCGTGGCCATGACGAGCCGGTCGTACGGCACTTGACGGCCCGTGCTGGTATGCACGACCTGCGCTTCGCGATCGATACGGGTCGCGTGCTCGCCGAGATGCAGGGCAATGCGATTGCGGGCGAAGAATTCGGGCTGCACCAGCGCGAGATCGTCCGCGCTCTTGCCGGAGAAGAAGCCCGAGAGCTGGACGCGGTCGTACGCGGGCCGGGGCTCCTCGCAGAGCACCGTCACCTCGAAGTTGCAGCGCTCCGCATGGAGTGCATCGAGCAGCCGCTGCCCGACCATGCCGTTGCCGATGACGACGAGTCGCAGACCCGAAGCGTTTCCGAGAGCGTTGCCGTGAGCATCCATATCGGTCCCGTTGCCTGTCGCCCAAAAAAAAACGCTGCTCAACTGGAGGCGTTCTGTTCCCTCAAGGGAAACGGAAGACTTCCGGTTGGCAGCGTTGCCAAGGGGCCCGAATCCGGACCCGCTAGAGGTGCGGGGGAGCACTCTCTGTGCTCAAGGAGGTTGCAAGCTGCATGCCACCCGCACGAACCATCCAACTGCTTCGATAAATCAAACGGTTAGCTTTGGCCGGTGTGCCAGGCGACAGATCAGAGGCGGATTTCTGACCGGCAATGGAGCAGTCAGGTTGTGCAGCGCACATTCTTCGTGCACTGCCTTGAGTGCTTTGGTTTCGAGGTAGCGGCTGCGAGGTCGGATGTTCAAGGCAGCGGTCGATAGCCAACAGGCTGAAGCGATTGCGCGAGGTAGGTCTGCAGATCGGCAGGATCAAATTCGCGGCCGTCGAAGAAGCCCTGCTCAGGTTGCAGCCGCGGTACGCGCTCGCTTGCGCCCAGCGCCTCCAGATACAGATCGGGACGATAGGTGGCGCGGGCAGCCGCTTCGTTCGGCGCCGAAGCCGGGATCTGGCCCCAGCGCACCATCTGGCTGTAGAACCACAGTGCATGGCTCTCGCGAGGCATCGTTGCCTCGTTCCGCGCAAAGACGAGGAAATCGTCGATGGCTGCCGGCGGTGTATCCGGCTGCAACACGAGCCGGCCACTCAGGCCGCGCAACAAGGCTTCAGCCGGCGTTCCCACGTGCCGCGGCTCAGCCAGCAGGGACGCCAGTTCCGCGTGATTCGCCGGATCGCCACACCATTCGGCCGCGCGGCGAACGGACCGTACGAGTGCCGCGAGTTCATCGGGATGGTTGCTCGCCCAATCACCGCGACAGCCCAGCACTTTCTCCGGCGGCAACTTCCAGATGGCATTGGCCGGCATGACGATACGGCCGATCCCCGCCGCCACGGCCAGGCTGTTCCAGGGTTCGCCGACACAGAAGCCGTGGATCTGCCCCTCACGCAGCGCATCGACCAGCAAGGGGGGCGGAATCACCACGAGGCGCACGTCGAGATCCGGGTCGATGCCACAGGCGGCAAGCCAGTAGCGCAGCTCGTAGTTGTGGCAGGAGAACGGATACACCATGGCCAGGCTCAAAGGCGGCAGGCCCCTGACCGCGCGCGACTTCACGACGACCTTCAGAGCCCTGCCCTGCGTCGCCGGATCGCCGCCCGCCGGCGCACCCTGGGCAATCATTTCATCCCATACCGCCGCAGCCACGGTGATCGCGTTGCCGCCGAGGCCCAGCGCTATTGGCGCCACCATCGGTACTTCGAGATGGCCGATCCCGAGCGAGGAGGCAACCGGCATCGGCCCGAGCATGTGTGCCGCGTTGAACTGCCCGACGATCACGCGATCGCGGATGTTGGCCCACGAGGTCTCGCGGACCAGCGCCAGCTCGATCCCTTCCGACTGCGCAAAACCGAGCTCCGCTGCGGCCACGAGTGCGGCGCAGTCGAGCAGGGGGATGAAGCCCACGGCGATTCTCTTCTGGGTCATCTGAACAACTTTGCCGCCGTGATGATGCTTTGGGCCACCTGCGCCAGCTTGAGATTCTCGCTCATTGCCGCCTTGCGCATGAGGGAGTAGGCGTCTTCCTCCGACAGGCTGCGCTCCTTCATGAGGATGCCCTTGGCCCGATCGATGAGCTTGCGGTCCTCGAGCTGCTGCCGGGTCTTGTCCAGCTCGTCCCGCAGGCGACTGAACGCGTTGAACCGGCTGATCGTCATGTCGAGGATCGGCTTGATGCGTTCCTTGCGCAGGCCATCCACGACATACGCCCCCACCCCCGCCTCCACGGCGGCTTCGATCATCGTGGCGTCCGAGCGGTCGACAAACATGGCCACCGGGCGATGGACGGAACGCGAGACCTGGAACATCTGCTCCAGCACGTCGCGGTTGGGATTCTCGAGGTCGATGAAGATGACGTCGGGATCCGCATCGACGATCCGGCGCAGCAGGTTCTGCATGTCGCGCACCACGACGACATCGTGGTGCCCCGCTTCACGCAGGCCTTCCTCCAGCACGGACGCCCGCATGACGTTCTGGTCGACGATGAGGATGCGAAGGCGCGGATCGGGCATGCAGCAGCAACGCGGGATTCAGGTGCACCGAGCATAGCCGCAACAGGCAGCCTCCGCGCGGTGTTATTGGCCCGTCACCACACGAAATCGACCTGCGCCCACAGCTTGCTCGTGTCGCGGACGGCCGCCGGCGTCGAACCGGCCGCGCTGTAATCCGCGTACTTCACGGTGCCGGTGATCCGGCCCCAGCGGGCCTGCACCTGCAGGTTCACTTCGTCACCGTAATCCACGCTCAGGCGTTCGGACACGTAGTCGTGGTAAGCGAGTGTTGCCGAGAGCGTTTCGAGCACGCCGACACCCTTCATCAGCAGGCCCGCCGTGACGTAGCGGTCTTCGAGACCGTTGGCAGGAGTCGCCAGGAACTTGTCGGCCCAGCCCTGGAAGCGATGGAGCGTGGCGAGCGGAGTGGCAAAACCGGCGACGCCATCGCCTCCCAGACTCTCGTATCCGGCACCCAGGCTGTACTGCCGGTAGGTCGCATTGAGTTCGGCCAGCCAGTAGCCGTTGTCGAGCGCGAGCGGATTGCTGCCATGGTCTTCCTGTGTCGCCAGCGAGGCGATGTACCCGAGACGGATCTTGCCCACCGGCCGCTCGCCCGCAAACCGGACTCCGTAGGTCGCTGTGGAGGCGCGGGCCGGATCGAGCGCAGCAGGAACGAACGCGATTTGCTCGAAATCGAGCACATAGCCGAAACCCGTCAGCCGCCCAACCGGCGTCGCCCAGCCGACGTTCGCGAGATAGCCATCGCGGTGGTACCGGCCCTGCGGTGAATCCTTGCCAAAGATTCGATTCACCTGGTTGAGATACGTGACGTCGACGGTCAGCGGCGCGATGCTGCGGTTCACGACGCGGAGCGCATCGAACGTCTGTTCGTTCTGCCGCCAGCCCACGTTGCCGACGAACCGCTGGTCATCGAGATTGATCCGCTGTCGCCCCAAGGTGACGGTGGTACCGGGGATCAGCGTGTTCACGAGTTGCAGGCGATTGACCTCCCGGGTTTCCGGGTCGGGGACAACCGGATAGGCGGTCATCGTTGCCACGGCATTGTCACCGCGATAGTCGTCATCCAGCGCCTCGACGAACTCCCCTTCCGCCAGCAGCGCGGTCTCCCAGGCCTTGCCGGTTTCGAACCCGAGCCGGGCGCGTACCGTCAACGCACTGGCGTCCTCCGCCAGCGGCTCCTGGTCGACCAGTTCGTTACGCAGACGCGTGTCGATGATGAACTTCGTTTCGCCCGCGGCCCCGCTGAGGGGCCCGAAAACGCTGTCACGCGGAGGGCTGTCAGGTGAGTCGGCGGCTTGCACACCTGCTGCGAAACTGCAGGCCAGCAGGACAGCGGCACGGATCGGCAACGAAGTCATGACGGATTCCTTCATGGAAGAAGAGTTGGGCAGGTAACGGCGCTCATGCAGCACGCACCGTCTCGTGGTCCTCGAGGAAGCCGAGCAGCTCCTCGCGGTATTCGTAGTAGCGCGGATGTTCGAGGAGCGCCTTGCGCGTGCGCGGGCGAGGCAGATCGACTTCCATGATCCGGCCGATGCGCGCCTCGGGACCGTTGGTCATCATCACGACCCGGTCCGCGAGCAGGATTGCTTCGTCCACATCATGCGTCACGCAGATCGCCGTCACCCGGCTGCGTTTCCACACTTCCATCAGCACTTCCTGCAGCTCCCAGCGCGTGAGCGCGTCGAGCATGCCGAACGGCTCGTCGAGCAGCAGCAGCTTGGGCGACAGGGCGAACGCGCGCGCGAGGCCGACCCGCTGCTTCATGCCGTTGGACAGCTCACTCGCCTTGCGGTCAAGTGAGTCACCGAGCCCGACGCGGGCAAGGTAGTAATCGGTGATATCGCGCCGCTCGCCGGCGCTGATATGGGCGTAGACCCGATCAACGCCCACGGCCACGTTCTGACGCGCGGTCAGCCAGGGCAACACACTCGGCGCCTGGAACACCACGCCGCGATCCGGACCTGCAGCAACCACTTCCCGGCCGTCCAGCACGATGCCGCCAGCACTGACATCGGTAAGACCCGCTATCATCGACAACACCGTCGATTTGCCGCAGCCGGAATGTCCGATCAATGACACAAACTCGCCCTTGCGCATGTCGAGATTGAAACCCTCAACGACCGTCAGGGGGCCTTGAGGGGTTGGATACACCTTGTCTACTGCATAGAACTCCACGTATTTGTCGGCGTTCTGCGCTATCTTCGGTTTGACCTGGGCGCGCACCACTTTCGGCACGCGATCAGCGGGTGTGATCGGAATGACATCCGGAGGTGCAGCACGCTCTTCCCCTACTACACGCTGCAGGCCCATATCCATCAGGTACTGCGTGATCTCGGCACGGAGGCGCTGGTAGGCAACCTCGTGATTCACGGCCTTGCGATTCCGTGGTCGCGGCAACGTCACCTTGAACTCGCGGCCCAGCGTCGCCCGCGGCGCTACCGTCAGCGGAATCACCCGATCGGCCAGGAGCAGCGCCTCGTCGACATCGTTGGTGACAAGAATGATCGTCTTGCCCTGCTGCTGCCGGATCAGCTCGATCTCGTCCTGCAGCTTCGCCCGTGTCAAAGCATCCAGCGCCGATAGTGGCTCGTCGAGCAACAGGATTTCCGGGTGCGCTGCGAGCGCTCGCGCCACGGCAACGCGCTGACGCATGCCCCCCGACAGCTCCGCAGGACGACGCTCGGCGGCGTGTGCAAGACCCACCATCGAAATGTAGTGACGGACGCGCTCGCGGCGCTCGGCCTTCGAAAGTTGCGGGAATACCGCGTCGACGGCCAGCGCGACGTTGCCACGTACCGTCAGCCACGGCATCAGTGAGTAGCTTTGGAACACAACACCGCGATCGTGGCCGGCCTTCACGATAGGCTTGCCGTTGAGCAGGATTTCGCCGCTATCCGGCGCCACCAGCCCGGCGATCGTCGAGATCAGGGTGGTCTTGCCGCTGCCTGAGAACCCTACGATGGCCACGAACTCGCCCTCTTCGATGGCAAGGTTGACGTCGTGCAGTACTTCCGTGCGGCCGCCATCGACCTCATAGCTCTTGCAGACATTCTTCAATTCAAGGAAAGCCATGACTCACCTCGACTTGCCGAAACTGACGAGGCTCTGGATCGCGAACATGACGCGATCGAGGAAAAACCCGATGAACCCGATCGTGAACACGGCCACCAGGATGCGCCCGAGCGAATCGGAGCTGCCGTTCTGAAATTCGTCCCACACGAACTTGCCGAGGACGGGGTTCTGCGCCAGCATCTCCGCAGCGATCAGCACCATCCAGCCCACGCCCAGCGACAGCCTGAGGCCCGTGAAGATCAGGGGCAGCGAGGAAGGCAGCACCAGCTTGAACAGTTTGGTCGCCCAGCCGAGCTGGAGGACGCGGGCGACATTCATCAGGTCCTTGTCGATCGACGACACGCCGAGCGCCGTGTTGATGACCGTAGGCCACAACGAGCACAGGGCCACCGTGATCGCCGAGTTGAGGAACGACTTCGCGACCAACGGGTTGTCGGAGACGTACAGCGCGCTCACGATCATGGTGACGATCGGCAACCACGCAAGCGGTGAGACCGGTTTGAAGATCTGGATAAAGGGGTTCAACGCCGCATTGAAGAGCGGACTCAAGCCACAGAGAATGCCAACGGGAATGGCGATCAGACTGGCGAGCAGGAAGCCCGTGAACACCGTCCTCAGGCTGGTCAGGATCTGATCGATGTAGGTCGGCTTGCCGGTGTAGCGGACGGTCGACAATTCGGCGCCCGGATCCTCCGCGACACGATCCGCATTGCGCTGCTCCCGCCGCTCGTAAAAAGCTTCGGCCTTGGCACGTTCTGCCTTGTGATCCTCCCACAGTGCTCCGGTCTGCTGCCATACCGCAGCAGGCCCTGGAATCCGGCCGAGGCTGGTTTCGATATTGGCCGACAGCCGGCTCCACAGAAACAGGAACACAAGGATCGCCAGCAATGGCACGCCAAGCAGCCGCCACAACTCCTTGAGCTGGGCGCGGGAATTTTCCCCCCGGCACAGCCGGATGATCGGAGTCAGGAAGCCGATGCCGATGATGCTGAAGACGCCGAACAGGCGATCCAGGGAGACGGGCTTCGACACCCGCGCGGCTACGGGTGCAACTGCTGCCGGTGCCGCCGGTGCCGCCGACGCCACCGGCGCCTCGACCTCGCCAGGAATCATTTTCTGTTTGACTGTCACTGAACTGCTCATCTCATCTCCACGGAACGACCAACGAAAGTGGCTGCCTCGCGGCAGCTACTTGCCGACTACGTTGCCACCCTCGATCTTCTGATTGCCCTTGAGACCGAGGGCGAATTTCTCGACATAGGCACTGGGTTGCTTGCCGTCGAACTCGATGCCGGTGAGTTTGTCCTTCCACGGGGCGCGATAGCCGTCGCTGTCAGCAGCGGGGAAGTCGCTGGCCTTGGCCTTGCCTTCTTCGACCAGCAACTGGGCGGCCTTCGTGTAGAGATCGACGCGATTCACTTTCTTCGCGGTCTCCGCGTACCAGGCATCGGGCTTCTGGTCGATCTGGCCCCAGCGGCGCATCTGCGTCAGCGTCCATACGGCGTCGCTCACGAACGGATAACTCGCGAAACCGCGCGAGAACACGTTGAAGTTGGGCGCCTGGCGCACATCGCCGCGGCCGTACTCGAAGCTGTTGAGCAGGCTCTTGCTGATCACGCGCACGTCGGCGCCAACATATTCCGGCCGCGAAATGATCGCCGCGGCTTCCTTGCGGTTGGCGCCGTTGTTCGCGTCAAGCCACAGACCGGCGCGGATCAGCGCCTTGGTGATCGCCAACGTGGTGTTGGGAT
Organism: Pseudomonadota bacterium; assembly: GCA_031398625.1. Taxonomy (GTDB): domain Bacteria; phylum Pseudomonadota; class Gammaproteobacteria; order Steroidobacterales; family Steroidobacteraceae; genus CAIUGU01. The sequence goes on from JANNNQ010000057.1 coordinate 17,090, forward strand.
TCTTGTCGGCGAACGCCTTGGTTACGGCGAAAATCTTGTCGGGAATGGTGTCGAAGAATTCGTCATCGGTGGCGATGGGCACGCCCACGTTCTTGAAAATGGCCTGCTGATTCCACGGTTCACCCACACTGTAGCCGTTGATGGTACCGGCCTCGAGCGTGGCTGGCATTTGCGGGGGCGGCGTCACCGACAACAACACGTCGGCATTCACCTGGCCCGATACGTCGGTGCTGGAATAGAAGCCTGGATTCAGACCGCCAGCCGCCAGCCAGTAGCGCAGCGAATAGTTGTGGCTCGACACCGGAAACACCATCGCGAACTTGAACGGCTTACCGGCATTTTTCATGTCCTCGATCACGGGCTTCAACGCCGCGGCGCTCACCGGATGCACCAGCTTGCCGGCGGCATCCTTCGGCAGCGTGTCCTTGATCTTGTTATAGACCTCGTTGGAAATCGTGATGCCCTTGCCGTTAATGGCCATGCTGTAGATCGTGTACAGGTCGGCCTTGGTGCCGATGCCGATACTGGCGCCCAGGGGCTGGCCCATGAGCATGTGCGAGCCGTCGAGCTCGCCGGTGATCACGCGATCGAGAACCACTTTCCAGTTGGCCTGCGGTTCGAGCGTCACGTAGAGGCCTTCGTCTTCGAAGAAGCCTTTTTCATAGGCAATGGCGAGGGGCACCATGTCGGTGAGCTTGATGAAACCCAGCTTGATCTGTTCCTTTTCCAGCTTGAGCGGCTTGGCCGTAGCCATGCCGGCCGTGACCAGAGTCATCAGTACCGTAACGATCAGACGCTTCATGCCCAGCTCCCGCTTTCAATTCCCCGCGCAAAAAAAACGCCGCCGATCGTTGCCATCGCATGCAGCCCGTGGGGCGCAAAGCGATGTCTGATCGGCAGCGTTGCCTGATGGATCCGGCTTCGGATCCGCGGAAAGCGATTTCGCTCCCCGAGCTTTACCACTGCAATCGCTGCAATCGACGTGCCAGCGAGTGGCTAGCCGCAGATGAAGGTCATTCAACCGACGGGAAATCTCGATACTTCAGGGGGTTGTGCTTATCCCCATCCGCTCGCGAAGAAAATTGACCGGGCTCGTGTTTGATCCGAGACAGCGCAAGAGGCCCGCTGCGACGCACAAGGAGGGGGCAGAAGTCGAACCCGGAGCCCCCCCCCTTGGGATGGTTCGCCGCTTTTTCGAAAAGGCCGACGGACCCGACGCTCGGGGCGAACGAAGCTACGTCAAACGGTTGAGCCCGTTGAACGCGGCGGTCCGGTAGGCCTCGGCCATCGTCGGGTAGTTGAACGTGGTGTTCGTGAAATACCGGATGCTGTTGATGTCGTCGCTCGCCATCACGGTCTGGCCGATGTGGATGATTTCCGACGCCCGGCCGCCGAAGCAGTGCACCCCGAGCACCTTCAGCGTCTCCGGGCTGAAGAGGAT
>JANNNQ010000160.1:0-1588 GCA_031398625.1 Pseudomonadota bacterium
CCCCAGACGGTCTCGATGTAGTTCTCGCCGCCGGTCGCCTCGGAGAGCTTCTTGCGCAGCTTGCAGATGAACACGTCGATGATCTTCAGCTCGGGCTCGTCCATGCCGCCGTAGAGATGGTTGAGGAACATCTCCTTGGTCAGCGTCGTGCCCTTGCGCAAGCTGAGGAGCTCCAGCATCTGGTACTCCTTGCCGGTCAGGTGCACGGCCTTGCCGTCGACGTCGACGGTCTTGGCGTCGAGGTTGACTGCGAACTTGCCCGTGGCGATCACCGACTGGGCGTGGCCCTTGGAGCGGCGCACGATGGCGTGGATGCGCGCGATCAGTTCCTGGCGGTGGAAGGGCTTGGTCATGTAGTCGTCGGCGCCGAAGCCGAAGCCCTTGAGCTTGCTTTCGGTGTCGTCGGTGCCCGACAGGATCAGGATGGGCGTCTCGACCTTGGCGACCCGCAGCTGGCGCAGGACCTCGTGGCCGGTCATGTCCGGCAGGTTCAGGTCGAGCAGGATCAGATCGTAGTCGTAGAGCTTGGCGAGATCGACGCCCTCTTCGCCCAGATCGGTCGCGTACACGTTCAGGTTCGCGTTCTGGAGCATCAACTCGATGCTTTTCGACGTTGTCGGATCATCTTCGACAAGCAAGATTCGCATGGGCTGCTCTCCGTTCTAAACAGCAGGCGTCTTTCACGCGATCAGTCTTACGCGTCGAAAAGTTAACGACTGATTACGGGAACGTCAATCGTTTCGTTCGCCTTAGGGTTGACGGTACTTCTGGATCGCCGTGACCCGCAGGGCGGCCGCGCCGAAGTTCCGCACGGCCGAGCGCCAGATCTCCAGCTCCTCCTCGGACAGGCGGTACATCTCGCAAGCCTCCTGCGGATCGATCAGCCCATGATCCACCGCAGAGACCACGGTCGCCTTGCGCCGCGCGACCCAGCGTTTGGTGTTGACCGGAGGTAAATCCGACCGAGTCAACTTGCTGCCGTCCGACAACGTCACGAAAACCGGCCCCTTCTCACGTCGAATATACATTGCATGCTCCCTAGCTTTCGGCTCACCCATGCGTTTACTTAAGTGCGCATCCCTTAAGTGCCGGTGAAGCAGGGTCTTGCCATTGCTTAGGCTTTTACTATATTGCCGATCAAATGACGGATCGTTCAAATGCTTTGTTCTACCCAACAAATCCCGGTTGAGGCCGCCGGCGGCCGCAACAGTCTCGGGTTCGCCAAGCGGCCCGCGGACACCCGGGTCGTCGTCGCGATGTCCGGCGGGGTCGACAGCTCGGTCGTCGCCGCCATGCTGGTCGAGGAAGGCTACGACGTCGTCGGCGTCACCCTGCAGCTCTACGACCATGGCGCGACACTCGCCCGGAAGGGCGCCTGCTGCGCGGGGCGCGACATCCATGACGCGCGGCGCGTCGCCGAGGCGCTCGGCGTGCCGCATTACGTCCTCGACTACGAAAGCCGGTTCCGTGCGGCGGTGATCGACGAGTTCGCCGACGCCTATCTGGCGGGGGCGACCCCCGTTCCCTGTATCCGCTGCAACGAGCGGGTGAAGTTCCGGGATCTCCTGGGCACCGCGAAGGACCTCGA
>JANNNQ010000168.1:0-10185 GCA_031398625.1 Pseudomonadota bacterium
GAAGGCGACGACGACTCCTCGGACGGCTGCGAGCCCGGTGAGCCGTGCGACAGTGGCGACGATTAAATCTGAACGACGGCCCGCGAGAGACGAAGAAAATCTGTCCCGAATTCTCAGCAATCGTCGATCTGGGCACTCCTGTCATTCCCGCTGGGAGCCGGGGCGGCAACAATGCCGCCCCCTATCCGGGCTACTTGATCACTGCAATCTTCGTGACGGTCGCATCCATGCCCTTCGCCGTGAACTCGAAATTGACTTTATCTCCCGTCTTTACGCTGTCCGCCAATTCCTTGCTGATCTTGAATCCCATCGTCATGGCGGGCCATTTGATCGCGGGTACGGGCTCGTGCGAGAGCGTGATCGTGCCCTTCGCTGCATCAAATCCCTTTACGACGCCAACAGCGTGATTGGACTGCACCTTCTCCGCTGCGGCCGCCGCCGGAGGGTCCATCTTCATGCCTGGCATATCGGCAGCCAAGGCTGCGCCACCAGCCACAAAGGCAAGCGACAGCGTGGCAACGATCTGAATCTTCATGTGTGCATCTCCTGGGTTGTTGAACTGACACTACTCCCGGACTTGCGACCGCGTATCAGCCGGTACGCTGCCGGAATGACGAACAGGGACAGAAGCGGCGCGGTCACCATGCCTCCAACCATCGGTGCTGCGATGCGGCTCATGATTTCACTACCGGTGCCTGAACCGAAGAGAATCGGCAGCAGGCCGCCGATGATCACCGCCACTGTCATGGCCTTCGGCCGCACCCTGAGGACCGCGCCTTCGCCAATGGCGTCCAGAAGGGCTTCATCATCGCTGCGGCCCGCGGCGAGGCGCTGCTCCCACGCCTGCTTCAGGTAGACGATCATGATCACGCCGAACTCGGCGGACACCCCGGCCAAGGCAATGAACCCCACTCCGGTAGCAACCGACAGGTCGAAGCCCATCAGATAGAGGAACCACACGCCCCCGATCAGCGCAAAGGGCAGCGTCCCCATGATCAGCAGTGCCTCGTCGAGGCGTTTGAACGTCATGTACAGCAGCACGAGAATGATCAGCAGCGTTGCTGGCACGACCAGTTTCAGACGCGCTTTGGCCCGTTCCAGAAACTCGAACTGGCCGGAGTACGCGAGGCTCATGCCTGCTCCCAACCGCACGTCGCGCGAGATCGCCTCCCTCAAATCCAACACGACCGATGCCAGGTCACGATCCCGAACGTCGACATACACCCAACTGCTGAGGCGACCATTCTCGCTCTTCAGCATCGGCGGCCCGTCGCTCACCTTGATGCTTGCCACAGTGCCAAGCGTGAGTTGTACTCCGGATGCTGTGGCAAACGGCAGTTGCTGCAACCGCTGCACTGAATCTCGCCACTCGCGCGGATAACGCAGGCTGATCGAGTAGCGTGCAAGGCCTTCGACCGTTTCGCCAACCGTCTCACCACCCACAAGCCCGGCGACCACCGCCTGTACGTCGCCGATGTTGAGGCCGTAGCGCGCCGCGGCCTGCCGGTTGATGTCGATATCGACGTAGCGCCCCCCGGCGAGCCGCTCCGCGAGCGCGGACGACACACCGGATACGCCTCTGGCGATCCGCTCCACCTCAATGCCGACGCGATCGATTTCCTTGATGTCCGCTCCGGCGATCTTGATTCCGATCGGACTCTTGATGCCGGTCGCGAGCATGTCGATCCGGTTGCGCAGCGGTGGAATCCAGATGTTGGTGAGTCCCGGCACCTGGACCACCTGGTCGAGCTCTGCCACCAGCTTCGCCGGCGTCATCCCCACGCGCCACTGCTCACGCGGCCTGAACTGGATGGTCGTCTCGAACATCTCAAGCGGTGCGGGATCGGTAGCCGTCTCGGCACGCCCGGCCTTGCCGAACACGCTCGCTACCTCCGGGACCGTCTTGATCAGGCGGTCGGTCTGCTGCAGCAATTCGGAGGCTTTCTGCGCCGACAGACCGGGCAGCGCGCTCGGCATGTAAAGCAGATCCCCTTCATCCAGCGGAGGAAGGAACTCGCCTCCCAAACGGCTCAGGGGCCAGAGCGAGGTCAGGAGCAACAACGCCGCGACGGCCAGGGTGATCCACGGTCTTGCCAGGACACGATTCAGCAAAGGCCGGTAGACACTGACCAGCCAGCGGTTAAGGGGGTTGGCGTCCTCTCGCGGCACGTTCCCGCGTATGACAGCACCCATCAGGATTGGCACTACGGTGACAGACAGCCCTGCGGCAGCGGCCATGGCATAGGACTTGGTCAACGCCAACGGCCCGAATAGCCGACCTTCCTGCGCCTGTAGCGCCAGTACTGGCAGGAACGACACCGTGATGATCAGGAGCGAGAAAAACACAGCGGGTCCGACTTCCACCGCCGCAGTGGTCATCAGCTTCCAACGCGCCTCGCCCGCGAGCGTTTTCCCCGGGTTGCCGTGTTGCCAGGCCTCCAGTTTTTTATGTGCGTTCTCGATCATCACGACGGCCGCGTCAACCATGGCGCCGATGGCGATGGCGATGCCGCCCAGGGACATGATGTTGGCATTGATACCCTGCTGCCGCATGACGGCGAAGGCGATCAGCACGCCCAGGGGCAGCGTGACTACTGCTACGAGAGACGAGCGCAGGTGCCACAGGAACAGGCCGCAGACGAGCGCCACGACGATGAACTCTTCGATGAGCTTGCGCGTCAGGTTCTCGACAGCGCGATCGATCAGGCCGCTGCGGTCGTAGGTCGGCACGACTTCCACGCCTTTCGGCAGACTGGCCTTGAGTTCATTCAGCTTGGCCTGCACGGCGGCGATGGTCGAACGGGCGTTCTTGCCGCTGCGCAAGATCACGACACCGCCGACCGCTTCCCCCTCGCCGTCCAGTTCCGAGATGCCACGGCGCATCTCGGGGCCCAGCTGGATGTGCGCCACATCGCCCAGCGACACGGGCAGGCCGTTCACCAGCTTGATCGGGATGGCAACGAAATCTGCGGGCGACTTCAGATATCCGTTGGCGCGGACCATCAGCTCGGCTTCACCCAGGTTCAGCACGGCCCCGCCCACTTCCTGGTTGGCCATTCCGATGGCGGCGCTCACCTGGGACTGCGTGACGCCGAAGCTGGCCAGCCTCACCGGATCAAGCAGCACCTGGTACTGCTTGACCATTCCCCCGATGGTCGCTACCTCCGCTACGTCCGGAAGCGTCTTGAGCTCGAATTTCAGGAACCAGTCCTGCAACGAGCGCAGCTGCGCCAGATCATGGGCTCCGCTGCGGTCGATCAAGGCGTACTGGTAGATCCAGCCAACCCCGGTGGCATCCGGTCCGAGCGCCGGACGCGCCGAGGCGGGCAATCGCGCCTGGGCCGCATTCAAGTACTCCAGCACGCGGGATCTCGCCCAATAGGGGTCCGTCCCGTCCGCAAACAGCACGTAGACGAAGCTGTCGCCGAAGAATGAGTAGCCACGAACCGTCTTCGCGCCGGGTACCGACAGCATGGTCGTCGTCAGTGGATAGGTCACCTGATTCTCTACGATCTGCGGCGCTTGGCCGGGATAGCTCGTGCGGATGATCACCTGCACATCCGAGAGGTCCGGCAATGCATCGACGGCTGTCGTACTCACGGACCATATGCCCCACGCCGTGAGGAATAGCGCGGAGAGCATCACGAGCACACGATTGGTGACCGACCAGCGAATGAGAGCAGCGATCACCGACCGTCCTCCGTCGCAGGCAATGCCAACCCCCGCAGGCTCGCCTCGGAGTCGAGCAGGAACTGACCACTGGCAACAATCTGTTGCCCTTCGGTGAGACCACCGGCGATTACCGTGCGGGCTCCCACCTCCTGCCCCAGGGTGACCTCCATCGGCCGAAAACTGCCCTGCTCTGCCAGCATGACCACGGCGCGCTTGCCGGTGCGGATGACAGCCTCGGTGGGAACCGCCAGTGCTTCGCCTTGGGACGCGGTGCTCAGCGTGACCTGGGCAGACTGACCTGGACGCAGTCGGCCCTCGCGATTGGTCAGCTCCACGCGCACGCGCAGCGTACGCGTCGCATCGTTGAGCGCTGGCAGCAGCGCGCTGACGCGCCCCTCGAACGACAATCCACCACGATCTGCAAGCTGCACCTGGGCATGGTCTCCCACGCGTACACTGCCAGCCAGGGCTTCAGGTACAGCCACCTCCAGCCACACGGAGTCCAGCCCACCGATGCGCAACAGCGTCTCCCCCGCGGTCAGACTCATTCCTACCCGCAGATCGAGGGTTTGCACCACCCCACTGATCGGCGCTCGCAGGACGAAATGCGGTTGCGCAACGCCACTTGTTTCAAGTCGCTTGATTTCGTCGCTGTCCATGCCGAGCAGGCGCAATCGATCGCGCGCCACCTCGACGAGGCCCACATCGCCGGACGATCTGATTGCCAGGAATTCCCGTTCTGCAGCCGCCCACTCCGGCACCAGCAGTTCAACCAGCGGATCCCCGACCCTGAGCCGATCTCCCGGCGCGAGAGGCCATACCCTCTGTACGAATCCCGCTGCACGACTCTGCACGACTGCTACATCGCGTTCATTGAATCCCAGAACGCCAGAAGCATCGATTCGTGACACCAGCGCGATGCGCTCAACACTCGCCAGGCGCATGCCGAGATTCTGCTGCACGCCTGGAGCAATCTGCACACCTGCTTCCGGACCTTCCTCGTGTGCGTATCGCGGCACAAGTTCCATATCCATGAACGGCGACTTGCCCGGTTTGTCGAAGTGCTGCTGCGGAACCATCGGGTCGTACCAGTAGAGCACTCCGGCTTGCCTTGATTCAGCCTTTGCCGGCTGACTGTCGCCATGTCTAGCCCACCACCAGCCGCCACCAGCACCAGCGACGAACAGCGCTGCTGCCGCAGGAAGAATGAGTGACAACTTCATGGCTGCGCTCCGGCAGGATCGTCGTAGGTGTAGTGCAGATTCGCGGCCGCCTGCTGCTGCTCGCCCTCCAGCGCGATCAGCCTGAGTCCGGCATCGATCCGCTCCCGTCTGGCATTGATTACCTCCATCACGCTGATCTTGCCGCCGCGCCAGTCAGCCATTGCGAGCGTGACTTTCTCATCGGCGAGTGGCATGAACACACTGCGCTGCCGGTCCACGGCGGCGCGCAGGCGGTGGTATTCGGCCAAACCCGATTCCAGCATCTGAGAATGCACGCGAACCTCGGCTTCGCGATCCGCGTCGAGCGCTCGGCGCTCTGCCCGCCGGGCAGCGATCTGCGGATCCTGGCGCGATCCTGCAAAGACGGGCAAGTCGACGCTGACCTGCAGCGACATCATGTTGCTGAACTGCGGACCGCGCCTCTGATACGCCATCTCCACCGACCAGTCAGGTCGTTTGGCGGCGCGTGCCTCAGCCACCTCTGCGTCCAGCGCTCGACCCTGCGCATCAAACAGTGCGAACTCCGGGTGGTGCTGCAGGCCATGCCGCAATGCTTCCCGATCGATGGGCCAGACGGGGACGTCGCCTGTCAGCGGAAGTCCTGCTGCTGCACTGCCAATCCATTGCCCAATTGCGGCGATCGCCTGCTCGCGCTGGGCGCGAAGCCCATCACGACGTTCTTCAATCAGGGCCGCTTCCAGACGTGCGGCAACCGCATCCGTAGCCATGCTCTGCCCACCGGACAATCGGGCGCGCACCGCCGCGTCAAACAGTCGATTCTCTGCGATCAGGGAATCAATCTGCGCCAGCTGCCGCTCGGCGGTGCTGCGCGCAACCCATGCCATGACGGTCTGCCGAATCGCGTCTAGACGCGTGAGGCGAGACTGTGCTTCCGCAACCGCAACACGACTCTCAGCGCCGGCCACGCGCGCGTCACGCTTGGCGCGACTCGGGAATTCCTGCATGACGCCAATGCGCTGCATGGTCATGAAGTCCCGGGAGAAACTGTACTGATCCGGGCCATCGACTGGCAGGTTTTCGATTCCCAGGAGCAGCTTCGGGTCCGGCAAGGCACCAGCAGGCTTGGCGCCCTGTCGGGCAGCCTCCAACTGCTCAGCGCTGGCGACGAGCGCCGGTGTCTCGCGGGATGCCAGCGCAATGGCGTCGGCAAGCGAAAGACCTTGCGCAAACGACGAACCTGCGCATGTCACCAGCAAGACGCTGGCTGCGCCGCGTAGTAAATGATTCATGTAACCAGCTCCATTCGAGAGGCGCATGGCATGAGAGGCCTGCCCGATGCGCGCCGCCCGCCGCAACTTCGATCAGCCCGTGACCGAGTACAGCGGTCCGAGTCGCGAGGAAGCTAGATCAACGCTGGTGGTCGCCAGACAGGGGCGGGTTCGAAAGTGCGAATGACCCGATCAGGAAAGGGATCAGAAGGTTCAGCAGCCGGCGCAAACAGAACAAGGGAGTAAGCGGTCTGAGGCGCCTGATTCAAGGACTGGCAGGGCAGATCCGCTTTGCACAGCTTACCGGTCTTGGCAAAGGTTGCCGCATCGGTACAGCAGTCATGGCTCATGTCGCTTTGCATGGCTGAGTCCCCGGCGGATTCAACGCCGGCTTGCATCATCGGACAAGGTGCTTCCGTGGCAACCACACTGGCGAAGCCTTGGATTGAGACTCCAATGCACACCAAACAGGCCAGCCCAAGCTTCATGAGACGCATGACCACATTCTCCCTGATCTGACCACGCCCCGCCACTTCCATTTGTCCCTGTCCTCAGCGCGGCGAATGGTGCCGTTGCAGGGGTCCGGGGGTCATGAAGCCATAGGTGGCACGACGGCGCTGGGACTTCTGAAAGATGCATCGCCGCCAACCCCCGAACCCGTGCACCGGCACTTTCCGCAGGTACGTTTTCGAGCCCCGCAGTCCGCCCTTGTTTAAAGCAACATGTTGTACCCGGTACAGTTAATCCGCATTCAGCTTTGGTGCCGGTCACCAAGGAGGTCGTTCCGTGGAAAGTGATGCGTGCTTCCACGGCGGCTCCATGAGTGACTCCCCTAACGGTGGGGTTTCGATTGGCGCTTCACACTTCGTCGCCACCATCACGCATAGCCTGCGCGCACTTGAATCACACGCGAGGTGCTCGACATGGTACGGCGCAAGCAGCAGAAGAAGACCAATAGTCGCTTGCTGGCCACGGTGGCGGGTGCAGTCACCGCCATTCTGGGCAGTGCGGCCATGCTGGCGTCGGCACCGGCAGCGGCGCACACCGATTCGCTTGGCTTCCTGATCACTCCCGGCAGCGGCAACGGACTCTTCAACGCCAGTATCTTCTACGGCAGCTGGCACGGCGGCGGCGTGGCTGCGGAAGGCGCTCTGGACCTGTTTCGCAACAGCAGTCTGCTTTCGACACAGACGTTCGCCATCGTCTCCGGGTACGGCAACGTCCCGAATGGTACGGTTCCGACTGGGCTCGTCGCGGGAACCAACTACTTCTTTCCCGACAGGGCCACGACCACGGCGGGCGATCTTTCGGGTGATCCCACCGGCCACTCCATCTATGCCTTCCAGTCAGCGATGTTCCTGGATATCACTCCGGGTCTGTACACATTTGCCTACAACACGGGTTCCGTGCTGAGCGTGAACTGGGCAACGTCGGACCCAGCGATCAATGCCGGTTCGTTCACGATCACCTCGAACGGCGGCCTCGGTTCCGTCGGGGGCGTGACGCCAAGTTCAAACGACATCGACACGGCCCAGGGCGCCTACGATGCGAGCAATCTGGGCGGGAGCCTCAATCCCGTATTCACGGGCGGTACCCTGAACCTCGACCAGGACCAGCAGACCTTCAGCCAGACGTTCTCGCTGGATGACTCCGGGACCAGCAGCGTCGACCTGGAAGGTCATTCGAACACGATCACGGGTGTCTTCAATGACGCCACGGGCGTTGCCGGCAGCATCATCCTCACGGACAGTGCCTCCGGCGGTTCGCTCACGCTGGCAGGCGCCAATACCCACACGGGCGGCACGACCATTAACTCGGGCACCGTCCAGCTGGCAGGCGCCGGCACACTCGGTGCAGCGTCCGGATCAACCACGGTTGCCGGTGGCACGCTTGACCTGGGGGGCACCAGCCAGGTGCAGGCCAGCGTCGCCCAGTCGGGCGGCCTGATCGAAGAGGGCGTCCTGACGGTAGGCACCTACCAGATGACCGGGGGTACGCTGGCGGTCAATGCTTCCGTAACGGCCTCGACGCTGTTCAACCTGCAGCAGGGAACGGTCCACGGTGAACTCGAGGGCGCAGCGCTGCTGGCGAAGAGCGGCAGCGGCAGCGTTGTGCTCACCGGCGTCAATACCTATGTGGGCGGCACCACCATCACTGCCGGCACCCTCATCGGCACGGCGTCGAGCTTTGGTGCCGGCGCCATCGCGAATGATGCTTCACTGGTGATCGACGAAGCCAGCAACGTGAGCGTCGCGAATGCCATCAGCGGTTCCGGCAGCCTGACCAAGTTGGGAACCGGCACCGTCACCCTGGCGGCGACGAATTCACATGCAGGCGGCACGGTTATCGATGCCGGTGCACTCGAGGGCAACAGCGCTAGCTTTGGTTCCGGCGCCATCGTCAACAATGCCCAGCTGACCCTCGTGCAGTCCGTCGACGCCACATTCGCCAATGTCCTGGACGGGAGCGGCGGCTTCAGCAAGATCGGAAGTGGGTCGCTCAACATGACCGGCACGGGTTTGCTCTCGGGCAACACGGTTGTGGCCGGTGGCCGGCTGGCAATGAATGGTTCGCTCGCCGCATCGCACTTCACGGTGCAGGATGGCGCAGTACTGGGCGGCAACGGCACGGTTGGCACCCTTTCGGCAGCCAGTGGCGCCGTCGTCGCACCGGGCAATTCGATCGGTACGCTGCAGGTAGCGGGCGACTACACCCCGGCGGCCGGTTCGATCTATGAAGTCGAACTCGACTCGACTGGCGCATCGGATCGCATCGAAGCAACGGGTCAGACCGTGATTGCGGACGGCGCATTGCTTGATGTCGTGAAGATGGACAATGCCACCCCCTATGTCCTCGGCACCCGTTACACCGTGCTGACAGCGGTGGGTGGAGTGGCAGGAGACTTCACGCTGACCGGCGATACGGCAGTCTCGGCTTTCTATAGCGTAGTCGACACGTACGGTGCCAACTCGGTCTGGCTCGACGTGGCACAGACCGCCAGCTTCGCTGCACTGGGCCAGACGCCTAACCAGCGGGCTGCCGCAGCAGGCGTAAACTCGCTGGGTGTGGGTACGCCGCTGTTCAATGCCATTGGCTTCCTGCAGTCAGCCGAAGAGGCCCGTCCTGCGTTCGAGCTGCTCTCTGGCGAAGTGCATGCTTCCCTGAAGACCAGTGTCCTCGGCAGTGGCCGTCTCGCCCGCACCGCGGCCAACGACCGTGCACGGATGTCGCTTGACGGGCTGGCCGCGGCCAACGGTGCTGCGCTCGCGACGAATCCGGAGTGCGCCAGTACTGGGGCGACGGCGGATTGCCCGGTGGTCTGGATGCAGGCACTCGGATCGTGGGGATCAGTAGACGGCAAAGGCAATGCGGCCAGGCTCGAATCTTCTGATGGTGGCTTGCTGCTCGGCACGGACGTACAGGCCGGCAGCTGGCGCCTGGGTGCGCTGGCGGGCGTGACTGACGACAGCTTCGATGTCGATGCGCGCCGCTCTTCCGGTTCGAACAAGGCCATCCATCTCGGCGCGTACGGCAGCAAGCAGTGGGGTCCGTTGGGCCTGCGGGTCGGCGCAACGTATGCCTGGAACGATATCGCCACGCAGCGTGCGTTAAGCTTTACCGGCTTCTCGGACACCCTGAAAGCGGAGTACGGCATCGACTCCGTCCAGGTCTTCGGCGAACTGGGCTACCATCTCAATCTCGGCAATCTCGCGTTCGAGCCGTTCCTTGAGGTTGCCTACGCGAAGCTCGATGCAGCCTCCCTCACGGAAGAGGGTGGAGCGGCAGCCTTGCACAGTGTTGCGGACAGCATGGACACCACGACCTCAACCCTCGGCTTACGCATGGCGAGCACCCTGACGCTGGGAGGCGTGGAGGCTCTGACTCACGTACTCGCTGGCTGGCAGCACGGTTACAGCAACCAGACTCCGGATGCCTTGCTTGCCTTCAATGGTGGGAGCAGCTTTACCGTAACGGGTGTGGCGGCAGCGCAAGATGCCGCGGTGATCGAGGCAGGAGCGGACTTCCGCTTGAGCCGGCGGGGTACGTTCAGTCTGGCGTAT
>JANNNQ010000024.1:0-18473 GCA_031398625.1 Pseudomonadota bacterium
CGTCGGGAGCAGCCCGATCAACACCGTCGACAGGCCCATCGTAAGCAGTGCCGCGACCAGGGTTGCCTTGCGCCCGGTCCTCAACCGGGGCGCAGAAGAACAATTCATGACTTCCAGTGGCAGGGCGGCGGGCGGCAACTCCCCGCGGCGCGTGCTGTTTGCGAGCCTGATCGGCACGACGATCGAATTCTTCGACTTCTATATCTATGCAACGGCAGCGGTGCTGGTATTCCCACGGCTGTTCTTTCCGACGGCCGACCCGGCCTCAGCGACGCTGCAGTCGCTTGCCACGTTCGCGCTGGCCTTCTTTGCGCGGCCGGTAGGGTCCGCGCTCTTCGGCCATTTCGGGGATCGGATCGGGCGCAAGGCAACCCTGGTCGCGGCACTGCTTACGATGGGCCTGTCGACGGTGTTGATCGGGCTGCTCCCGACGTACGCCTCCATCGGGGTTTTGGCACCGCTGCTGCTTGCATTATGTCGCTTCGGACAGGGACTGGGACTCGGCGGTGAATGGGGCGGGGCGGTGCTCCTCGCCACCGAGAACGCGCCGCCGGGCAAGCGCGCGTGGTACGGCATGTTCCCGCAGCTCGGTGCGCCCATCGGCTTTCTCTGTTCGACCGGGATTTTCCTGCTGCTGACCGAGACGATGAATGACGCGGAGTTCTACGCCTGGGGCTGGCGCGTGCCGTTCCTGGCGAGCGCGCTGCTCGTGTTCGTCGGGTTGTATGTCAGATTGCGGCTGGAAGAGACGCCCGCTTTTAGGCAGGCCATGGAGAACAACGAGCGGGTCAGGATCCCGATGCTGGCCGTCATCCGCGATCATCCGCGGACACTCATCTGCGGGACGTTTGCCGCGACTGCTACCTTCGTCGTCTTCTACCTGATGACCGTCTTCTCGTTGAGCTGGGGCACGACGGCGCTTGGCTACACGAGGCAGGAGTTCCTGGTCCTGCAGATGATCGGGGTGCTGTTCTTTGCGCTGACGATTCCGCTGTCAGCCGTCGCCGCGGACAAGGCGGGCAACCGGCCGGTGCTGCTGTTCTCCGCCGTGACCGTCATTCTCTTCGGCCTTGCATTCGAATCGCTCTTCACCGCCGGCAGTGCAGCCGGAGTACTGGTCTTCCTCTCGATTGGCCTCGCCGTGATGGGCCTCACTTACGGGCCTTTGGGGACGGCCCTCGCAGGACTATTCCCGACTGCCGTGCGCTACACCGGCGCTTCGCTCGCCTTCAATCTCGCCGGGATCGTCGGGGGATCGCTTGCACCTTACATTGCCAGCTACCTCGCCGGCCGCTACGGACTGGCGTATGTGGGCTACTACCTGTCTGCGGCGGGAGCGTTGACGCTGGTGGCGTTGCTGATGCTGCGGATGAGGGGCGCATCGACGATCGTGTAGCGGGCAAGATGCTTCGGAGCCGTGCCGGCCACAGGGGAGTGGCCTGTCCGGTATGACCTGTGAGGTGGGCGCCGGCGTCTTCAAGGTGCCCGACGACGTGTGAAGCGTGCCAGCGGCGAGCTTGCTCGCGAGACACTCCGTGCTCGCTGCCACCAACTGCTGGCGCAGGCGGCTGTAACGATAACGTGCCGTTGACATGGGTTCAGCATAACGTCACCACCTGACGGCCAGGCCACTCCCCTGTGGCCGTCCCGGCGGAGGGGAGTCGGAATTTAGCCACTCTTCTCTACACCCCGCCACAGATGGATGTATTCAAGGGGACTTCTCGACTTTATGCTGGCTCAGCAAAAGACCTGCTTGTAGTCGGATTTCTCCCTGGAGAAGAATCTATGCCTGGCACTGCGCACATAAGCCTCTTGGAAGCCCTGTCGAAAGGACCGCCTCCCGCGGGTAACCTTGCCGTTCCGATCTTCAACCATGGGACGCTCGAGGTTGAGATGTACGCGCCGGTCAGTGTCGATCCACAGAAACCGCACGACCGCGATGAGGTTTACGTGGTCGCAATGGGCAGGGCTTTGTTCTTTGATGGGGTCACGCGTCGTGACGTTGAGGCCGGAGCATTCCTCTTCGTGCCGACCGGGCAGCTCCACCGTTTCGAGGGATTCTCTCCGGACTTCGCGTGTTGGGTGCTCTTCCATGGCCCTGTTGGGGGCGAATAAAAGGGTTCTGATGTGCGTCGTTGAACTTGAGGATGTGATGCGATGAAACCGCGACACATATTCCATCTCTCCATCCCTGTCATGGACCTCCACACTGCCAAGACCTTCTACATCGAAGTGCTTGGTGCCACCGTAGGACGGGAGACGGACGATTGGCTGGATGCTCTACTATGGGGTCATCAGATCACCTTGCAACGGAGGCCGGACGAGGTCCTGCCGCTTGCCAAACAGGGCAAGCGCCACTTTGGCGTTACGCTTCCCTGGGAGGAATGGGAGAGTCAGGCAGCGCATATTCGTTCAGTGGGTGCGCGATTCCTGGGTGAACCGACGATCGTGCTCAAGGGCACTCCACAGGAGCATGGCAAGTTCTATCTTGCTGATCCGAGCAACAATGTTATCGAAGTGAAAGCGTACAGAGACATGAGCACATTGCTCGGAGCTGGTGATGATTCTTGAAGTCGCAATCTTGAACGTGCGCGCAGGCCAGACCGAAGAGTTCGAGCGGGCGTTCGCGGAAGCCCAGAACATCATTTCATCGATGCCGGGTTACGTTTCCCACCAGCTGCAACGCTGCATCGAAGTGCCGGATCGTTACCTGCTGCTGGTCAACTGGCAGACGCTGGAAGATCACACGATTGGATTCAGGCAATCACCGCAGTACCAGGAGTGGAAGCGGATGCTGCATCGCTTCTATGATCCCTTTCCGATCGTCGAGTACTACGAGGGCGCCTTCCCGGGAGTAGCGTGAAGCCGGGGGCGCTGGGTGCCGGCCAGACCACTCCCCTGTGGCCGTAGCGGCTTCTGGTGCAGACTTCAGATATGTATGGCGGGAAATTGAAAGAAGCACTGCTGGCGATGGCTGCGGAAGACCGTCGCGTTCGCAGCGAGTTGGCCGCCGATGGCACCCTTTTCGACGGCTACCATCCACGCATGCGGGAAGTGCATGAGCGCAATGCGGCTCGCTTGCTCCAGATCCTGAATGATCATGGCTGGCCGGGACGTTCGCTGGTTGGTGAGGAGGCGGCAGAAGCTGCCTGGCTCGTTCTTCAGCACGCAGTCGGCAATCCTCCCCTGCAGAGACGAGGGCTGGAGTTGCTCAAGGCGGCCTCGGGAGGGGAAGTGCCAGCCATCCAGGTGGCAATGCTCGAGGATCGGATCCGGAGCTTTGAAGGCAAGGGCCAGATCTACGGCACGGAGTTCGATTGGGACGAGCAGGGCTTGATGAGCCCCTTGCCCATTGAAGATGGGCAGAACGTGGACGAGCGGCGCATTGATGTCGGGCTGATTTCGCTGGAACAGGATATCCAGCAGAGGCGGCTTCGTGTTGCGCAAAGCCAGGAGCGTCCGCCAAAAGATTGGGCAGCGCGGCAGCGCGAGAAGGAGAACTGGCTGCGATCAGTCGGGTGGCGCGAATGAGCAGGGATGGCGGGATCTTTCCAGTTTCCAAGGAACGGTTTCGATGCATTCCTGTCCCTGTCTTGCGCCTTCAAGGCGAACGTTGCAATCACAGGCAGGAAAGTAATGAGCAAGAAGTTCGAGCGGGATGTAGAGAAGGATTACCCCAAGGCCGATTTCGCGGCGAAGCTGCGCCGGCTGGCAGACGCCATCGAGAATGGCGAGCGGTTCGAGATCCAGATCGCTGGCGAGCGGGTCTACGTTCCTGTTCGCGCGACGTTTTCGATCGAGCACGAGAAATCTGCAGACGAGGAAGAGGTAGAATTCCAGATCAAGTGGGAGCGCTCCTGAAGTCCGAAGAGAAAAAATGCGCATCGACCACATTGCCCTCTGGACCAGCGACCTGGAACGCTGCAAGCGGTTCTCGACGGCCCTCGCCGCAAGGGTGCTGGTTGGTACGAGAGTGTAGTGCTGGACCCTGGTGGCCATCGCATCGAGAGCTCTGCGTGATCCGTCGTTCCGGCCGGAACGTTCAATAAAACTTCACGTTTCCGCGGAAACGCGCGAAGAGGTTTGATTCAGTCATATGATCTGGGCATATCTGTATTGGCAGGGATGAGGCAATGACGACACCGAATGGAAAGTCGCGAAGGGCAATCATCCTTGGGCCAGGAGAAGGCCGCTCATATCCGATGGGCCGGATCAGTGCGGTCTTCAAGGCGGACGAGGTCGAAACGGACTCCCGTTACTCGATCTCGGAATGGTGGCTCGAGCCGCATACACAGGGCCCCGGTGCTCACTCGCATGACGAGGACGACGTCTTCTATGTCATCGAGGGAACGATGCGCCTGCTCGTCGATGGGGAATGGACCGATGCCGAGCGGGGGTCATTCGTCCTGGTGCCGGGCGGCACCGTCCACGACTTCGAGAACAGAAGCGATGCACGGGCGGGGGTGCTGAACTTTACGGCGCCGGGGCCGTTCGAGCAGAGCATGCCGGCGATAGCGGAGTGGTTTCTGAAGAATCCGCCTGGGGACGCAGGCATTTGATCCGGACTGCTGCTTACCCTCGGCGAGCCGCGTCAAGCAGAGGATTGACGATCAGCACTCCGGCAATGGACTGACCGGGATTGAGATCCTCGGTGTACAGCTGCGATGCGCCGCACTGCTCGGCCGATGCCACGATCAATGCGTCCCAGAAAGACAGCCGCGCAAGTTCAGCGATCTCGCTCGCCCTGAGGATCGTCTCGGGTAGCGTGGGATGCTGTACCCAAGGTGTGTAGGTCCTGATCACTTCGCGTGCAGCGGCCCGTCCCGACGCGAGCTTGCCGGTTACGGTCACGTAGAATTCCTGCAGCACCTGGGCAGAGAGTCGGCCAGTCCGTTCCTCCCAAAGTGGCTTGAGTGCCTGCGTTGCCCGCTCGCGCTTTTGTCCCGCGTCGCGATCATGCGCATATATCAGGATGTTGGTATCAACGAATACGACGTGTGGCATGGGCTTCGGTCCGGTCCTGCATTCTGGCTCCCTCGAGCGCGAAGCCGGTCTTGAGCATTGACACGGCATTCCGGTGCGCTGCTACGTAGGCGCGATCGTCTGCAACGAGCTCGCGCAGTTCATCGGCGAGCAGCGCGCTGACGCTGCGGCCGCGCCGGACAGCGACTGCGCGGGCCTTTTTCAGTAACCCGGGCTCTATTGCGACAGTGATGCTCTGCTTGACCGCCATGACGTGTTCTCCGTTTGGTTCACGTAAATTACGTGAGACTGCGGGAGGCGTCAATTTGTCCATCGTCCACCGAGGATGACGCGCCATGCTGGGAGATCGAAGCGGAAAATCTGTCGCTACTGCGGAGAAATGCAGCCTGGGAACCTCTGGAATACTGCCATCTGGAACTGTCGACCCATTTTCAACCATGCTCTTTCGATCAGTTGCATCGCTGTTCGCCTGGCACATTCGGGCAAATCAGAGCTTCCCCGGGGTTTTCCGGAGTCCGCTTTCCTCGGTAGACTCCGGCCATGCCCAAGGGAGCGCTACCGTTGTTGTTCATGCTGGGCATTGGCGCAGCCGATGCTGCAGACCGCGCGCCGCGCACGACGCCACCTGTTGCCGTGCTGGTTGCCGGCGAGAAGCGGGCGCCTGACCTCGAGGTGGTGACAACGCAGGTGTTCGAAGGGGCAAACCGGCTGCGACGCAGGCATGGATGGGAAGCACTGGCGAGCAGTCCGGAACTGACGCGGGCCGCGCAGGCTTTTGCAGCGTTCATGGCCGAGACCGAGCGCTATGGCCATGATGCGGACGTCGATCCCACGGAGCGGGCGCAACGGGCGGGTTACGCGCCGTGTATCGTCGCCGAGAACCTCGCCTACCAGTATCTCTCCACGGGTTTCAGGACGGAGGAGCTGTCTGAAGGATTGCTCGAAGGCTGGATGGATTCCCCGGGCCATCGCGAGAACCTGCTGTTTGCCGATGTCACCGACACCGGAGTGGGCATTGCACGCAGCCGTACGAGCGGCAAGTACTACGCAGTGCAGATGTTTGGACGACCCCTCGCGCTCCAGGTCAGCTTTTCCATCCGCAATGGCAGCGGTGCGGCTGTGACCTATGCGATTGATGGCGAGGCATCGCCCTTGCCACCGGGTTCGACTGCCACGCATCGCCAGTGCCGGCCCGCGACGCTTGCGTTCGACTGGCCTGGTGGCCAGGAGCCGTTGACGCTCACGGTGCAAAGTGGCCTTCGATACGACGTCACCCATACCCCGCAGGGTGAGTTCCGCGTCACGAGTGAAGTGACAGAGCGGAAAAGATAGCCGCAAGGACAGTGGGCAGGACCGGCATGGCTTCCTTTACCATGCGGCGGTGCCAGCCCGTGTCCTGAAGGAGTCCCCGATGATCTGGTCCCGTCCCTATACCCTTGAGGAAGTCCAGGCCACGTTTAATGAGAAGCCCCACCTCGCGAGCCACCTCGGCATCGAGCTGACAGAGCTGGGAGCGGATTTCCTGAAGGGTCGCATGCCCGTTGATGGCCGCACGCACCAGCCCTACGGTCTCCTGCATGGGGGCGCGTCTTGCGCACTGGCAGAAACGCTGGGGAGTTACGCCGCCGCGCTGTTGATCGACCGCGACGCCGGACGCATCGTCGGACTGGAGATCAACGCGAATCACGTCAAGGCAGCGATGGACGGGTTTGTCGTCGGGACTGCACGGCCCATCCACATTGGCCGGATGACCCAGGTATGGGACATCCGCATCGAGGCCGAGGCCACCGGCGCGCTGGTCTGCATCAGCCGCCTGACCGTGGCCGTCATCCGCCCCGACCGGCAGGGTGCCTGATGCCCGTCCAGGCCCTGTTTCCCACGCTGCTGTACACACAGGCGCTGGAGACCGCGGGCAGCGCCGATCTCAATCGCAAGCTCCTGCGCGAATGCCAGCACCTCGCGGTGGAGGACGAGGCGGGCCGGCGCTGGTCGGCCAGGAACTATCCCGGCGGGTTCACTTCCTACGGTTCGCAGTCGCGCATGCAGACGCTGTCACCGACGTTCGCGTATCTGGAGCGCAAGCTCAACCGGCACGTCAGGAAATTCGCGGAGCAGCTCGATTTCGATCTCGAAGGCAGGCAGCTCGCCATGACGGACTGCTGGGTGAGCATCATGCCGCGTGGCGTGGTGCACAGCCTGCACCTGCATCCGCTGGCCACGATCAGCGGCACCTACTACGTGCGCACGCCGCGAGGCAGTGCAGGACTGAAAGTGGAGGATCCGCGGCTCGACCGCTTCATGGCAGCACCGCCGCGTAAAGCTGATGCCCGGCCCGCTAACCGCCTGTGGGTCACCGTGCCGGTCGCAGCAGGGCAGGTGGTGCTGTTCGAAAGCTGGCTCCGCCACGAGGTCGCATCCAACCCCGGTGCGGGCGAGCGGGTCAGTGTCAGCTTTAATTACAGCTGGTTCTGATCAAAGGGAAAGGCTACCGGCTTCAGGCCACAGCCAGATGCAGGAAGCAATGGAACTTGCAGCGCAACTGCGCTTCTCTTCGCCTGTAGCCTGTAGCCTGTAGCCTGTAGCCTGTAGCCTGTAGCCTGTAGCCTGTAGCCTGTAGCCTGTAGCCTGTAGCCTGTAGCCTGTAGCCTGTAGCCCGAAGTCACGCAAAGTTAAGTTGCGCCCATTGCCGGGAAGCCGACGGGCATAGTGCAGACATGCAACAACCTCGACCGGCAGAGACGATGCTCGAGCGGCGTAACGGTACGGAAAGGCGTGACCGGACGATGTACGCCTACCTGTACGGCAGCACGAAGCCGCGTCGCCTGAACGGCCGGCGGGCTGCGGATCTCATCTATCCCTTCATCGACTGGCACTCGCCGCGCGTGCTCGCCCTGGCACTGGGCATCCTCGGGCTCTGCACGCTTGACGGCGCGCTGACGGTGGCGCTGATCCAGCACGGCGCGACCGAAGAGAATCCGTTCATGGCGCTGTTCCTGCCCCACAGCCTCGGCTGGTTTGCGGCCATCAAGCTCACGCTGACTACCCTCTCGCTGGCCGTGCTCGTCGTCTGCAGCCGCATGCGGCTGTTGCGCGCCATTCCCGGCGAGGTGCTGCTGTACGCCATCCTGCTGGGGTATGCCGCATTGATCGCCTACGAGCTCAACCTGCTCGCCCTCCTGCCCGAGCCATTGCTGTAAAGCGTTGACTGCGAGGGTGGAGCTGCGCTCTCATGCGATTGCCGAGCGAGGCCGCATGCAAGTCAAGATCTCACCGCCCGATCCCCGCATCTTCGACATCCTGAAGGCCTACTCGCAGGGGCAGGTGTCGGCTGCCAATGCGGCCTTCGACATCCAGGCCCGCGGCATTCCCGGTCTCGAGGACCCGAGCGCGTCGGAAGTCATCCTCTGGTCGAAAATGGCGGGCTTCGGGATCCCGGACCTCGAGTCCGACGCCGTCGATGCCGCCTCGCTGTCGGAGAAATGGCGCGAGATCCGCTGAGGTTACATTTCCTGCACAAACGGTAAGCCCGCTGGGGGCGATGGTATGCTCCGGGGCCCGGTGCCGGCCGGGCCTAACAGACGACCAGTCCAGGGGATCCCGATGAAAACAACCACCGTATTCGCTGCTTTTGCATTGGTAGCGCTCGCGGCCTGCGACAACACGCCGCCCGAGCTCACCCTCGTCAACGAGTCCGCCCAGGCACTGGGTGGGGTCGAGCAGGTCCAGGCCGTCACGGCACTGGTCATGGAAGGCGAAGGCACCCAGTACAACCTGGGGCAGGATGTGCGTCCCGATGCCACGAGCCAGACCTTTGCGGTCACCGAGTACAAGCGTTCCGTCGATCTGGCACAAGGCCAGGCCCGCACGGAACTGACCCGCACGCCGAATTTCACGTTCTTCCAGGGCCCGGCAGCGCAGCGCCAGGTTCAGGGTCTCGATGGCAGTGTCGGGTACAACGTGGCTCCCAACGGCACGATCGCGCGCCTTCCGGATGCGGCGGCCAGAGACCGCAAGGCGGAGTTGTACCACCACCCGTTGATCGCAGTCCGCGCCGCCCTCGATCCGGCCGCAGCCCGGACCAACCTGCGCACCGAAGGCAGCGAGACGCTGCTTGACGTCACGGCTGCGGATGGCCAGGCGTACACGCTGGTCGTCGATACGGCCACGAAATTGCCTTCCCGCGTCGTCACCCGCACGTACAACGTCAATCTGGGCGATGTCGTGATCACGACGGCGTTCGACGGCTACCAGGATGTGGGTGGTCTGCAGTTGCCGGGCCGGCTGACATCCCGAACGGATGATTTCACGACGGCCGAGATCCGCCTGACCAGCCAGGGGTTCGAAGGCGCGGGCGATCTGGCTGCACCTGCGGACGCGGCTGCCGCCCCGGCAGTGGCAGGTCCACCTCCGGCCAACGTCACGGCGGAAGAACTGGCGAAGGGTGTCTGGTACCTCGGCGGCCAGTCGCATCACAGCGTGCTGGTCGAGTTTGCCGACCACGCGCTGCTGATCGAAGCGCCGCAGAACGAAACCCGCACGCTGGCGGTGATCGCCAAGGCGCGCGAGGTGCTGCCATCCAAGCCGCTCACGCAGCTGGTCAACAGCCACCATCATTTCGACCATTCCGGTGGCATCCGCGCCGCGATCGCCGAAGGCCTCACGATCGTCACGCACCAGGACAACGCGGACTTCTACCAGCGGGTTGCCGAGCGGCCGCACACCATCGTCCAGGACCACCTCGCGAGGAATCCGCAGCCGCTCAAAATAGAGCCGGTCGGTGACGAAATGACGATCACCGACGGCAGCATGACCGTCACGCTCTATCCGGTGACCGGCGCGCACTCCGAGACGATGCTGATGGCGTACTTCCCGCGGGAGCGCCTGCTTGTCGAGGGCGACGTGTACACGCCGGGCGGCGCCGCCCAGTCCTTCGCAGCGAAGTTCCTCGAGGACGTGAAGGCGCGCAACCTGCGCATCGAGCGCATCGTGCCGCTGCACGGGACAGTGGTTCCGTACGCACAGTTCGAAAAGGACGCCACCGCCGTGGCAGCAAACTGACGGGAGACCGCAGATGGCCTGGTGGGGATGGATGATCGTCGGCGTCGCGCTGCTCGGGACCGAGCTGCTCTTCATCGATGCCCAGTTCTTCCTCGTCTTCCTGGGGCTCGCTGCCGTGGTCGTGGGCCTGGCGGCGCTCTTCGGGTTGGGCGGTCCCGAATGGGTGCAATGGATCCTGTTCGGGATCCTTGCGCTCATTTTCATGTTCGGGTTCCGCGGTCGCCTGTACAGCAAGCTGCGGGGCAATCCTCCTGGCTTCGACGACAGCCTCGCCGGGCAGACATTCACGCTCGACAAAGGCCTGGATGCCGGCGCGGAAGGCCGTGCTCCCTACCGCGGCACGACGTGGCGGGTCCTCAATGCGGGGCCCGCGGCCATCCAGCCTGGAACCCGGGTGCGGATCGTCGATGCCGACGGCCTGATCCTCAAAGTCGAAGCCGCCGAATAGGGAACCCCCATGGAATTTTCCGTTGTCGTTGCGATTGCCATCGCGGTCGCCGTCGTCATCCTGCTGGCAAAGACCGCAGTGGTGGTGCCGCAGCAGAATGCCTTCGTCATCGAGAACCTCGGCAAGTACAGCCGGACGCTGCGTGCCGGCTTCTACATCCTCGTGCCATTCGTCGAACGCATTGCGTACAAGCACACGCTCAAGGAGCTCGCGACCGACATTCCCGAGCAGGTCTGCATCACGCGTGACAATGTGCAGGTCGGCGTCGATGGCGTGCTGTACCTGCAGGTACTCGATCCGGAGCGGGCGTCATACGGCATTTCCAATTACCTGTTCGCCATCCAGCAGCTGGCCCAGACCACGCTGCGCAGCGAGATCGGCAAGATCGACCTCGACCGCACGTTCGAGGCCCGCGGCATCATCAACGCCAATGTGGTCAGCGAACTCGACAAGGCGTCCGAGCCCTGGGGCGTCAAGGTCCTGCGCTACGAGATCAAGAACATCAACCCGCCGCGTGACGTGCTGTCCGCCATGGAAAAGCAGATGCGGGCAGAGCGGGAAAAACGGGCAGTCGTGCTGACATCGGAAGGCGTCCGTGACGCGCAGATCAACAACGCCGAGGGCGAGAAGCAGCGGGTCATCAAGGAGTCCGAAGCGAAGCGCCAGCAGCAGATCAACGAGGCGGAAGGTGAGGCAAGCGCCATTCTCGCGGTGGCCAACGCCACCGCCGAGGGCCTCAAGGTCGTGGCGACGGCACTGGAGACCGCGGGCGGTCACGAAGCCATGCAGCTGCGCATCGCCGAGCAGTACATCACGCAGTTTGGGGAGATCGCCAAGCAGGGGAACACGCTGGTGGTGCCTGCGAACCTGACCGACCTGGCTTCGATGATCGCGCTTGCCACACGCGTGACGAAAACAGCATGAGCGCCGAGGCAAGCGGCATTCTCTTCGCCTGTAGCCTGTAGCCTGTAGCCCGTAGCCCGTAGCGCTGCTACCCGTCGACCAGCTGCCTTTCGCTCTGGGGCACGCAGAAGATATCGAGCGGCGTGGAGCGGCCCCGCAGCATCAGGGGTGGCAGTGGCACCGCGCCGATGTCGTGGCCACGCTCGTCCAGCGACCGCTTCACCGAGCCCGAGAACAGCATCTCGCCCGCCCGCGCGCGCTGCGCCAGGCGCGCCGCGACATTCACGGTATCGCCGATCATCGTGTAGCTCATGTACTGCAGCGAGCCGACGTCGCCTGCCAGCACTTCGCCATCGTTGATGCCAATGCCGAGGCCGACATGGATGTCGTGCCGCTCCTGCCAGTCCTGCGCCAGATGGCGGAATCCGCGGAGCATTTCGGCCGCAGTGTCGATGGCGCGGGACGTGCTGTCGCGGCTCTCCACCGGCACGCCGTAGCCGATCATCAGCGAGTCCCCGGACATGTTGAAGATCGTGCCGTCGTGGCGAAACGCGATCTCCGTCAGCAGGGAGAAGTATTCGTTCAGCACCTGCAGCGTGTCGGCCGGCGCGAGGCGCTCGGCCATCGATGTGAAGCCGCGCATGTCCGCAAACATCACGGCCGCGCGGGTGCTGGTGTTGTGGCGGGACACCGGTCCGCCCTGGACATCGATCTCCGCCAGGATGCGGTCTGACAGCGGGGGCGACAGGTACCTGCAGAGGGTGGACCGGATGCGAACTCGCAGCTGTCGGTCGCGAGCCAGCATGGTAGCCGCCACCTGCCGGCGGACATCGCTCTGCTCCAGCAACACCTCGATCAGGGCGAGCAGGCTGCGCGGGCCGGCGGCACGGGTGATCTGTTCGTCGGCACCGGCCGTGAAGGCGGCCCGCGCCTGGTCGTCTGTCGTACACACGGCCAGCACCGGCACCAGCATGGAAGCGGCGGTGCCCTTGAGCGTCTGCACGGTCTGCAGCGCGGCTGGATCGTCCCCGTCGAGGATCACGAGGTCCAACTGCGAAGTGCGCAGCGCCTCGAACAGTTCGGCGGGACTGGCAGCGTGCCCTGCGGCGACCCCGAGCGTTTCCAGGCAGTCCCGCGCATAGGACCCGTTGGGAGAAGCGTTCCCGAGGATCACGATGCGCAATGCGGCCAGGGTCTGTTCGCTGGAAATCATGTTGTTGTTCTGCCGTTCGGACCCGCGTACCAGGCCCGGATACTTGCAGAGAATTTCGCCGACTTCCAGAACAGCCGTCAAGCGCACGCAACCACCGGCGCCATTGCGAACGCCGGTGGGGGTCCCGGACTTCGAGCTTCAGTCCTGCAGCCGGAACGTGATGGGCAACTGCTTCCACATGGGAATGGCTGTTCCATCCTGCGTGCCGGGCTTGAATCGCCATTGCCTTGCCTCGCTCAAGGCAGAGGCATCGAGCCGGGAATGACCGCTCGACCGGTCTAGGCGTACTTCACCCACCCGGCCATCCGGTAGCACGAGTACGGACAGCAACACCGTGCCGGTATTGCCGATACGGACATCCTGTGGCGGATAGGCGGGCTCACTCAACGGACGGGCCGGATCGATCTGCGGTTGGACCAGGACCGGTGCAGGGCGAGTTTCGGGTACCGGCTGCGGGATCGGTTGCGGCCGCGCCTCTGGTACCGTGATCGCGTCTTCCCCGACCGGTCCAAGGATCGGAATGCTCCCGGGCGGGACGGGATTCAGGACTTGGGGTCGGAACTCCCTCGGTGGCGGAGGTGGCGGCAAGGGTTCGATCTCCTCCGGAATGAAGTCAACCACCGTTCTGGGCTCAACAAACGTGATGATCGAACGTGACAGCCCGTTACTCAGGGACCAGAGGAACGCCGCATGCAGCAGCAAGATGGCTGCCAGGATCCAGGAACGGGGCGAATTCAGGTAGGCAAAAGCCGGGAAGGCGTGGACCGTTGCACTCATCGCATTCTCCTTGGAATGGCAGGCCCTTCGGTTGAGGGCCTGTTGAATGAACGCGACTCACATGGAAACGGGGTTGAGCGTCTCCTTTTTTCTTCGGCGCCGCAACTTCGACCGCTCAACCGGCCGTGTCCGGGTGTACCATGGCGCGTCCGTTTTTTGAGGGGGTTTCCAGATGACGATCCAATTCAAGCCGACCGGCCGCATGGCTGGCGCGTTCTGTTCCATGGTCCTCGGGGCAGCAGCCCTGGTGGCCCCGGCGTTTGCGGGTGCACCGCCTGCGTCGAAGCTCGAGACGCTGAAAATCGCCGACGACCTGTACGTGATCCACAACGCGTTCGTGCCCGGCAACGTGACCGTCCTGATCACGAACCAGGGCGTCGTGCTGGTCGACGACAAGTTCGAAGTCGACGTCGACAACATGGTGGCCGAGGTCCGCAAGCTCACGAACCAGCCGATACGCTATGTCGTGAACACGCACTATCACGGCGATCATTCCGGCGGCAACGCGAAGCTGCAGGCGATGGGCGTGCAGGTCATCGCGACCGAGAATGCCCGCGTGAAGATGGTCGAGGCCAACCAGCCCGGCCAGCCTGCGGTGACAATCGAGAGTCGCGGCAACATCACGCTGGGTGGCAAGCGGGTCGAGCTGTACTACTTCGGCCGGGCGCATACCGACGGCGACCTCGTCGCGTATTTCCCGCAGCATCGCACCGTCGCGATGGGTGACATGTACACCTTCGGCAATGACGTGCCACAGCTGATCGACTACTCCGGCGGCGGCAGCGCCCGTGCCTGGACGAGCACGCTCGATGGCGTCCTGCTGCTCGACTTCGAGACGGTCGTTCCGGGACATGGCCCGCTCGCCAAGAAGAGCAACCTGCGGGAGTTCCGCGACAGCACCGTGCAGCTCCGTACCCGCGTGAAGCAGCTGCTCGCCGAGGGCAAGGGCCGGCCCGATATCGAAGCGATGGTCCGCAAGGAGTACCACTGGGCCGACCTGCACGTCGGGCGGGGGCTCGATGGCTTGATCGCAGAAATGCGTTGAAGTTCTGCGGCTACAGGCTACAGGCTGAAGCAGAGGGCGTGGTTCCGGCCACGCCCTTTTTATTTGAAGCAGCGTAAGGCGCGCTTAACAGGGTGATGCAAAACCCTTTGCAGCACCCTGATAACCCGAGTCAGGGACGACTCGGCGAAATCCAATGAGTTCCAACTCATTGGATTTCGGGAGCCAGTGAAAACCACGCTTTTCGTTGGCTCCAGATGCAAAAGGCACGGATAGCCTTTTGCATCACCCTGTGAAGGCTTCGCGGGCAGGTTCTGACGCTTGCGTCGTATCCAAAAGCAGCGGGTGCATTCGCTGCAGGGCCCGGAGTAGCAGGCTGGGACTCGCGAGAACAACTCAGGAACCGCAAGGAGCCGTTATGCGTTCCGCTCTCCATTCCACGGTGGCAGCCTTCGCGGTTGCACTCATCCTGACTGCATGCACCAAGCCTCCTTCAACGGAGCAAGCTGCCGCGCCTCCCGTTGCAACCGGACCCTCCGCACCCGAATCGGTCGCCACTGCCCGCCAGGTGATGCTGGGTCTTGTGATCCCTGCGGCAGACATCGTATGGGGGGTCGCGAACGAACCGCCTGCCGACGATGCGACGTGGGAAAAGATCCAGGCCAACGCGGTGATGATTGCGGAAGCCGGTGGCTTGCTGATGACAGGCGCCCGAGTGGTCGACCAGTCTGACTGGATGAACTACGCCAAGGAAATGGCCAATGCAGCGACGGCCGCTGCGGCCGCTGCAGGCGAGAAGAACCTCGACAAGGTCAGTGAAGCGGGCAATACCCTCTACGAGACTTGCGATACCTGCCACAGGAAGTACATGGCTGCGAGGCAGGGGCAGTAGAACGAGGCTTTGGCCAGACGTCCGAAGCCTTCAGGCTGGCGCCCAAGTCGCAACGCTCATCTCTCCAACGTCTTCGCAACCCCATCCCTTCTTGAATCCGCTGCGCCGACGAGTTTGCCCGTTTCATCCAGCAGTACGGCATGCAGGCCCGAGCCTTCGCCGCCACTGCCTTCGCGGAAGGTGTGGCCCATCTCCTTGAGTCGCGTGACGATGGCAGGGTCCATACGTGCCTGCTCGACGGCAATCGGGCCGCGGGCGACGATGTTCGGCAGGTCGATGGCGGCCTGCGGTGGCAGGTGCCAGTCGAGCGTGCCAACAATCGCTTTCGCCACGTAGCCGATGATGGCGTTGCCGCCCGGTGAGCCCACTGCGAAACGGAACCCGCCGTTCTCGAACACGATCGTGGGTGACATCGACGAACGCGGCTTTTTGCCGGGCGCGACGGCGTTCGCGATCGGCTGGCCCTGGTCGTCGGTCGGGCGGAACGAGAAATCGGTGAGCTGGTTGTTGAGGAAGAAGCCACCAGCCATGCGCTGGGAACCGAATACCGACTCGACCGTCGTCGTCATGGAGACCACGTTGCCGGCATTGTCGACCACGACGAAGTGGCTGGTGCCTGTCGTGCCGCCCGTGGTGTCGGACCCTTGACGAACGGCTCCGGGCGGAGTGCCCGCCGTCACGGTGGCCAGTGCGCGATCTGCCGTGATCAGCGCAGCACGCGAACGCAGGTAGGGCCCGTCGAGCAGGCCTTCGAGGGGCACGCGCACGAAGCGGTCATCGGCGACGTACATGTCGCGGTCTGCGTAGGCGAGACGTTGCGCTTCGATGAAGTAGTGCCAGCCGAGCGGTTCGCGCGGAGTGGTCGCCGCCATGTCGATGTTTTCGAGCGTGCCGAGGATCGAGAGCACGGCGATGCCACCGGAGGAAGGCGGACGCATGCCGCAGACGAGGTACACGCGATAACTGCGGCACACGGGTTCGAGTCGGGTGGGCTGGTATGCCTTGAGATCCGCGAGGCTCAAGCTCCCCGGCGTCGGCTCTCGTGCAGCGGCGGCCACAATGGCGGCGGCGAGGGGGCCTTCATAAAAAGCGCGGGCACCCTCAGCCGCGATGTGCCGGAGCGTCTCTGCGTACGCGTTGTTGGTGATCTGTTGCCCTTGGACGAGCGGCGTTCCCGCGGGCGCGAGATACATCGCAGCGTCGGGTGCGAGCCCGCCAAAACCCTGTGCGGCACGGATCATCTGCGCCATGCGCGGCGGGACGGGAAAGCCTGCGGTCGCCAGTTCGATCGCAGGAGCCCAGGACACTCCCCAGGCGAGCTTGCCGTGTTCGCGGTGGGCGAGTTCCAGCATCGCGACGGCGCCGGGTACCCCGATCGAGCGGCCCGTCCGGACGGCCGTGCCGAATCCCAGCGGTTTGCCGTCCGGGCCCATGAACATGCCTGGCGTTGCACCTTGCGGTGCTACTTCCCGGCCGTCATAGGCAACCACGTCTCCCGTGCGGGCATCGTAGTGGAGCATGAAAGCGCCGCCGCCGATGCCGGAGGACTGGGGTTCGACGAGGCCTAGCACCGCTTGCACCGCGATGGCGGCATCCACTGCCGATCCCCCCTGGGCGAGGATCGCGAGGCCGGCATCGACGGCCATCGGATTGGCCGCGGAAACCATCGCACCGGCAGTCCGGTTGCTGGCAGGCCGGGCTTCGACGACGGCAGGTGCAGCGACTGCTTCGGGGGCAGCTGGCGGAGAGACCGAGCCTTTGCAGCCGGTGAGCAGGGCCAGCAGCCCGAAGCCGAGGACAAGTCGGGAAGCGTGGGAGCGTAGGGTCATGTGCAGGTCCGCAGCGGAGCTGCCATCGAGCCTACCATTCAGAGGGGACAGATCTGTTTTCCGCTGGAAAAAAGATCTGTCCCCTGGAAAAGGAAACGGGGGAGCGGTTGCCCGCTCCCCCGTTCGATCAAGCTCAAGCTTGAGATGCTTACTGCACCCGGAAACCCGTTGCCGGGTTGAACTCTTTCTTGTCGGTGTCACGGGTGGCCTTCGTCCACAGGGCGGCAGGACGGCCATCGCGCATCGGCCGGCCCGAGATGGTGATGGGCGTGCCCGGCGCAAGGTCGCTCTTGCGGATGCCGGCGCGCAGCAGCGTGCTCGGGCCTTCGGCTTCGAAACCCCACGTCGTGACCTTGCCGTCGGCACCCTTCACGTCCACCAGCAGCCACGAATGCGGGTTCGTGTACTGGAACTCCTTGACCGTGCCGGTGAGCGTCACTTCCTTCTTGTCGTCGAACATGGCGCCCGAGTGGTGGGCGACCGCCTGGAACGTCACCGCGCCTAGCAGGGTGGCGACGATGGCGCCGATAAGCTTCTTTGTCTGCATGAAAATGCTCCTCGAAAAAACCGTTTCTGTCGGCAATTGTGGCTCTTCAATACTTAATGGCGACTGAAGTCCCGCCGTGCCTTGCGGCAGCAGGCGGGGTCGCCCGGGCGTCATCTCCCGAAGGTGAATTCGTCAAACTGGCTGGTGCCGTCCTTCTCGATGACGATGTCGTTGTTCTCGTTCTCGCGGCAATCCCAGTACCGGATCCGCAGCAGGTACTCGTCGTTCGTCAGTTGCGTCCAGCTCTGGCGCGTGTACCACGGCTCGGCCAGGTTCACTGGATCGAACACCCAGACATCGGCCTGCAGGGTCTTGGGATCGGTCTTGCGATCGCCAGCCTTAAGCTCTGAGAGGTGCGTAGTATAATCCCCTAGTGCCTTCACGCCGATTGATATGCGCGCACCATCTGGCGCTGAGGAGAGCGAAAACGGATGCACCTCACTGAGCGAGGGGGTGTCAGGGAATCCAATAAAAATAAATTGCCCAGGCGTGTATGTGATACGCTTTTTTTCATCCTTGGGATGCATCACGATTTCAACAATCGTTGGATTGATGTTACGCACTTCGTCGATAATGTATTCGAGTTGTGGAACGAGAAAAAATCCCAATACCGTGCGGTATATGATGGCAGCGAACCCGCTCGCAACCAAAAAGAACATGTAGTATTTGAGTACCGCAACTGACGTGACATCACTTGGAATAAACAGCACATGTAATGCTGCAAAGAAAAAAGCGAGTCCGAGGAATTTGTGTGTCAATTTCCAAATGTGATACGGAAGCTTCACAAAAAATGTGAGCACAAGAAAAAGTATCATTAACC
>JANNNQ010000255.1:0-13321 GCA_031398625.1 Pseudomonadota bacterium
GCGCCCCGCCCAGACCCAGCACTTCCCATCGCATGGCGATCATGCGCGGCAGGGAAAACTCGAGTCCCAGCGTGAAGACGAGGAACACGACACCGAACTCCGCCAGCACGTGGGCGGTTTCGTCGTTGGCCGCGAGGTTGAGGGCGTAGGGACCCAGCAGCATGCCCACGGCGAGGTAGCCGAGGATCGGTGGCAGGTCGAGACGCCGAAACGCCGCCACCACCAGCAGCGAGAAAGCGAGGAGGACCAGCAGTTGGGTGAGGGTCGAGGAGACCATGGTGGTCTGTCACTGGCAGTTCACAGGAAGCGTTGAGTCCAAGGTAGACGGTCCCCTGACGCGATTGCAATGACGGCGGCAGGCTTTTGGTTGCCGTCTGCTACTCTTTGGCCAATGACTGCAGCCCAGCCCTTCGCGTCGGATCTGCTCGCCACGGACACGGCGGGTGGTGGGGTCACCCTCAAGGTGCAGGGCGATTGGCAGATTGCAAACATGGCTGCCGTTGCAGTGGCGCTTGACGAGCTGGCCGGCGCACGCGATTCCCTCGGTGCCGACATCAAGCTGGATTTCACCTCCCTCAAGGGGCTGGATCTGCCTGCCGCCTGGCTCCTGGTGCAGCAGCTCGAAGCCCTCAAAGGGCAGGGAGCCCGGATCGATCCCGGGCCGGCGCCTCCCGAGACACTGACCTTCATCGAGGAGATCACCCGCGATGCTCCTGCTCAGCCGCCCCCGCAGGGTAGCGACCTGCCGTTCCTGGCCCGCATGGTGGCGCGGGTGGGCCGCGAGTCGGTGGAGCACGTGGCCGACACCCGGCGCGCACTGGGCTATTTCGGCGAGATCGTTGCGACCGGCCTGGCGGCTTTGCCGCGGCCGAAGCGGCTGCGCCTGCCGTCGATCGTCCGCCAGGTCCACGAGACCGGTATCCAGGCCATTCCCATCGTCGCGCTGATCGCGTTCCTGATCAGCGTGATCGTGGCGTACCTGGGAGCGGACCAGCTGCGGCAGTTCGGCGCGGACATCTTCACCGTCGACCTCGTCTCGGTCGCGGTGCTGCGTGAACTTGGCGTGCTGCTGACAGCCATCATCGTTGCCGGCCGGTCGGGGAGCGCGTTTGCTGCCGAGATCGGGGTCATGAAACTCAACGACGAGGTCGATGCCCTGAAGTCGATGGGCGTCAATCCCTTTGAAGTCCTCGTGCTGCCGCGGCTCATCGGGCTCGTGATCGCCATGCCGTTGCTCACCATCGTCGCGGACCTGATGGGGCTGGTCGGCGGCATCCTGCTGTCCTACCTGCTGCTGGACATCTCGGTCGAGCAGTTCCTGCAACGCATGCAGGAGATCCTCGCGCCGACCACTTTCTGGGCGGGGCTGGTCAAGGCGCCGGTGTTCGCGGTGCTGATCGCTCTCGCGGGGACCTATCGCGGCATGCAGGTCCGCGATTCGTCGCGCGAACTCGGTCGTCTCACGACCGTGGCCGTCGTGCAGTCCATCTTCCTCGTGATCTTTGCGGATGCCATCTTCGCCGTCGTCTTCGTCGAGCTCGATTTCTGATGGCAGCGGAACCGGTCATCTCGGTGCGCAACCTCGTCAATCGCTTCGGGCGGCAGACGGTACACGACGGCCTCGACCTCGACGTGCTCCCCGGCGAAGTGCTCGGCATCGTGGGCGGGTCGGGCAGCGGCAAGTCGGTGCTGATCCACAGCATCCTCGGGTTGCGACGCCCGACCTCGGGTGAAATCCTGATCGAGGGCAGGGAGATCACCTGCCTCTCGCATGCCGAGTTGCGGGCGGTGAAGCGTCGTTACGGGGTGACGTTCCAGCACGGGGCGCTGTTTACGGCGCTGACCGTGGCGGAGAACATCCAGCTGCCGCTGCGCGAGTACTTCGACCTGTCGACGGACGTGCTCGACCAGCTCGCGATGTTGCGGATCCGCATGGTCGGGCTGCCTCCGGAGGCGGCTGCCAAGCTCCCGTCGCAACTCTCCGGCGGCATGATCAAGCGGGCCGCGCTGGCCCGCGCACTGGCGCTCGATCCGACCCTGTTGTTCCTGGATGAGCCGACGGCCGGCCTCGACCCCATCTCGGCGGCTGCCTTCGACGATCTGGTGATCTACCTGCGCAAGAGCCTCAAGCTCACCATCGTCATGGTCACGCACGACCTCGATACCATCTTCGCCACCTGCGACCGGGTCGCGGTGCTGGTTGACAGGAAAATCGTCGTCGATACGCTGCCCGGCATCGTGCAGAATCCCCACCCGTGGGTCCAGGAATACTTCCACGGCCCGCGCGCCCGCGCTGCGCAAGCCACTCCACCGGAACGATAAAGACCCTATGCGAGTCCGAAACTACTGCCATCTGCACACGCATGCTCCCTGTCCGTGCAGGGTCTTTCGATCAGTGGCAGCGCTGACTGCTTCGCACAGGTAGGCGCGCTGGAGCTTCACTATGGAGAGAGACGCGAATTACGTTGCCGTAGGGGCTTTCGTGGTGCTGGTGCTGGCACTCGGCGTCGCCTTTGTCCTGTGGTACTCGGATGCCCGCGACCGGCGCGAGTTCCAGATGTACGAGGTGTATTTCGGCGGCAGCGTCAGCGGCCTGAACCAGGGCAGTCCCGTGCGCTATCTCGGTGTCGATGTGGGGCGCGTCCGGCGGCTCGCGCTTGATCGCGAGAGTCCGGGTCGCGTGAAGGTCGATATCGAAGTGGATGTCACCGCGCCGATCTCGAGGGCGACGCGGGCGAGCCTGCGCCTGCAGGGAGTCACGGGCCTCCTGTATGTCGAACTGCGCGAGGATCCCGGGATCGAAGCCACGGCCGCCCTGCCCCAGGGTGAGCAGTATCCGGTCATTGAAGCGGTGGCCTCCGACTTCGACGCGCTGCTGGCGAGCCTTCCCGAACTCGTCGGCAGGATCACGGCGCTGACCGATCGCGTGGCGGTGCTGTTCTCCGAGCAGAACGTGGCGGCCATAGGCGAAACGGTCGAGAACCTGCGTGTCGCGACCCGCGATCTGCCCGAGACCGCGCGCAGCGTCGCCGACCTCATCAACGAACTGCACACGACGGTGGGCGAGATCAACCGTCTTGCAGCCACCTTGAGGGGCACGGCGGACGAAGCACGGCCGGAAATCCGCCGCACGCTGGCCCGTTTCGCCGAAGTCGCCGATACGCTCGCGGCAACGGCCACCCGGCTCGATGGCTTCGTGAACGACAGCCAGGGCAACATCAACCGCTTCACGCAACAGGGCCTGTTCGAGGTGGAGCAGTTGTTGCGCGAAGGCCGGTCTGCGGCCCGCGAGTTCCGCGAACTGTCACGCAGCCTCAAGGACAATCCGTCGCAGCTGCTGTACGAACCGCCTGCCGACGGCCTGGAGATCGCGCGATGAAACCCGTTTCGCTCCTGTCGCGGATGACGGCACTGCTGGCTTTGCTGCCATTGGCTGCGTGTACCGGCTCGTTCCTCGACAGCGAGACCCCGCCTGCACAGACCTACGTGCTCGCTCCCGTGCCGCCGGTACAGGGCGCGCCCGCTGCCGCGCTGCTGGATGTCGTTGTGGGTGAGCCCTCTGCGGCTCCGGGCCTGGATTCGCAGCGGATCGCCGTCCTGCATCCCGATCGTCGCCTCGAGTACTACGCGGGTGCGCAGTGGGGCAGCACGGCAGCGCATGTCATGCAATCCCTCGTCGTCGGCTCGATGCAGAATCAGGGCGTGTTTCGCAGCGTGACGCCGGCGCCCGCGGGGACGGCGGCAACGCACATCGTTGACTTCGAGCTGCGGGATTTCCAGGCCGAGTACGCGCTGGCGGACGCTGCACCCACGGTCCGGGTGTCAGTCGTCGCCAACGTGATCCGCGTTGCCGATCGACGTCTCGTCGGTGTAGTGCCCGCGTCTGCTGCGGTGGTGGCCGCCGAGAACCGGCTTGCCGCCGTGGCGGCCGCGTTCGAGGCAGCGGCGCGACAGGTGGCAACGACCTTGAGCCGCGAAACGGCCACTGTCCTGGCTGCCGACAGCGGCGGTACCCGCTGACGTGCGGGACCTCGTCTGCCATTCGGTCTCGCGCAGCACGGCCATCACACGGGTGCAGGCGGAAGCGCGCTGGCTTGCCGGTGGCATGCTCGGCTTCTACTACCTCCTCGAAGGCGATGCCTCCGCGGTACGGTTACCGACCACCCAGCAGCCGACGCGCGTGGATGGGCTCTGGCAGCACACCTGCTGCGAGGCCTTTGTCGCTGGGCCTGACACCGGCGGCTACTCCGAATTCAATTTCGCGCCCTCGGGCGCATGGGCGGCCTACGGGTTCACCGCCTACCGCGAAGGCATGAAGCCGGTTGCCGTTGCCGCAGATCCGGTCATCGTGCTGCGCACGGACAAGGCACGCATCGAAATCGATGCGGTCATCGGCTCGCGCTCGCTGCCGCCGGGCGAGAAGGGCCTGAGGTTCGGACTCGCCGTGGTCGTCGAGGACATGCAGGGTGGCCTCTCGTACTGGTCCCTCGCGCATCCCGCCGAGCGCCCTGACTTCCACCACGCGGCCGGCTTCCGTTACTCCTTGCCGCCCGCTGCCTGAAAAGCCGGAAACGAGATGCTGTCCGGTATTGATCGACTCCTGTCAGACCCTGCGTTGCGCGAACCCCTCAAGGGCAAGCGGGTGGCGCTGCTCGGTCATCCCGCTTCCGTCACGCAGGACCTCACGCATTCGCTCGAGGCGTTGCGGGCGCTTCCCGGGATCAGCCTCGCCTCGGCGTTCGGACCGCAGCACGGCCTGCGCGGCGACAAGCAGTACAACATGGTCGAGTCGCCGGATTTTTTCGATCCCGCCTGCGGCATTCCGGTGTTCAGCCTGTATGGCGAAGTCCGGCGGCCCACCGACGCCATGCTGGACACCTTTGATGTACTGCTCGTCGACCTGCAGGATCTGGGCTGCCGCATCTATACGTTCGTCACCACGCTGCGTTACGTGCTCGAAGGCGCTGAGCGCAAAGGCAAATCGGTCTGGGTACTCGATCGCCCCAATCCGGTGGGCAGGCCGATCGAAGGACTGCGTCTGCGTGCGGGCTGGGAAAGCTTCGTCGGCGCAGGGCCCTTGCCCATGCGCCATGGACTGACGCTGGGTGAGCTCGGCCACTGGTTCATCAGGACGCTGCAACTCGATGTCGATTACCGCGTCATCACGATGCAGGGCTGGCAGCCGGAAGCAGGACCTGGGTACGGCTGGCCGCTGGGGTCTCGCACCTGGGTCAATCCGAGTCCCAATGCGCCCAATCCCTGGATGGCTCGCGCGTATGCGGGCACGGTGATGCTGGAAGGCACGACGTTGTCCGAGGGGCGCGGTACCACACGGCCGCTCGAACTCTTCGGCGCGCCCGATCTTGAGCCCCAGGCGCTGCTGGCGGAAATGCGCAGCCTGGCGCCGCAATGGCTGCAAGGCTGCCGCTTGCGCGAATGCTGGTTCGAGCCGACGTTCTACAAGCATGCCGGCAAACTGTGTGCAGGCCTCCAGATCCACGTCGAGGACGAGTCGTACAACCATTCCGCATTTCGGCCGTGGCGTCTGCAGGCGCTGGCCTTCAAGGCGTTGCGGCGGCTACGACCCGACTACCCGCTCTGGCGCGACTTCGCGTACGAGTACGAGCATGGCAAGCTCGCGATCGACGTCATCAACGGCAGCCCCCTGCTCCGCGAATGGGTCGATGACGGCAACGCAACGCCGGCAGATCTCGATGCGCAAGCCCGGCCCGACGAAGAATCGTGGCGTGGCGAGCGGCAGGAGTTCCTGCTGTACTGACAGACTTTTGCGGCCAGTGACGCTGCGTGAGCACCATGCCAAGCGGATGCTCCCAAAAGAAAAGGCCCCTTGCGGGGCCCCTTCAGAAAGCGCAAGTCGTCCTGCCTATTCGCGTACCGAAGTCGTCCTCTGGCCCGCGCGCAGCGCCTTCACCTTTTCCATGTACTCGGGGTACATGGTCACGGCGCCGCCCAGCACCGCTTCCAGCGGCAGCTTGTGCTTTTCCGCGTACTCGGTCAGGTAAGGGTGCTTGCCCGGCAGGTAGGCGGGTACCGCGCCCTTGCTCATGCCGACGATCTCCACCACCGGATCGCAGGGATACGGGGCGATGTTGGCCTGGGGATTCAGCTCGTAGTCGGAGCTGCGGATCATCGATTCCGTCAGGTTGGCCGGATCCTGGATCACCACGATCACCGTGATGTAGTTGCCGTGGCGGATGTAGTGTTCCCGCGTCTGGGCCCGATCGCTGCGGGACACGCCATTGCGGCGGATGTACGCCTGCTTGAGGTGCGTCGTGTGGACCGACAGGACGTCGCCCTCCCACTTGCCGAGCGAGAAGCCCTGCCAGGAATGCGCGGCAAACTCGGGCGGCCGGGCGCGGTCATCCATCCAGATCGACCGCTCGGCGGCCTGCCAGACCTTGCGCATGTGCCAGGCGGTGGTCTGCTGGGTCGTCGAGTCCACTTCCTTCGAGAAGCGGAAGTTGGCGAAGCGGGTGTAGTAGTCCGACGGGTGCGGCCGGCACTGGTATTCCTCAAGCGCGAGCAGCGACGGGTCCCACGACAGCGCGCGCTGCCGGCCCGATTCGTTGATGGGCAGGCCTTCGTACTCGACCATGTCCGGGCCGGTGCCGCGCTCGAGGAAGTCCTCGTGCACCCGGCCAACCCAGACCCCGGAGAGGTCGATCTCGGCCCGGGCTGCGCCCGACCAGCACAGCAGCCCCAGGCTGCCGGCGAGAATCGAGCGGCGCAATGCGGGAAGAATGGCCATGGAACCCCCTTGTAGCGTCTTTATCCTGTAGCTAAGACGGACCAGCGGGCGAAAAGCACAACGCCCGCTGACCCCCTTCCGGCACTCAGTTCGGGCTGGTCAGCCCGGCCGAGCGCAGTGAACGCACTTTTTCAATGAATTCCGGGTACATGGTGTTCGCGCCGCCCATGACCGCCTCGATCGGCAGCTTGTGCCGGTCGGCGTATTCCGTCAGGAACGGGTGCTGGCCTGGCAGGTAATGCGGCACCTTGCCGGCGTCCTGGCCGACGATCTCGACGACCGGGTCGCACGGATACGGGGTGATCGCACCCTGCGGGTTGATCACGTAGTCCGAGCTGCGGATCATCGATTCGGTGAGGTTGGCGGGATCATTGATCACCACCACGACGGTCAGGATGTCGCCATGGCGCTGGTAGTGTTCGCGCGTTTCGGCCCGGTCGCTGCGCGCCACGCCGTTGCGGCGGATGTACGCCTGCTTGAGATGCGTGGTGTGCACCGTCAGGACGTCGCCCTCCCACTGGCCAAGGGAAAAGCCCTGCCAAGTGTGCGCGGCGTAGGCGGGCGGGCGCTCGCGGCCATCCATCCAGATCGTCCGTTCAGCAGCCTGCCAGACCTTGCGGATGTGCCAGGAGGTGACCTGCTGGGTTGTCGAGTCCACGTTCTTCGTGGCGCGGAACGGGGAAAACCGGGTGTAGTAGTCCGACGGGTGGGGGCGGCACTGATACTCCTCCAGCGTCAGGATCGACGGGTCCCAGGCCAGGGCGCGCTGCCGGCCGGCATCGCTGATCGGCAGGCCCTCGTACTCGACCATGTCCGGACCTTCGCCGCGTTCCGGGAAATCCTCGTGGCGCCGTTCGGCCCACACGCCCGAGAGGTCGATTTCGGCCAGAGCCGGCCCCGCCAGGAGAACTCCCAACCCGCAGGTTGCAACGATGCGTCCAAGTGTTTTCATGTGCAGCCCCTCGAAATCCCGATTCAGTCAATTCTTGATAGTAATCAGCGCCTAACGGCGTGCGGCCGATTCTAAACGAGCGCCTCGCCAAGCGCCCGGGTTTTCTTGTCAAATTTTGTCTGCGCGCCGGCCGGGCCGGGCCGCCCGCAAGGTCAATGGCGGTCAGTGGGCGGGATTCTCGGCAGCGGCGCGCGCGGTGAACCGGAACCGGGTCTTGCCGATCATCAGGATGTCCTCGTTCTGGAGGAGCTGCTTCCTTATCCGGCGACCGTTCACGTAGCAGCCGTTGGTGCTCCCGAGGTCTTCGAGGATGACTGCAGTGGGTCCGACCAGCAGCCGGGCATGGTGCCGGCTGATGTGGCTGGCGCGGATCTGCAGGTCGCTTTCCGCGGTCCGGCCGATATTCATGATCTTGCGATTGAGCACGTGGACGACGTCTGCGCTGTCCACCGCGATGAGGTAGCGCATGGGCGCGGGTGGCGTTTCGGCCGGCCGGCCATTCTCGATCCGGTTGATGTCGCGGCGGATGGCCCCGAGTGCCTCCACATGGGCCGCGAGTTCCGACCGCAGCGTGATGACCGCCGCCTCGCGGGCATGCAGGTCGGCCGACAGTGACTGGGTCTTGGCACGGGCTTCGCCGAGGTCGGCCGTCAGTGCATTCACCTGGGTGCGCAGGCCGGCGAGTTCGGTCTCCAGGGTGGTAACCGTCGCCGCCCGCTCGGCCAGCGTGTCGGCCTGCAGGACGGTGCGGTTCTCGAACTCCACGAGCCGCTCCTGCAACTCCTTGATCACGATCGCCTGCCGGGTAGCGGCATCGGTGCCAGCGGCATGGTCGCGTTCGAGCTCCTCAAAGCGGCCCTTCAGCTCGGTATCCCGCTTCAGCAGCTGGTCGTATTCGAGGGCTGCCGCGGCGAGCGCCTTGTCCTTGAAGGCGATCTCGACGGAATTGGCATCGATCGTGATCGTGCAGGCCTTGAGCTCCTCCCGCAGGCGGTTGAGCTCGCGGCCCAGTTCCGTCGCCTCGGCAGCCAGCTGTTCGCGAGTGCGCCCCGCTTCCGCGAGGGCATCGTCCTTCTGCCGGACGCTGCGGCCGCTTTCCTCGAGGGCCAGGGTGCGCAGTTCGAGATCCTTGCGCAGTTGCAACGCCGTCGCCTGTTCACGTGCCAGGGCCTGTTCGAGCTGGGAGAGAGCCGAGCTGCGTGCCGACAGCTCGGCACTGTCTCGCTCCAGCAGTTCGCGATCCGCCGCGAGGCTCGCCTGCAGGGTGAGTTTTTCGGCTTCGAGGGCTGCAATGGCGGCTGCCTGCGCAGCGAGGCGATCGTTCAGTTCGGCGGTGCGCCGGTCGCGCGCGGCGACCTCGGTGCCCAGTTCCGTGATGGAGCGGTCGCGCGCGGCCAGTTCCTTCCCGAGGCTCGCAATCTGCTCCGCGGCCAGCTCGGCTTCGTCCTCCAGCACCTCGATGCGGTTCTCGCGCAGGGCCAGCACCTGTTCCAGCCGCCCGATGGCAGCATGCGTGATGTCGAGCGCGGCCTTGAGTTCATTGCCGAGCGCATACTGCTGCGCAAAGCGATGCGCGATATCGGTTGCCGCGCCTGTCTGTTCCGAGAGCTGGCCTTGCAGCGCCGTGGCTGCGGCTGCAGTCGCAGCCAGCTCGGTCCTGGCCGCTTCGAGTTCCTGCTGGAGACCGGCCGCATCCGTACGCGCCAAACTCGCGTCGCCGGTTTCAAGCAGGACCCGGGCTTCGAGCTCGGCAAGCCGGCGCTGTGATTCTGCGCGCTCCGCGGCCAGTGTCTCTTCGACTTCTTCAAGCCTTGCGCTGCGCGCCAGCCGCTCGTCCGTCAGCGATGCAATGTCCGCTTCCAGCCGCTGCGAGCGGAGCTCGAGGACAGTCCGCTCCGCTTCCAGTGCCCTGCTCCTGGCCTCGAGGGCGAGGTTGGCGTGGCCTGCGTCTTCGAGGCGGGCCTCGAGATGGGCAATCTTGTCGAGGATCCCGCTCAGTTCGCCATCGAGCCGGGACTTGGTGAAGACGGTGACTTCGAGATCGCCACGCAGCGCATGGAGTTCGACTTCGCGGTCATTCAGTTCCGTTTCCAGCTGCGTGATCCGCGCCGCATGCAGTTCGAGCGGCTGGGGCACGAGCCAGGTGTCGGTGCTGTCGAGGCTTTTCCCTTCCAGCGCCTTGAATTGCGCCTCATACGCGACCGGGTCGAGTTGCGGCAGCTCGTCGGTGCGATCCGGATCGTCCTGGCCCGTGTGCGGTTCGTGCTGGCGCATGAAAAAGCGGAAGTGGAGGGTGACCCTGGAGAGGCTCTATCTTAGGCGAGGCTGTCTCCCTGCCTGCGGCGAAAACCCGGAAGTGTGTGCAGCCGCACACGATTGCGGCACTGCCGGAAAACTTGACAATCGCTGGCGGCCGTTCAGCGAGTGCAGCTGCGCCCCCTCAGAAGGTGGAGAGTCCGGTCGCCTCCATGAGCCGGTAGCGCCAGTAGCGGACGCGCGAGTCGTCACGGTAGGCATCGAAATCAACGGTATGCAGGTTGCCGCCTTCGTTGCCCCACAGGCGTTCGAAGTAGGCGAGCAGCTCGGCAGCGAGCGGTGCAGTGCGTGCGACGTCGAGCTGCACATTCGCTTCAAGGTTGTAGTTGCCGAGGTTGCGGCGCGTGAGATTGGCAGAACCCAGTGACGCCACGACACGCCCGGCCCGCGCCACGATCACGAGCTTGGTATGGAACTGTTCGCCCTGCGTCTGGTACCAGCGTACGGCAATCCGGCCATCGCTCGCTGCCACGAGTTCGCGTGCCACCGGCCGGTTCGGTACGCCATCCTTCCTGATGCCGAAGGCGTCCTTGTTCGGATCGAGGATCAGGCGCACCCGCACATCCCGTTCGGCGGCAGCCAGCAATGCTCCGATGATCTTCCGGTCGGAGAGGTAGAACATGGCGAGGTCGATTGCATCGCCCGCGCGCGTGGCGTCGATGGCGTTGAGCAGCCGGATGCGGATGGCCTCCTCGGTCAGGAAAGCGACGCGGCTGTCGTGCTCGCCGGCCTCCGGGATCGCGGGCACCGTGGCCACTCCTTCCCAGCCCGAGAAGCGCGCGACGTCCAGTTCGCTCCTGACCACGTGGGCGGCGAGCGGGCCCGAAAAACGCAAGCCTACATTGCCATGACTGCTGCTGGCATCGTGGGGATTCGCCGACGTGACGAGCCCGGTCCAGGTGCCGTCCGCCCGATCCGCCACGATCAGCTTGCGATGGTTCGCCTTGAAGTTCAGCAGGGCGAGCCAGCTGCGCAGCGAGATCTTCGCGGGCCCCTCGGCAAAGGGATTCGGCAGCCAGCTCAAGGCAGGCGAGTTGCCCCACCACTGGATGAACATTCTCCAGAATGCGGAATAGCCGGGGTTGGAATCGCGCAGGGGCACGAGATCCGTCCGCACCACCGTGATTCCACCGGCGATGAGTTCCTGCAGGAGGGGTGACGGGGCACCGCCATACACGTCGTTGATGGGATCGGTGATCACGATGATCTTTAGTCCGGGGCGCAGGCGTTTCACCGCGACTAGGCGAGTGGCCAGCTCGCGGCTCAAGGGGCGGAAGCTCGCGCCCGCATTGCCGGCCTGGTCGTTGAACAGGAAGAAATCGAGTACGGCGAGCGTCTCGGCGGCATCCACGATGGCGAACACGGCGTCGAAGATTTCCTGTTCGCGGACGCGTTCGCCGGCCGCTGTCTGGTAGGTCAGGTCGTGCAGGAACCCGATGCTGCCTGCTGCGGCAGGCAGGTCACCCGAGTCGGTGAAGGTGCCGGGGGCCAAGGGCTTGCTCACCTGCCAGAGGCCGGTTGCAAGCCACAGCACGGCGACGCCCGCAAGGAGGTTGCGCCGCAAGCTGGAAGACCTGGGCTTCATGCCGTGGCGTCACTTCCCGGTGCTTCTGCCAGCGCCGCCGCTTCGTATTGCTCGGCGGCGGCGAGCCATGCTGCTTCGGCCGCGCCAATCTCCTTCGCGAGTTGCCGCTGCGTGGCCAGCAGTGCCTGCAGCCGTGGCTTGTTCGCCGCCGCATAGATGCCGGGATCCGCCAGTCCGGTTTCCGTCGCCTGACGCTGGTCGTTGAGCCGGGCGAGCTGCTGCTCCAGTCGCGCGGCTTCCGCCTTGAATCCGCCCAGGCGCTGCCTGCGCTCCGCATCATCGCGTTTGCGCTGCTTCCTCGCTTCCGCACCCGACGGTTTTGCAGCCGGCGTGGAAGGGGGCTCTGCGGGCATCGAGATGAGCTGCGCGTAATCGTCGAGATCGCCCTCGAAGATCCGCGCCCGGCCATTGCCGACCAGGTACAACTCGTCGGCTACGGTGCGCAGCAGGTGGCGATCGTGCGACACCACGACCACTGCTCCCTCGTAATCCTGCAGCGCCACGGTCAGGGCCTGGCGCATCTCGAGGTCGAGGTGGTTCGTCGGCTCATCGAGCAGTAGCAGGTTCGGACGCTGGTAACTGACCAGCGCCAGGACGAGGCGGGCTTTCTCACCCCCGGAGAACGGCGCCACCGGTTCGAAGACGCGGTCGCCCTGGAAACCGAAGCCGGCGAGGAAGTTGCGCAGCTCCTGTTCCGTCGCCCGATCGTTTCGCGCCAGCGACAGGTCGCGCAGGTGGTCCAGCGGCGATGCTTCCGGTTGCAGCTGTTCCATCTGGTGCTGCGCGAAGTAGCCGATGGCGAGGTCGCGGGCTTCGGTGCGTTTGCCAGTGGTTGCGACCAGCTCACCCGCCAGCATTTTCATGAGCGTTGATTTTCCTGCGCCGTTGCGGCCTAGCAGCGCCACCCGGTCGCCCGGTGACAGGGTCAGCGTCACGTTCGCCAGGATCGGTTGCCCGGAGTAACCCACGGACTGGCCGTCGATCGCGAGCAGCGGACGGGGCAGTTTGGCCGGCGCGCGCAGCGAGAACTCGAACGGGGATTCGACATGGGCCGGCGCGATCCGCTGCATCCGCTCGAGGGCCTTGAGGCGGC
Source organism: Pseudomonadota bacterium (assembly GCA_031398625.1). Taxonomy (GTDB): domain Bacteria; phylum Pseudomonadota; class Gammaproteobacteria; order Steroidobacterales; family Steroidobacteraceae; genus CAIUGU01. The sequence goes on from JANNNQ010000255.1 coordinate 12,716, forward strand.
TCTGCGCCTGTGTCGCCTTGCTGGCCTTGGCGCGGAACCGCTCCACGAACGACATCATGTGGGCGATCTCGCGCTGTTGCCGTTCGAACAGCGACTGCTGCTGGCTGAGCAGCTCCACGCGCTGCGTCTCGAAATCCGAGTAGTTGCCGGTGTAGAGACGCGCAGCACCCTGCTCGATGTTGACGATCCGCGTGACGATGCGATCGAGGAACTCGCGGTCGTGCGAGATGAGCAGCAGCGTGCCCGGAAACTCCTGCAGCCAGTGCTCCAGCCACACGATCGCATCGAGATCGAGGTGGTTCGTCGGTTCGTCGAGGAGCATCAGGTCGCAGCGGCACATGAGTGCCTGCGCGAGGTTCAGGCGGACCCGCCAGCCACCGGAGAACTCCGTTACCGGGCGTGTCTCGTCTGCCGGCGAAAAACCCAGGCCGTGGAGCAGGCGACCGGCACGACTGCGCGCGTCGTAGCCGCCGATGGCTGCATAGCGCCCGTGCAGGTCGGCCACCTTGATGCCGTCATCACGGGCTGCGGCTGCGGCAATGGCGGCTTCCACTCCGCGCAGTTCCGCATCGCCATCGAGCACGTGCTCGATGGCCTGCCGATCGG
>JANNNQ010000245.1:0-5799 GCA_031398625.1 Pseudomonadota bacterium
CTTCAGATGAAACCGCCTCATCGCACTCCTCCTCTGGCTTCCTGCGCCTTCTTGACGGCCTCGTCCGTGCTCGCGTCGGCGTCGTTGGGCACGAAATCGAAATCCGGAAACTGGCTCGTGCCCGTCTCTGTCGTGATGATCGAGTTGTTCGGATTCTCGCGGCAGTCCCAGTATCGGATACGGAGCTGCTTATCGTCGTTGGTCAGCTGGGTCCAGCTCTGACGCGTGTACCACGGCTTGGCGAGGTTCACCGGATCGAAGACCCAGACGTCGGCCTGCAGCGTCTTCGGATCGACCTTGTGCCACCGCTCCACCACCGTCGTCTGGTCGGAATAGTTCGGCTGCACGCCGCGCTGGTACTGGCCCTCGAACAGGTGCTTGGTGTGCGTGACCAGCGTGTCGCCATCCCAGAAGCCGATGGTGTCGCCGTTCCAGGAGGGATAGGCATCCTCATCCGCCGTGTGCGGACGGCCATCGGTATAGACGCGGCGGACGTCGTTGACCATCTCATTGATGAGCCAGGTCTGGGCCGGGGTCACGATGAACTCGTGCAGGAACGGCTCGGTGAACCACCGTGGCGTGCCGGGCGGGCGGCAGTCGCTGAGGGGATCGTATTCGCCACCGGTCGACTCGATCTGCTGGCGCTTGGCATCGACCACCGCCTGGCCGGCCGGGGTCAGCTTGGCGGAATCCGGCCCGACGTTGCCCGGCAGGTCCGGGTCGAAATGCAGGCCGCCCTTGGTGCGGGTGTAGATGCCGGACCAGTCGTAGGCCGGCAGGGCCATCTGTTCCCACGTGAGCGGCTTGCCGCCGCCGGCATCCGCCTTCAGTTTCTCGTACATGGCTTCGGATGATTCGAACTGCTCGCCAAGTGCCTGCAGCGTGGCCTTGTCGGCGGCCCAATTGTCCCCCTGGGGAGTCCAGGCGAGACCGGTCGGGCCGGCCGCCGTGGGCGCTGGCGGTGCAGCGGCTTCCTGGCTGCAGGCAGCGGTAATGGCCATGAGGACGAGCGGTACGCCGATACGGACTACGGATTGCGTATTCATCTGTTAAAGACCCCCGAAAACGTCGCGGGCGGGCCCGGCTGGGTCCCGTAGCGCGATCTCAAAAACAGCGCGGACCATAGCAGAACAGCCCCGGCCAGTTAACAGGGTGATGCAAAACCTTTTGCAGCACCCAGTCAAGCGCCCGGAGGCTCTCCTGTCAGCCGTGTCCGATAAACGAACGGGAGGGTTGCTTCCCTCCCCCCAGGCATTTCCCGACAGCTTCGACGGGGACAGGCCCGGCATGGTTCCCCAACCAGAGCGGAGGGCAACTCAATGTTCGGGATACGGGTACGGGCGGGGCAGGTCGGTCGGTTGACGGCCGCGGTGGGGGTGCTGGTGCTGGCCGGCTGCGGCAGCAGCGACGACGACGAGCCTGTGCCCGGTACCGGCACCGTACAGCCGCCCGCCCGCGGCCAGCTGGTGACTTCGACCCCCCAGAAAACGGCCAGTGTATCGGCCAACGAACTGCTCGCGAGGGCGGGGCTTGCCATCAATGGAGAAGCCCTCATTGAACTGGCCGGCTCGCCCACCTGCGGCATTGATGTATACGGCCTGAACTACCACACGCTGGGTGGAACCGGCGAAGCGACCACGGCGTCCGCCGCCTTGATGGTCCCGACCGGAAGCGACGCCGCGTGCCAGGGCAGTCGTCCCATCGTCCTGTATGCCCATGGCACGACCACGGATCGGGCCTACAACATCGGGAATGTCGACGACTCCAACAACACGGAAGGGCTCGCGGTCGCGTTGATGTTCGCCTCGCAGGGCTACATCGTGGTGGCTCCCAACTACGCGGGCTATGACGTTTCCACCTCGAGCTACCACCCGTATCTCAACGCGAACCAGCAGTCCGCGGACATGATCGATGCGCTCGCTGCGGCACGCGGCATCCTGCCGTCCGCGGTTCCGGCCGTCACGGACAACGGGAAGCTGCTCATCACGGGCTACTCGCAGGGCGGCTATGTCGCCCTCGCCACCCATCGGGCGATGCAGTCTGCAGGCATTGCCGTCACGGCCTCTGCACCGATGTCCGGCCCGTACGCGCTCGCTGCATTCGGCGACCAGATCTTCAATGGCAGTGTCAACGACAGCGCCCCCATCGTGCTGACGTTGCTCATCACGAGCTACCAGCGCACTTATGGAAACCTCTACGCGAACACGGCAGACGTTTATGGTGCGACCTATGCCAGTGGCATCGACACGCTGTTGCCGAGCACCAGCTCGCGCGGCACGTTGTACGCAGAAGGGCGGCTGCCACAGTACGAACTGTTCAGCAGCACGCCGCCTGCGTCTGAATATGCCGCGGTGACTCCGGCTACCACACCGGGCGAGCTCGCTCCGGTCTTCGCGCTGGGTTTCGGATTGAATCCACTGCTCGTCAACGGCTTTCGCCTCTCGTACCTGCAGGACATGCAGGCGAATCCGGATGGCGGCCTCCCGACCACGACCACAGGCATTCCTGCGGCGGCACCGGCACATCCGTTGCGACAGGCACTGAAAGCGAATGACCTGCGCAACTGGTCGCCTGCTGCACCCGTCCTGCTGTGCGGTGGCGCGGAAGATCCCACGGTGTTCTACACCAACACCCAGCTCATGCACGGATACTGGGCGATGGCCGGTGCAACCGGCCCGGTCACCGTGCTGGACCTGGATGCAGCGGGCGTCAGTGGCGAACGCTTCTCGGACCTGAAAGACGGCTTCGCCGTGGCGAAGGACCTGATCAAGGCCGTCGCCGTCGTGGGCGGTGCCAGCGATGGCGGAGCGCAGGCCGTGCTGGATGCCTATCACAGCCAGCTCGTCCCGCCGTTCTGTCTCGCCGCGGTCCGGTCGTACTTCAGCGACTTCTAGGGAACCTCTGAAATACTGCCATCTGAAACTGTCGACGCATTTTCGATCATGGTCTTTCAATCAGTTGCATCGCTGTTCGCCTGGCACATGCAGGTAAATCAGAGGTTCCCTCGGCTCGACTTTGGCCCCGCCTACTTGAGCTTGCCGTAGTCGATGAAGCGATCGTAGTAGCCGCTGAAGGTCAGCGTGATCACGACCGGGAACTCGTTGTAGTTCTGCCAGAACCAGCCGTGCTCGCCAGCAAAGGGGGCGACGAGCGAGCCATTGCCGCCGGTGCCTTCCTGCTGTTCCTCGTAGCGCACCCAGTAGTCCTGGCCGGCGTCGGGCTCGTGCCCGTGGAAGTCCACATACACCTGGCCACGGTCCACTTTCCAGGAGTACAGGATCACCTGGGCTTCACGGAGAACCGTCTTGACCTCTGTCTCGCCACCCGCTTCGAGGGTGATCGTCAGCGTTTCCGTTCTGGCGGCTTCCGGGTGGCCCTGGAACACGGCCGGATTGGGCAGCGGCACGGGCTGCCCGAAATCCGGAATCTCGACCTGCTTGTAGGTGGCATTGCCGCCGATGACGTCCTTGACCTCCAGCGTTCGGGCAGGCTCGTTCAGGGCGGTGAGTCCGAGCGCGCCGCCGATCCCGGTGGGATCGATGTTGTATTCCGCGGGGAGCACGAGGGTGACGAGTACCACGGCCGCGCCGACGATCGCCGCGACGATGCTTTTGACGAGACGAACCGAGGTGGGCGGCGCCGTTTCGAAGGGGGAGAGGGGTTCTGACATCGGTCGGACCTGCTGGACTTGGGTATTCGGGGAGTGCCGGGGAAATGGTATTGTCAGCCCCGCAGCCTTCGCGGCACAACCTCCGACTGCAACCGATAGGGAAAGAGATGAATCACAGGGGTCGATGGCGGTCGCTCGGGCTGGTTTCCGCGCTGGTCTTGCTGGCCTTCGCGCTCCCGGCCTGGTCACACGGCGTGGCCAGTGGCGATGCGGCCTATCTGGAGCGGATCTCGGGTGTGGCGTTCCTCCCGCTCATGTACCTCGGCGCGAAGCACATGGTCACGGGCTATGACCACCTGCTGTTCCTCGCGGGCGTGATCTTCTTCCTCTACCGCCTCAAGGACGTCGCGCTTTATGTAACCCTGTTCGCGATCGGCCACAGCACGACGCTGCTCGTGGGCGTGCTGGCCGGCGTCCATGCCAATGCGTATATCGTCGATGCGATCATCGGCCTGTCGGTGGTCTACAAGGCATTCGAGAACCTCGGCGGTTTCGAACGCTTGGGCATCCATATCGATACACGCGCAGCGGTGCTGCTGTTCGGTCTCGCGCACGGCTTCGGTCTTTCCACCAAGCTGCAGGATCTTTCCCTGTCGCCCGAGGGCCTCGTGCCCAACATGATCGCGTTCAATATCGGCGTGGAACTCGGCCAGTTCGTCGCGCTCGCGCTCATCCTCATCGCCTTCAACCTCTGGCGCAGCACCGGTACGTTCAATCGCGGCGCCTGGGCGGCCAACGTGCTGATCATGGCGGCGGGCTTCATCCTGTTCGGGTACCAGCTCACGGGTTACTTCGTGGCCTGATCGCCGAAGCCAGGACGGGGCCGGCAGGCAAACAGGAAAACAAAGAAACCGCATGTCCCCGCCTTCCGGCCGCACCCGCACTGCTCCCCTCAAGCTGTTTGCCGTCCTCGGCCCCGGTCTGCTGCTGGCGGCCACCGGCGTGGGAGGCGGCGATCTCGCTACCGCGAGCATCGTCGGCGGACTGCTGGGCACGACGGTGCTGTGGGCAGTCGTCGTCGGCGCCTTTCTCAAGTATGTGGTGACGGAAGGCCTGACCCGCTGGCAGCTGGCTACCGGCGAGACGATGATCGAAGGCGTGATTTCGCGCGGTGGGCCGATCATTGGCTGGCTGTTCCTGCCCTATCTGCTGATCTGGTCCTTCTTCGTGGCTTCGGCGCAGATGAGTGCGAGCGGCATTACGCTGCACGCCATCTTCCCGGTGTTCGCGGATCCCAACCACGGCAAGGTCGTGTTCGGCATTGCTGCCGGCCTTGTTGGCCTGCTGCTCGTGATGCGCGGCGGTTACCGGTTGTTCGAGATCGCGATGCGCGTCTGCATTGGCGTCATGTTCGTGACCGTGATCGCAACGGCTGCGTTGCTGTGGCCTGGATTCGCCGAAGTCGGCCGTGGAATGATCGCGCCCGGCTTCTCCGAACTCCGGGGAGAGAACCTCACCTGGACGGTCGCGCTCATCGGCGGTATCGGCGGGACGCTGACGGTGCTTTGCTACGGCTACTGGCTCCGTGAGGAGGGGCGCACCCGGCCAGAAGACCTCAAGACCTGCCGCCTCGATCTCGGCATGAGCTACCTGATGGCTGCGGTGTTCGGCATCGCGATGGTGATCGTGGGCAGCACGATCGAAGTCGAGGGGCAGGGCACGCAGTTGCTGGTGACGTTGTCTGATCGCTTAGGGGAAGAACTCGGGCCCGCTGGCAAATGGCTCTTCCTGCTCGGGACATTGGGCACGGTATTCAGCAGCCTGCTTGGTGTATGGCAGGCCGTGCCGTATCTTTTCGCCGACTGCTGGCGCCTGCTGCAAAAGCGGGAGACGCATGATGCACGTACCACGGTGGATACAAAGTCACGCCCGTACCGCGTGTACCTGATCCTGCTCGCGATCGTCCCGATGCTCGGCCTCTTCTTCAGCTTCCGTGAAGTGCAGAAGCTGTACACCGTGATCGGGTCTTCGATCTTTCCCTTGCTCTCCATCGCGCTGCTTGGCTTGCCCGCACGGAACGCCGCCAATCGGCTTTTGAGTGCCATCCCTAGCCTCCATACCGCGTTGCTCGCGCGTATTCGTCGGTTTCCGGCTCGCCATAGGTGGCCGTCACAAACTGAAACACACTC
>JANNNQ010000257.1:0-12380 GCA_031398625.1 Pseudomonadota bacterium
TGCCTCAGATTTGAGTGAAAAATGACCAATTTCTACCCACTCGTTTCCACGAAGACCCTCAATAAGAAAGGCTCCAGGCAACAGGGGTTCAGGCTGCAGGGCTGAAGCCAGCAAAGACTATTCCAAGAGTAGAACTCTCGATACACCTTCGAAACTCTTCGCCTGTAGCCTGTAGCCTGTAGCCTGTAGCCCATGCCTCAAGTTCCTTCCAAACTCCCCCACATCGGCACCACGATCTTCACGGTCATGTCCCAGCGCGCAATCGAGCTGGGAGCCATCAATCTTGCGCAGGGCTTTCCTGACTATGATCCGCCCGAGCGGCTGAAGTCGCTGGCAGGGGAGGCGATCAGGAGCGGCCGGAACCAGTACGCACCGATGGCGGGGGTACCGGAGCTGAAGGAGCAGATCGCCGCACAGTTTGCGCGCACCTACGGCGTGGCACCGGATCCGGCGGGCGAGATCACCATCACGCTCGGCGCGACGGAAGGCATATTCTCTGCCCTGCTCGGGCTGGTGCACCCGGGTGATGAAGTGATCCTGTTCGATCCTTCGTACGATTCGTATGGCCCGGCGGTTCAGCTTGCGGGTGGGCGCACGATCCACATCCCGCTGGTCGCGCCGGATTTTCATGTCGACTGGCAGCAGGTGCGGGCTGCGATCAATCCGCGCACCCGGGCCATCATCCTCAACAGCCCGCACAACCCGACCGGGGCCGTCTGGAACGAAGCGGATGGCGACACGCTGGCAGATCTCGTCGCGCGAACGGACATTCTCGTCCTGGCGGACGAGGTGTACGAGTTCATGGTGTTCGGTGGGCGGCAGCCCATCAGCCTCTGCGCCCATCCGCGCCTGAAGGACCGCACGATGGGCTTCTTTTCCTTTGGCAAGACCATGCATGCCACCGGTTGGCGAGTGGGCTACGCGATCGCCCCGGCCGAGCTGACCCGCGAGCTGCGACGTGTGCACCAGTTCAATACCTTCACTATCGCCACGCCACTGCAGCATGCGATAGCCGAATTCCTCAAAGCAGAGCCGGGCCACAGCCCGGGGCTTGCGACGTTCTACGAACAGAAGCGCGATCGCTTCCTCGAACTGCTGGCGGGCTCACGCTTCAAGTGGACACCCTCACCGGGAACCTATTTCCAGCTGCTCGACTATTCCGCCATCTCGAATACGACCGACACCGTGTTCGCCGATGAGCTGCTCGTCAAGGCAGGCGTGGCATCCATTCCTGTTTCTCCTTTCTACGCAGTGCCTCCCGATCTCAGGGTGCTGCGCTTCTGCTTCGCCAAGACCGATGCAACCCTCGAAAAGGCGGCGGAGAGGCTGCGGGAGCTGTAACGACATGAAGAAGTCGACGCGCGTCGTGCATCCTCCCGAGGTGAAGTTGCCGGAAGACAACCGGCCGCTCATCCCGCCGGTCTACCAGTCGGTGAAGTTCGAGTTCGATGACATCGACGAGGCGTCGCGGAGTTTCCGGGGCGAGCGGCCGGGCTTTGCCTATTCGCGCGTGTCGAATCCGACATTGCGGCAACTGGAGCTCACACTGGCCGGGCTGCAGGGGAGGGAGGCGTGCCTGGTGATCGCGTCCGGTATGGCTGCAGTGAGCCTGGCGCTGCTTTCGCTCTGCAAGCAAGGCGATCATGTCTTGCTGTTTGCTGAAACCTATCAGCCCACCCGCGTGCTGGTACGCAAGATCCTTGGCCGCTACGGGGTCAAAGCCACGATGTTGTCCATCGACGACCTCGATGGCGTGGAGCGAGTATTGAAGGCAACGCCCACCCGCCTCATCGTGTTCGAATCGCCGACGAACCCTGTCCTCAAGATCGCGGACATTCCGCGGCTCACTGCGCTGGCGCGTGCCCATGGCGTGTCGACGGTGATGGACAACACTTTTGCGGGCTTCCACAACCACGGCCAGTTCGACATCGACGTGTTCGTCCACAGTCTGACCAAGTATGCGAGCGGGCATGGGGACGTGATGGGGGGTGCGATCATTGCCCGCCAGGCGCTCATCGATTCGATGAAGCTGGATTTCTCCACCCTCGGGGCAACGCTGGACCCGCACGCGGCATTCCTGATTCAGCGCGGCCTCAAGACGTACTTCCTGCGCTACGAGCGGGGTTGCTCCAACGCACTCGCCGTTGCGTCGTTCCTTGGTTCGCATCCGCGCGTAACAAAAGTGTTCTATCCGGGCCTTGACTCTCATCCGCATCACGAGCTGGCGAAGGCGCAGCTCACCGACTTTGGCACTGTGGTGACGTTCGAGATCGATGCGGACCTGGCTGGTGCCAAGCGCTTCGTGGAAGCCCTGCAGCTATTCGCCCCTACCTCGAGCCTCGGCTCCACCGAATCCCTCGTCCTCCCGCCCCAGCATCTCGCGCCGAAGGGCCTGACCGCCACAGAGCGCGGCTGGTCGGGGATCACGGATCATACGGTGAGATTGTCACTGGGAATCGAGGATGCAGTGGATCTGGCCGCTGATCTCGCGCAGGCGCTTGACAGCGTCTCGCTTGCGACCTGAGCAGCATTGCGGGAATCGACCCATCCGCCAGGTTTGGAGTCGACGAGCCGCACCACCGCCCCTGAGCCTGTCTGCCTGTGGGTGGGAGTGGGATGACAGGCAAGGATGACTATGTATGCAGCATTGGGCACAATGCGCGAACCCTCCACCTGCGATTGACAGGTCAGCCCTGTGTACCGACCGCGGCTCCACTTTGCTCCCCCATGTCACTGGATGAACGACCCGAACGGCCTGGTGCGCATCGGGTCGGAATGGAGGCTGTTTTTCCAGTACGCGGACGACGCGCCCGCCTACCGACGCGTCAGCTGGGGAACTGCAACGAGCAGCGACCTTGTGTCATGGGAGTTTTCCGGTATCGCGATCCCGGCTCGGCCGGACGCAAGCATCTACTCGGGCTGCATCATGCCACCTGAGGCGGATTGGGGAGACTCAGGCGCTGGTATCCGGGCGCTCTACACAGCTCATCGAATCCTGCCGGGCGGTGACGCGCGCCAGACTCTGGAGTGTGTGGTCAGCAAGGATGGTGGACAGACATTCGATGCAGACTCGAGGCTTTCTGTGCTTGACGAGGGCCTTGCAAATTTTCGCGATCCTTTCGTTGTGCCGCTCGGCAAGGATGGCTACGCGCTGCTGGTGGCCCAACCGGTGGACTGGAATGCGGCTCCCGGAGGAACTGGATCGCGGATCGCTGTCTACCGCTCGGCAGAACTAAAGGGATGGGTGGCAGGCGGCGAGATCGGCCCCTGGCACGGGAGCCAGGTGCTTTGGGAAGTGCCCTGGATCGTCGAGCTCGTGCGCGATGATGGAATCCGGCGTGCCCTGCTAGTCATCAGCATCGTCGATCGGTCCGGTGGCGGCGTCGTGTGCGGAACACGGTACTGGGTGGGGACATTCGATCACGCCACCTTCATCCCCGAAGAAGGGCACGGCGGGTTACCCCTCGATTCCGGGCCGGATTACTACGCGCCGATTCCGGCAACACCCGCCGGTGACAGCAGCGTCATCACGGTAGCGTGGGTCGGCAATTGGGCCTATGCGCGACAGCTGCCGGCAGCTCCCTGGGCAGGAGGACTTCTTTCTTTGCCGAGGCGGCTTGAGCTGATCGCAACTCCCGGGGGCTCGCGCGTTCGACAGTGCGTAGCAACCGGGATGACACCGCTTTGCGAGCCGCATTGCGCGGGCGACCGGGTGGTTGTAGGGTCCCGCAGACTTGCAGTAGCTGAAGTGCTGCCACTGCCGTGCGAGCTGGATGTATTTCTCGAACTGGACACTGCAAACGCCCTGTGCATTCACCTGTTCGGTGGCGCGCTGTCTCTCGCACTCGATTGCGATGGCGCAAGCCTGACGCTTGAACGGCAGCGTACTTCCGATTCCCCTCCAGGTTTCGCCCATCGCTCCCGCGTCCCGCGCGAAGCTACATCCCCCCAGGTGCGGCTGCGCGCGTATGTGGATACATGCGCAGTAGAGATCTACGCCGACGATGGGGCAATCACCTTCTGTGCGCTGGTCTTTCCCCGGAATCCTGCAGGAGAACTGCTGGCATCGGCCAGTGGAGGAACTGGCTGGGTGCAGGTGACCGTGACACCACTCGCTTCGGTGGCAGGAGCCAGTCCTTGAGTCCTGCAAGGATCACTTGCGTTGGCGAGATCCTCTGGGATGTATTGCCTTCCGGTAGCACGCTGGGCGGCGCTCCTGTCAATGTGGCCTACCACTTGACGAAGATGGGACTGGCGCCAAGGCTGGTTGCGCGGGTCGGCCGGGACCCCCTAGGCGACGCCACTCTACTTGCCTTGCGTGATCGCGGAATTGCAACTACCGATATCCAGATCGATGCTGTCCTGCAGACCGGAGCCGCGCATGTTGCACTTGATCCGCAAGGAAAGGCCACCTATTCATTCGTTACGCCAGCAGCGTGGGACGCGCTGGAATGCCCTGCCGGCGAGTTTGGAGTGGTGGTTTTCGGAACGCTGGGCCAGCGCCATGCCGCATCGCGAGCAGCCATCCGCGCGATTGCCGCCGATGCAACCCGGTGCGTACTGGACATCAACCTGCGGCCGCCATTTGTCGACCCGGAGGTGGTGCTCTGCTCTCTGGGTGTCGCGGACCTTCTTAAGCTCAACGACGAGGAAGTGGGAGTACTCGCATCGTGGTATTCGTTGCCGGCCGACCCGTCTGCGTTTGCCGCCGCAGCCGCAGACCGCTTTGGGCTGATGGGGGTTTGCGTGACCTGCGGTGCCGAAGGCGCATTGGTCTACGCGGACGGTCGGCTGTATCGGGATGCGGCTCGCGAAGTCGATATTGTCGACACAGTGGGTGCGGGCGACGCGTTCCTGGCGGCATTTCTGGCGGCTTGGCTCGAGGGGCAAGGCTGGGGCGAAGCGCTCTCGCGAGGAAACAGGTTGGCGTCGCATGTTGCAGGTTTGCCTGGCGCCATGCCTGCCTACGGCCACGAACCGTATTGACAGGCGCCATGTTGAATTTCCTGCGGCAGCGCAGCACAAAGCAGGATTGCATACATATGCAATGAAGAATTATCATGCTTGCGACGCGAAGGGGGATAAGCATGGTCCGTCACCTGAAGAAAGGCATTTCTGCAGAGCAGTCCGCCAGGGCGGACGCTCATGTCAGGACGATTGTCGAGCAGATGCTCGGCGATATCGCCGCACGTGGCGATATCGCAGTCCGCGCGTACTCCGAGAAACTCGACAAATGGGCGCCGGCCGCTTTCCGGCTGACGCGCGGCGATATCGAGGGGTGCTATGGCGAGCTTGCCAATGAGGCAATCGAGGATATCCGCTTTGCTCAGGCGCAGGTCCGGAGATTCGCGCAGATCCAGAGAGCAGCGCTGCATGATGTCGAGGTGGAGACGCTGCCGGGAGTGATCCTTGGGCACAAGAACGTGCCGGTAAACTCGGTCGGCTGTTATGTGCCCGGGGGAAAGTACCCGCTGGTTGCCAGCGCCCATATGAGTATCGTTACGGCTAAAGTTGCCGGTGTGCCGCGCGTGATCGCAGCGGCACCGCCGTTCAACGGTCGCCCGTCAGCCGCGATCGTTGTGGCCATGGACATGGCCGGTGCCGACGAGATCTATGTGCTCGGAGGCGTTCAAGCCGTGGGAGCGATGGCGCTTGGGACCGAAACGATCATGCCGGTAGACATGCTGGTGGGACCCGGCAACGCCTACGTCGCCGAAGCCAAGCGGCAGCTGTTCGGTCGTGTCGGCATCGACCTGTTTGCGGGTCCAACGGAGACACTGATCATCGCCGATGACAGCGTGGACGCCGAACTATGCGCTGCTGACCTGCTCGGCCAGGCGGAGCACGGTCCGGATTCTCCGGCAATTCTGCTGACAAACTCCGAGAAGCTGGCCCTGGAGACCATGACAGAGGTCGAGCATCAGCTGAAGGGGTTGCCGACCGGCGAGGTTGCAGGCAAATCATGGCATGACCACGGCCAGGTAATCGTTTGTGACACATACGACGAAATGGTCCAGGTCGCCGACCAGATCGCCTCGGAACACGTGCAGGTGATGACTTCGGACCCCGACTTTTTTCTGAATCGCATGAAGAACTACGGTGCGCTGTTCCTCGGCCCGGAAACCAATGTTGCATTCGGCGACAAGGTGATCGGCACCAACCACACGCTGCCCACCAGAAAGGCTGCGCGCTATACCGGCGGACTCTGGGTCGGAAAGTTCATCAAGACCTGCACGTATCAACGTGTGCTGACCCCGGAGGCATCCGTTCTCGTCGGCGAATACTGTTCACGGCTCTGCGCACTCGAAGGCTTCATGGGCCACAAGGAACAGGCTGACATTCGCGTCCGCCGCTACGGAAAGTCGTTGGCCGATTCCGCAGGTTGTTGAGCTGCCCACACAAGACGAGCCATGGAGCTGAATGCCACTGCCATGACGCATCTCGTCCAGTCAGGATCTCAGGCCCGCCGGGAAGACATGCGCAGCCGCCTTGTCCGATATGCTGAACTGCAGCCATGCACGACTGCCTTCGTCGATACGCGGACCCCTGGAAGCACCAGCAAGGAAAACTTTACCATCATCGGTCCCGGCGTCGCGGAGAATCCGGACCAGCACGTGCACATCAGGATCCCGCACGGATTCAACATTGGCGGGGCACGTCAACCTCCGCACAGCGTGAACTCGCAGCACAGCCACGCCACCGCAGAAGTCTTCGTGATCCATACTGGCCTCTGGCGCATGAAGACCGGCCACGATGGCAGTGATGGCAGCGTCGACCTCGGGCCTGGTGACGTGATCTCGTTTCCCACACGGATGTTTCGCGGCTTCGAGAACATCGGGTCAGACACCGGCTTCCTGTTTGCGGTGCTGGGAGGCGATGACCCCGGCAGGGTGACATGGGCACCATACGTCTTCGAGGCCGCCCGGAACCATGGACTGGTCCTCCTGGAGACGGGACGCCTGGTGGACACGAGGAGCGAGGAGTTGCCGGCAGATGCACGGCCAATGCCGCCGACGACGATGTACGACGTGGCGCGTTTCGATCGATACGATTCCGCTGCTGCGGAAGGTCTTGTAGTTCGTGCCTCCGCGCAGTCAGCGGCTGGCCGCGGATTGAACCGGATTGCCGGCTTCGCCGAGTGTCCGCTGATCGGGGTGGACAATCCACTCGAAGAAATGCCCGCAGGCAGGATCGCCTGGGAACACGGGTTTCAGGTACGTGCACTACGAGTGATGCCAGGGGCGCGTTCCGGATTGCATGTCCGCGAAGAGGAAGAGGTGCTGCTCGGGCATGCCGGTGATCTCACGGTCAGCTGGGCTGGCGGGGAGCTGGAAGTGGGTCCGGGAGACACCTTCTCGATTCCACCGGCAATGGCGCGTGAGTTCAGCAATCGAAGCGCTGTGCCGGCGTGGCTTTACGTGGTACGCGGACGCGACTTGCCTGCAGCACCCGTCTGGACTGACCCGCTCCACACGAGCTGAGGCGAATGCGGCAATGGCATCGGTTCCGGATCTACCGTGGCTGCAGGGAATCGAGGGCCGCACCGCGCTCGTCACCGGCGCGGGGCGGGGTATCGGGCGGGCTTGTGCACTTGCGCTGGCGCGCGCTGGTGCCCGCGTCATCGGGGTGGCGCGTACGGCGGACGATCTTGAGACCCTGGAGAGGGAGGCGTGTGGCGACCTGCAGGGCTGGATCGGGGACGTAACGACCGAGTCCCTTGCCGAGCGTGTCGAGTCGCTTGCTCGCCTGGATATTCTCGTCAGCAACGCAGGTATGAACCGCCCTTTGCCGATGGAGGCAGTCGATGCGGCCACTCTCGATTCGATGCTCCTGCTGAATGTGCGTTCCGTCTATCGCATCTCGCAGGCGGCGGCCCGCGTAATGGCGGGACGCACGGGGTCAGGCTCCATCATTCACATGTCTTCTCAGATGGGTCACGTCGGGGCAGAGCTCCGCACCGTGTACTGCATGACGAAGCATGCAGTGGAGGGACTGACAAAGTCGATGGCGATCGAGTTTGCAGCCCGGCAAATCCGCGTCAATTCGGTAGCCCCGACGTTCGTCTCGACCGAGCTGACGCGACCGATGCTGGAGGATGACGCCTTTCAGGCGTCCGTTAGGGCCAGAATCCCGCTCGGCCGGATCGGCACACCCGATGATGTCGTAGGCGCGGTGCTGTTCCTTGCGTCATCCGCGTCGTCCCTGGTGACCGGCACGAGTCTCCGCGTTGATGGCGGCTGGACGGCCAGATGACCCGTTCATGAGCAGCGCCGGCACGACACCCGTTGCGGTATCTCGTGACTCACCCATGCGGGCTGAGGATATACCGCTGTTTCGCAGGGTCGCCGCGTTCGTCTTCCTGATGACAGCGGATTTCTTCTATGGATGGGCTTGGAACACTGTCGACGTACTGCGGCCCTTCATCCGTGACGATCTGTCGATCACGCTGACGCAATCCGGTTCCCTTTACTCCGCGCAAAGCGCCGGGGCACTCGTCGGCGCGGTGGTCCTCGGCCAGTTGGGTGACCGGATGGGACGGCGCAACATGCTGTTCGTGATCATGCTCGGCTACGGCTGTTCGCTGCTCGCAGGCGTGGCCGTCGAGACCTACGCGCAGGTCCTGCTGCAGCGTTTTTCCCTTGGTGTGTTCATGGGAGGGGTGTTTCCGATCGTGGTGGGCATATACGTCGGCCTCTTCGCTCAGGGAATCCGGGGCCGGCTGGCCGCGCTGTATAACGGTACATTCAATGGATCGGCGGTAATGCTGGGTATCGCACTGAGCTCTGTCGCTGCGGATAACTGGCGTCTGCTGCTGTGGGCTGGTGCATTGCCGCCAGTCGTACTCGCCGGGCTGGCATTCGTGATGCTGCCGAACGATCGCAACTTGTTGCCATTCGGGAGCACGGAAGTAACGGTACGCTCGAGCCGGTATCGACTGCCAGTCGCGGAGCTGTTCGAGCCGGCATACCGGCGCAGGACCATCCTCCTTGCGCTGATGATCGGACTCAATTTCTTCGGGTCGCAGGCGTTCCTCGGGTGGGTAACGACCTATCTGCGCGACGTCAGGCATCTTGCCGACGGCACGATCGGTACACTGGTGGCATGGCAGTTCACGGCGAGCATTGCCGGAGGATTCTTCTGGGGCTGGTATGCAGATCGCTATGGCCGCCGGCGCAATGCAATCGGTTTTGTCCTGGGCAGCATGGCGATCATCGGCTATCTGACACTGCCCGATGCATCTTCGCTGCTGGTCTTTGCCGGCGCGGCTTTCGGGTTCATGATTGCCTCAAGCGTGATCTGGGGACCGTGGATCGCAGAGCTCTACCCGCCGCATCTGCGTTCCACCGCGGCCTCGATATTCAACTGGGGCCGCCTGATCAGCTTCTTCGCGCCACTGATTACGGGTGCAATAGCGGAGACATTCGGTCTGACCATAGCCATGATGCTCGCAGCAATCGCATTCACGTGCGCGGCTGGCGTCTGGTGCATCCTTCCGGAGACACTGGTGCGGAGCAAGGAGGCGGTCAAGCCGTGACAGTTCCGCTGCTGCAGACGGGTGCGGGTTCATGACTGCGGTGATGCTTCTGCCCGGCATGATGTGCGACGCCAGGCTGTGGGGACACCAGGCAGCTGCTTTGCGGAGCGATGGATGCGAAGTGACCATTGGCGATCTGTCGGCCGGGGTTTCTATGCGAGAGATTGCAGGAAGAGTGCTTGAATCGGCTCCACACAGGTTTGCTCTCGCGGGGATGTCGATGGGCGGAATCGTCGCGCTGGAACTCTGGCGCCAGGCACCGGAGCGGGTCACCCATCTTGCACTGATCAATACCAATCCGCATGCAGAGGCGACCGGCCGGCAGGTGCAGCGCACGCAAGAGATCGAATTCGTCATGCAGGGGAATCTGCGCCGGCACGTGATCGACGGAATGATGCCTGGCTACCAGCCTTTGGGGCGACGCACTGACGGGGCGCTCGAGGAACTCGTGATTACCATGGCGATGGATCTGGGTCCCGAGGCTTTCCGCAGGCAAGCGCTCGCAGTACGGGACAGGCCGGACAGCGTGGCGATGCTCGGGACCATTGGCATACCGACGCTGGTGTTGTGCGGCCGCGAGGACCGTCTTTGTCCGGTCGCATACCATACGCTGCTGGCCGAGAGCATCCCTCAGGCGGATCTCGTCGTGCTTGCCGGCTGTGGCCATCTTTCACCGATCGAGCGGTCCGAGGCAGTGACAGCAGGACTCCGCGGCCTGCTCATGCGCGTGCAGTCAGCTTCCCAACATCAGCGGCAAGGTACCCTGGACAGATGAATACAGACGTTTCCCAGGATCTTCTGAAGCACTTGCGGGGATTCGATACGCCCACAATATGCAATGCGCTTGAGTTTGCCCTCGGCGGACGCCGCGCTACCGGATTCACCCGTCGTTCGATGGTGTGCGCTTTTCCGGAACTCAAGCCGATTGTGGGCTTTGCGCGTACCGCCACCCTGCGCGCTTCGTCGCCCGCACCCGGGAACGCGATGGCGCAGCGAGAGGCCCGGCTGCGCTACTACGACTACGTGCGGCCACTGGACCGTTCAACCATCGTTGTTGTCCAGGACCTGGATTTCGAGCCTGGCATTGGCGCCTTCTGGGGCGAGATCAATTCGAAGGTGCACGAAGGGCTCGGGTGTGCCGGAGTCCTGACGAACGGTGCGGTACGTGACCTCGACATGTTATCGCCGACGTTCCAGATCATTGCCGGCAGCATTACGCCGAGCCACGCATTCGTTCACATCGAATCGATCCAGCTCCCCGTCAGCATTTTCGGAATGGAGGTTGCTCATGATGACCTGGTGCACGCCGATCGGCACGGTGCGGTGGTGATACCCATGGAGGCTGCACCCCGGCTGCCACATGCGATCGAGGTCGTGATACGCCGCGAGAAGTTGATCCTCGACGCGGTGGCTGCCCCCGGCTTCGGCATCGATGCCATACGCCGTGCTCTTTCCGACGGCGACGATATTCATTGAAGCGCGGCGGCGGGAGGTCGAGATGGCGCGGGATTCCGGATGCTGGCAGAATACCTATGCAACAACGGGTACTGCATCGTAAGAGTGCTGCAGGCCAGGACAGAGAGTGAGGACATCCATGGGCATTGACTTGGGCCGGTACCGCAATGTGCCCGATTTCATCTACGGAATCACGCGCGAGATATGGGAGGACCGGGGAATTGGCGGCAAGCTCGAGGCACGCTATGCGGATGACATCCTGCTGCGTGCCCCTAGCGGACTGACCGTCGGCAATCGCGAAGTGGTGTCGCAGACGCTGCAGACGCTCCATCAGTTTCCTGACCGGCAGCTCGTCGGTGAGGATGTGCTGTGGACGCTGTGCCCGAATGACACGTTCCTGTCGTCACACAGGCTGATTTCCGTGATGACCCACACCGGTGACGGCGTCCTCGGGCCTGCGACCCGCCGTGTTGTGCGCTCGCGGATCATTGCCGATTGCTGGATTCAGGATCAGCAGGTCAAGGAGGAATGGCTGGTACGCGACCAGGCGTCGTTCGCCCGCTGTCTGGGTCTCGAGCCTCGCCTGCTCGCGAAGGACATGACCGAGCGCGAGATACGCAACGGCGGGCCTGTCACGTTCTTTCTGCCTGCCCACGACAAGACCGGTAAATTCAGGCCGGTGATTGCCGACGACCCGGTGGTTGCCGCTTACATCCATGGCCTGCGGCGCATCTGGCATGTCAAGGAGACTGCGGCGATAGCTGACCTGTATTTTCATGGTGCCGCATTGCATGCGCCGGGTGGCGATGTGCTTTACGGACATGCAGACATCGACCGCTTTGTGATCGGCTATCTCGCCTCATTTCCGGATGCTGAGTTTGTTGTTCACTGTGCGACCATCAACCGCGATCCTGAGTTGCCGGTCCGGGTGGCTCTCCGCTGGTCACTTGCAGGTACCCACAAGGGTTTCGGTCACTTCGGCGAGCCTACGGGTGCTCCGGTGCATGTGATGGGAATGAGCCATGCCTACCTCACTGATGGAAGGGTAAGGATGGAATGGCTGCTGACGGATGAAGTAGCCATCTGGAAGCAGATTCATGCGCATGTTTTCAGTCGCTCCGGCTCCTGAGCCTGCGCGCCGCAATCCATGAAGTTTTCGGCTCTTTCGCTCGCGCGTCATGCGATTTCGCGGCACCGCCGCTGGCCGGAGCAGTGGCGGTCGCCAAAGCCCAAGTCCTCGTACGACATCCTGATCGTGGGCGCCGGAGGGCACGGGCTTGCCACGGCCTATTATCTTGCCAAGCTTCACAACGCCAGAAGCGTTGCCGTGCTCGACAAGGGCTGGCTCGGAGGAGGGACCCTCCGACTGGATCCGGATCGTCGTCGACTC
>JANNNQ010000258.1:0-1665 GCA_031398625.1 Pseudomonadota bacterium
AATTCGTAAGTGCGCCCATCCCCCATGACACCCACCGACTTCACCGGCAGGAAGACGGCAAAGGCCTGGGCCGTCTTGTCGTACCAGTTCTTGCCATCCTCGTCCGTCGCCTTGCGCAATTCCTCGATGAAGATCGCATCGGCCCGGCGCAACAGGTCCGCAAATTCGGCTTTGACCTCTCCCAGGATCCGGACCCCCAGGCCCGGGCCCGGGAACGGGTGGCGGAACACCATCTCACGCGGCAATCCCAGAGCCAATCCGAGCTCCCGCACTTCATCCTTGAACAGCTCCCGTAAAGGCTCGAGGAGCTTGAGATGCAGCGTATCCGGCAGCCCGCCGACATTGTGATGGGATTTGATCGTGGCTGCCTTCTTGGTCTTGGCGCCGGCCGATTCGATCACGTCGGGATAGATCGTTCCCTGCGCAAGCCATTTGGCGTTCCTGATCTTTGCCGCCTCGCGCACAATACTCGTCGACGAGGCATCCGGCTCGTCCTCGATCTCGGGTTTGCCTTCCACGAAGCGGCGCATTTCCTGGCGCTTGCCGATGCCCAGGTAAGCCGTCGTCTCGAAATGGTCGCGATTCTGCAGGAAGGTCCCCACGACCTCGAAACCCAGCGTTTTCGCGAGTTCACGCAGTTCGGTCAGCGATGCCTCGAACTCGACGTCGCCCACCCCAGGCAGTTGTACGGCAGCCACGATGGTCCGCGCGGGATTCTGTTTTGCTTCCATTCTCGAGCGGAGATTGCTTCTTCGATGTGGTCCAGCGCGAAGTGTACCCGCCTCGATTGGCCGGGCATAGGAGAGGTGCCACACGCCGGAGACGATTGCGGGTGCAACTCCCCGCTTCACGTCGCCACGGCGAGAACCGGGACGGCGTCCTAGCGCAGGAGCGCTGTCATTTCCTCCAGCGGCAGCGGCTTGCTGAACAGGTAACCCTGCATCTGGTCGCAGTGCAGCGAGCGGAGCATCTTCGCCTGTTCCTCGGTCTCGACCCCTTCGGCGACCACCTTGAGCCGCAGGGCGTGCGCCAGCGATATCATCGCCTGCACCACGGTCATGGTGTTCGCGTCGTCGAGCATTCGGATGACGAAGCTGCGATCGATCTTCAGTTTTTCGACGGGCAGCTGTGCGAGATAGGCAAGCGAGGAGTAGCCCGTGCCGAAATCATCGATCGCCACCCTGAGGCCGAGGGCCCGCACCTTCTTCAGCTTCTCGATGGTGGCGCCGACGTCCTGCATGATCAGGCTCTCGGTGATCTCCAGGTCGATCCCCGTCGGGACGGTACCCACCTTGATCGCCTGCTCCACGCGCTGCTCGAAATCACGCTGACGCAGCTGAATCGCCGAGACGTTGACCGCGACCCGTGGCGGCTTGAGTCCAGCCTCGGACCATGCGCGGTGATCGAGCGCCGCGCGTTTCAGCGCCCAGGCGCCCACCGGGAGGATCAGCCCGGTCTCTTCGAGTAGCGGAATGAACTGCATGGGCGGCACAAGCCCGCCCTCGGGGTTCCGCCAGCGGATCAAAGCCTCGACACCTACGATTGCGCGCGTCTCTGTGTCCACCTTGGGCTGGTAATGGAGCACGAACTCGTCCTTCTCCAGCGCCTGGCGCAGCTTGGTCTCGAGGGACAGCGTCTCCGCGACGCGTTCGGTCATGTGGTGCG
>JANNNQ010000299.1:0-2940 GCA_031398625.1 Pseudomonadota bacterium
GTGCGCCTCGGTCAGATCGGCGCGGGAAACTACGCGAAATCGATGCTCATGCCGTATTTCCCGTCGCTCGATGGCCTGAGTCTCGAGGGCGTCTGTACGACGAAGGGCGCCAATGCGGAGTCATTGGCGGCCCGCTATGGATTCCGCAAGGCTACGACCGATGCGGGCGAACTGCTTCGCGACCCGGAAGTGAACGCAATCATGGTGGTGACCCGGCATGACAGCCATGCCCGTTACGCCGCGTCCGCGCTGGAGGCAGGCAAGCATGCCTACGTGGAAAAACCCCTCGCCCTGAGCGAGGAGCAACTTGCACCCGTGATCGCGGCGCTGGGCAGGCGAATTGCCGGTGGCCCCACGCTTTGGATCGGCCACAACCGGCGCTTCAGCGCGCTCAGCCAGCGCGCGCTGGCCCATTTCAGCGGAATCGACGTGCGCCAGGTAACCTGCACGGTACGCGTGGGCGGCGTACCCGGGGACAGTTGGTATCAGGATGGCGTCGAGGGTGGCGGCATGCTGTTTGGCGACGTTTGCCACTACATCGATCTCGCGATCTTTTTTGCACAGAGCCTGCCGGTCGAGGTGAGCGCGTTCGCCACGCCCGATCTCGCCCACCGCGAGGAAAGCTGGGCCATCACGATGCGTTTTGCCAATGGCGGCATCGGTGTGGTGCACTACACCTGCGGCAGCCAGAAAGGGCTGGATGGGGAAACCATCGAGATCCTTGGCGGCGGACGTTCGGCGCGAATCACGGGCTTCAGCAAGCTCAAGCTCCGCGGCGGGCCTGGAGGTTCCATGCGCCGATTCCAGCCTGATCGCGGCCAGAAGGCGATGCTTCAGGCGATGGTCGCGCAGTTCTCCGGTGCTTCCGGTGCCACGGACCATACGGAAAGCTTCCTCGCCTCCGCGCAGGCGCTGCTGGCCGCGCAACGCTCCATCGTGCAGCGGCGCATCGTGACCATGGAAACGCAGTTTCCGTTCGACATTGGCTAGCCGCCGGGCCGCAATGCCAATGCGCACGACAGAAACCGATTCCCCGCCGATCGGATCAAGGGCGGGCGCTGCTTTCCGCAAACCGGGGATGCAACCGCGACCCCGCCTCCTGTTCGTCGGTCCGCTGCCGCCACCGCTCGGCGGCGTGCAACTGGTCATGGACATGCAACTCCGCTCGAGCCTTGCCTACGAGTTCGAGCTGCACGTCGTGGATACCTCGAAGCGACAGGTTCGCTGGGCCGTCGAAAATCCCACCTGGAAAACACCGTTCTACTTCGTGCGCGATCTCGCCCGGCTGGTGCGGGCACTCGTGCACGTCCGGCCGGACGTCGCGCTGGTCCACGCCGCCCCGAGCCTGTCGTTCCTGCGCGACTGGATGTTCATGGTGGCCGTCCGCCTGAGCGGGGCGAAGGTCATCTGCCATTACCACGGCACCCTGCACACCCGCTTTCCTTCGGGCGAGACCCGCAGCGGTCGCCTTATCGGCCGGTTTCTGATGTCGGCGGCGCACCGCGTGATCGTGCTTGGCCCGACCTACCAGCGGGAAATGAGCCTGGCGTGGAAGCGCGACGATATCGCCTGGGCACCCAACATGGCCGACATCGCGCTGTTTCGCGGCATGCCCGGCGACACGCCCGCGCCATGGCTCGCGCAAGGCGATCGGGCGGTGCTGTTCGTCGGCCGTTTGTCGGCGCCCAAGGGTATTTACGATCTGTTCGACGCCGTCCCGCGCGTGCTCGAGCGCCACCCTGCGGCAACCTTCGTTCTGGTGGGTGTCGCCGAGAGCGAAGCCCTGGAGTCCGTCATCCGCGCAGAGGCCAGGCTTCGTGGCATCGCGCCGCGCGTCACGTTCCTGGGCTCGCTCGAGGGACGCGACAAAGCCGCCGCGTTCGTCACGGCGCAGATGATCGTGGTGCCGTCCTGGACGGAGGCGTTTCCTCTCGTGATACCGGAGGCAATGGCAGCCGGGCTACCGGTTATCGCCACGGCCGTGGGTGCCATTCCCGATTTCGTGAAGGACGGCGAAGACGGCTTCCTTGTTGCTCCGAAAAATCCCGGCATGCTGGCCGATCGCATCTGCCGGTTGCTGGACGACGAAGGCCTGCGATGCCGGATCAGCGAGCGGGTGAGGGAGCGTGCGCCGCGGGAGTTCGCGATCGAGGCAGCATGCGGAAAAGTGTCCGGACTGGTGAAGGAGTTGCTGGCGGGTGCGCCGGCCACGGAGCTCCATCCGGGTTTTCGCGGCCGACGCTGACCCGTAGTTGCGATTCCGCGTCCGAGTCCGGCATACCGCATGAAGGCGCCTTCGGGATCCTGGTCACTATGAATCGAGTATAGGAATGTGCGGAATCGCAGGATGGGTGGCGAAGGCGGAGCGCAGGCTCTCGGCGGTAACGCTGGAGTCGATGCTGAAGGCGATCGCCCATCGCGGACCGGATGGTCAGGGAACCTGCTCCTTTGTAAATGCCGGCACGGGACACGAGGTGTTCCTCGGGCATCGCCGGCTGGCGATCATCGATCCGGAAGGGGCGCGCCAGCCGATGTGCGACGCCGATGCCGGCCTGGCGCTGACCTTCAACGGCGAGATCTACAATTTCCGCGAACTGCGCAAGGAGCTCGTTGCGCTCGGCTACGTCTTCAAGCGCGACTCCGATACCGAAGTCCTGCTGCGTGCCTACCAGCACTGGGGAACCGGCGTGGCAGGGCACCTGCGCGGAATGTTTGCATTCGCGGTCTGGGATGCGCGCAACGAACGACTGTTCCTGGCCCGCGACCGGTTCGGCGAGAAGCCGCTGTTCCTCCACGAGGACGGAAGCGGGCTGTACTTCGCTTCGGAGATCAAGGCGCTGCTGCGCATTCCCGGCGTCAGGGCGACAGTGGACCTGCAGTCCGTCTGGGACTATCTGGCTTACCGCTACGTGCCGGGTCCGAAGACCCTGTTCGGCGGCA
>JANNNQ010000347.1:0-1576 GCA_031398625.1 Pseudomonadota bacterium
CCATCGCATTTCGGGCTGAATGAAGGGCCGACAGTGTTGATGATCGAGAACCATCGCACGGGGTTCTTGTGGCAGTTGATGCGCGGTTGCCCCTACATCGCGGGCGGGTTGCGACGAGCCGGATTCACCGGCGGCTGGTTATAGCCTTCGTTCCCGATGGCCCTGGGCTCGAACGAAACCAGCGGCGTCAACCTGTTGCAGCGTGCGTTCGGACCTCGAACGCGTGATGCCGGCGGTCATCGCCGTGGCGAACCAGATACACCTGCGAAAGGGCGTCGATCAGCTGCGCGCTGGCCCCATTTTTGCCCCCGCTTCCCTGGCGCCCCATCTCCAATCTCGGATTTCCGGCATGTCCTCACCGTGTTGCCGGATGTAGCGCTGGTGGTCGATCAGCTTGTCGCGCACGATTTGCATGAGATAGGCCGCACACGGACCCAGACTCGTTACCCGATCGACGACGTCTTTGACTAGATGAAAGCGGTCGATGTCATTGAGCACCGCCATGTCGAAGGGCGTGGTGGTAGTTCCTTCTTCCTTGTACCCGCGAACGTGCAGGTTGGGATGGTTGGTTCGCCGATAGGTCAGCTGATGGATCAGCGAAGGATATCCGTGGTAGGCGAAGACGATGGGTTTGTCCTTGGTGAACAGGACATCGAAGTCCTTGTCGCTCAGGCCCTGAGGATGCTCGCTCGGTGGCTGCAGCGCCATCAGATCCACCACGTTGATGACCCGGACCTTGAGCATGGGGAAATGCTCCCGCAGCAACTCCACCGCAGCTAGCGTCTCCAGGGTGGGAACGTCGCCGGCGCAGGCCATCACTATATCGGGCTCGCTGCCCTCGTCGCTGCTGGCCCATTTCCAGATGCCGAGCCCCGCGGTGCAGTGCTTGACGGCTGACTCCATGTCGAGCCATTGCGGGGACGGCTGCTTGCCGGCAACGACAACATTGACGTGATGGCGGCTGCGCAGGCAATGATCGGTCACCGTCAGGAGGGTATTGGCATCGGGGGGCAGATAGACGCGGATGATGTCCGCCTTCTTGTTCGCCACCAGATCGATGAAGCCTGGGTCCTGATGGGTAAAACCGTTGTGATCCTGTCGCCAAACGTGCGAGGACAAAAGGTAGTTGAGGGAAGCAACAGGCCGCCTCCACGGAATCCTGCGGGTCACATCCAGCCATTTGGCGTGCTGGTTGAACATTGAATCGATGATGTGAATGAACGCTTCGTAACTCGAGAAGAAGCCGTGTCGGCCAGTGAGGAGATACCCTTCGAGCCAACCTTCGCATTGGTGCTCGCTCAACATCTCCATCACCCGGCCATCGGGCGCGATGTGATCGTCACTGGGGATGATTTCCGCCGTCGAGCTGCGGTTCGTTACCTCCAGGACGGCGCTCCAGCGGTTCGAAACGGTCTCGTCCGGGCTGAAAACGCGGAAGTTGCGTGTGTCGGCGTTGAGCTTGAACACGTCGCGGATGAACTGACCCTGCACGCTTGTCGCTTCGGCGTCGATGACGCCGGGCTTCGCCACCTTGACCGCGTAGTCGCGGAAGTCCGGCAGTTTCAGATCCCGAAGC
>JANNNQ010000359.1:0-6369 GCA_031398625.1 Pseudomonadota bacterium
TTCTACGACCCGACCGGCGAGCGGCAACGGGTGGCGTCATGACTCCCCCACGCCGCTCGCCGCTCGCGGACTGGCACGAGGCCCACGCCACCGGCTGGCAGGTGCTCGAGTCGATGTCGCTCCCCACGGGCTATGAGCGCAGGTTGCCGGCCGACGCCCCGATCACGCTGCGGGATGTCTCCTGGCAACGTCGCCTGGGTCTCAAGGGCCCCGGTGCCGCCCAGTGGCTAGGCGCACAGTCACTCGTTGTGCCGCAGCCAGCGAACAGCTGGAGCCTGGATGCCCGCGGCATCCTGGTTGCGCGCCTCGCCACCAGCGAGTTTCTCGTGGAGGCGCTGTCGCCCGCGCAGGAGCGCATCGAGCAGCTGCGCGCGCAGTTGCCGGCGACCGGTGTCTATCCCGTGATCCGCCAGGATGCGGCGTTCGTGATCGGCGGGAAGTACGCCCGCGAACTGCTGCTGCAGACCTGCAGTTTCAATTTCGGCGCGCCCGCGTTGGCGACCGCCAGTACAACCAGCGGCGTCGCCGTGCTGACCTCGATGGTCGGTGTCGGCGTCACCGTCATACCGCTGCGAGTCGGCGACCAGAGCCACTATCTGGTCTGGTGCGATCCCAGCTTCGGCCTGTACCTGTGGTCGACGCTCGTTGGAATCGCGGCAGAAACCGGCGGTGGCGCGATCGCAGGCCGCGGCAGTTGAGACACACGGGGAGAATGCAATGGTGACGCAGGCAGCGCGGGACTTTTTCGGTCAGTCCGCAATCAAGTATGTGCTCGCGCAGTTCGTGGACATCCACGGCGCCGCGAAGGCGAAGGCGGTCCCGGTCGAGCACTACGACATGATCCTGACCGATGGCGCCGGGTTCGCCGGTTTTGCGCTCTGGGGCTTCGGCATGGGCCCGCACGGTCCCGACTACATGGCGGTCGGCGACCCCGCCACGCTGGTTTCCATTCCCTGGATGCCCGGGTTCGCACGGGTGGTGTGCGACGGGCATGTCAAAGGCAAACCTTATGCGTACTGTTCGCGGGTAACGCTCAAACGGCAACTCGATACGCTCAAACAGGCAGGCCTCACCCTCTACACCGGCATCGAGCCCGAGTTCATGCTGCTGAAGCGCTCTGGCGATGGACGGCTTGCCCCTTTCGACGAGACCGACCAGCTCGACAAGCCCTGCTATGACTACAAGGGCCTCTCACGCGGTGCGGCGTTCCTCGACCGGCTCACCTCGCACCTGCGGCACGTCGGCATCGACGTCTACCAGATCGACCACGAGGATGCGAATGGCCAGTTCGAAGTGAATTTCACTTATGCCGACGCACTGAAGACGGCCGACAACTTCACGTTCGTGAAGATGGCGGCCTCCGAGGTCGCCCGCGAGTTCGGCGCGATCGCCACCTTCATGCCCAAGCCCTTCTCCAATCGAACGGGCACCGGCGCACACTTTCATCTTTCGATCGGCGATGCGAAGGTCAAGAACCTGTTCCATGACGACAGCGACCGGCACGGACTCGGGCTCTCGCAGATGGGCTACTGGTTTGTCGGCGGCCTGCTCGCCCACGCTCGCGCCCTGACCGCGATCTGCGCGCCGACCATCAACTCCTACAAGCGTCTGGTCGTCGGGCGCGCGCTCTCGGGAGCCACCTGGGCGCCGGCCTTCGTCGCGTTCGGCGACAACAACCGCACGGCCTGCGTGCGCATTCCCTACGGACGCATCGAGTTCCGCCTGCCCGATGGCGCTGCCAATCCGTACCTGGCAACAGCCGCGTTGCTCGCGGCGGGCATGGATGGCGTGGCCCGCAAGCTCGATCCGGGAGCTCCCCTCAACGAGAACCTGTATGAGCTCGGCCCGGACGAGATCAAGCGCCGCGGCATCGACGTGCTGCCCCAGAACCTGGGCGAGGCCATTGCCGCGCTGGAGCAGGACGAGGTCGTCAAGGGCGCGCTCGGTGCAGAGCTGGCTGCCGAATTCATCTCGCTCAAGCGGATGGAATGGATCGAGTACTCGCGCCACGTCAGCACGTGGGAAACCGACCGTTATCTCGAGATGTTCTAGGAGACCCTCATGTGCGGAATCATCGGCCTCCTGGTGAAGAAACCCGAATGGCGCGACCGGCTCGGCGAGCTCATGGTCCCGATGCTGATCGGCATGACGGAACGGGGCCCCGATTCCGCGGGAATGGCTGTCTTCGGCACCCCGACCGGCGAGCAGCGCCGCAAGCTCAACCTGTACTGCCAGGCTCCCGGCTTCGACTGGAAGAAGCTGGAAGGCGAGGCTTCTGCCCGCTTTGCCGACGTCCAGGTCGAGATCAAGGCGAATCACGCGGTCCTGGCAACCGACAGTCCGCCCGCGGCGATCAAGGCCTGGCTGAAGGCCGGGTACCCGCAGGTGCACGTCCTGTCGACCGGGCGGGCCATCGATCTTTACAAGGATGTCGGCGCACCCCAGGCGGTGGCGGACCGCTATGACTTCCGCCATCTCAGGGGCACGCATGTCGTCGGACATACGCGCATGGCGACGGAATCCGCCGTCACGCCGGAGAACGCCCATCCCTACACCGCGGGCGAGGACTGGTGCATCGTGCACAACGGTTCGCTCTCCAATCCGCATTCACTGCGGCGGCGGCTGGAGAAGGTCGGCATCTCGTTCGATGGCGACTGCGATACGGAAGCGGCCTGCCGCTATCTCGAATGGCGGCTGCGGGAAGGGGACAACCTCGAGGCCGCGATCGAGCGCAGCTTCTCCGAATTCGATGGCTTCTACACGTTCCTGATGGGAACGCGCGACAAGCTGGCACTCGTCCGGGATCCCTTTGCCTGCAAACCCGCGATCGTCGCCGAGTGCGATGAGTATGTGGCGATCGCGTCGGAGTTCCGCTCGCTGGCCCACCTGCCCGGGGTCAGGAACGCCCGCGTGTTCGAACCCGGACCTGAGGAGATCTATTCATGGGCAGTGTGAATGCCTTCGACGCCGCGCAGACACCGGTCCGCGAGATCAACCGCTTCCTGCACGGCGACCTGGCCGGGGTGGGGCGCGTCTCCATCGACAATCCGGACGGCGCGCACAGCCTCGCCGTCGGCCTCGACGCCGACGTCACTGTCGACATCAACGGTCACGCGGGCTATTACGCCGCTGGCATGAACCAGCACGCGACGGTCACCGTCCATGGCAACGCAGGGCCGGGCGTGGCCGAGAACATGATGTCGGGCCGTGTCCACGTCACCGGCTTCGCCAGTGTCGGGGCCGGCGCGTCGGCACACGGCGGCCTGCTGGTCATCGACGGCGATGCGGGACTGCGCTGTGGCATCTCGCTCAAGGGTGCCGACATCGTGGTGGGTGGCAGCGTCGGCAACTTCTCTGCGTTCATGGCCCAGGCCGGCCGGCTCGTGATCTGTGGCGATGCGGGCGATGGCCTGGGAGATTCGCTGTATGAAGCGACGCTCTATGTGAAGGGCCACATCAAGTCCCTCGGCGCCGACGCCAGGGTCGAACCGATGACCGGCGCCGATATCGCGGCGGTGGACCAGCTCCTGGCCGCCGCCGGGTTCAGCCATGCAGCGAAAGACTTCAAACGCATCAGTTCCGCGCGGACGCTCTATCACTGGAACGCCGACGCGCAGCAGGAGTATTGACATGGATCTCATCTCGCTCGAAGAGAGCGCCTCGTTCGACCGGCAGATCATTCATTACATCCAGCATGCGGCTGCGACCGGCCTGTACGAAATCCGCGGGCTCGGTGCGAAACGCCGACTGCCCCACTTCGATGACCTCTCCTTCCTCGGTGCGTCCGTTTCCCGCTATCCGCTCGAGGGCTATCGCGAGAAGTGCACGACCACCACCTTGCTCGGCACGCGCTACGCTACCAAACCGGTCGAGCTCGCCATTCCCATCACCATCGCGGGCATGAGCTTTGGCGCGCTCTCTGCAAACGTGAAGGAGGCTTTGGGAAGGGCAGCCACCGAACTCGGCACGTCCACCACTACCGGCGACGGCGGCATGACGCCGGAAGAGCGCCTGTCGTCGAAGACGCTGGTCTACCAGTGCCTGCCGTCCCGCTATGGCTTCAACCCGGACGACCTGCGCAAGGCCGACGCGATCGAAGTGGTCGTAGGCCAGGGCGCGAAGCCGGGCGGCGGCGGCATGCTTCTCGGACAGAAGATCAGTCCCCGCGTCGCGAAGATGCGCACCCTGCCGGAAGGCATCGACCAGCGTTCGGCCTGCCGGCATCCCGACTGGACCGGCCCGGATGACCTCGCGATCAAGATCAAGGAACTGCGCGAGATCACGGACTGGGAGAAACCCATCTACGTGAAGGTCGGAGCAACGCGGGTGTTCCACGACGTGAAGCTGGCCGTGCACGCAGGCGCCGATGTCGTGGTGGTCGACGGCATGCAGGGCGGCACCGCCGCCACGCAGTGGGCCTTCATCGAGCATGTGGGCATCCCGACGCTGGCCGCCGTCCGGCAGGCCGTGGAGGCACTCGAAGACCTCAACATGAAGGACCAGGTCCAGCTGATCGTTTCAGGCGGCATTCGTACCGGCGCGGATGTGGCCAAGGCGCTCGCGCTGGGTGCGGATGCCGTGTCCATCGGCCAGGGGGTGCTCATTGCCCTCGGCTGCAATTCGGAGTCCTATCTCCAGAAAGGCCAGCACCTCTCCGCGACGGCTGACTATCAGAAGCTGGGCACTGCCGCCGGCGCGTGCCATCACTGCCACACCGGTCGTTGCCCGGTGGGGGTGACGACGCAGGATGCGATCCTGGAACAGCGGCTCGAACCCGATGTCGGTGCGAAGCGGGTACGCAACTACCTCAAGACCCTGAACATGGAGCTCACGATGCTCGCCCGCGCCTGCGGCAAGCAGAACGTGCACCACCTGGAGAAGGAAGACCTCGTCGCGCTCACGATCGAAGCGGCTGCCATGGCCGGCGTGCCCCTCGCGGGCACGTCGTGGATTCCCGGCACCTAGCGGCGGGCGGCTTCCAGCTGCAGGCCTCGTGCCGATTCCTCACCCAGCCAGGCATGGATGCCCCGCCGGACGAGGTAGATGACGGGAATCATGAGGAAGGCCATCGCGAGCTTGTAGCCATAGTTCACCGTGCCTACCGCGAGGAACTGCGGGATGGGCCAGTGCTGCGGCCCGATCACGAACGCGATATACAGCACGACGAAGCTGTCGATCAGCTGTGACACCGCCGTTGATCCGGTCGCCCGCAGCCAGATCCAGCGCTCACCCGTCGCCTGCCGGATCCGGTGGAAGACCGTGACATCGATCAGCTGCCCGATCAGGAACGCCACGATCGAGCCGACAATCGTCCACATCCCCTGCCCGAAGACATTGAAGAACGCGGCCTGCATGTCGGGCACGCCCCGCTCCGCGTTCACCGTCACCCACCAACCCGCGGGGGCCAGCGCAATCGTCACGTAAGCCGCCAGGAACGCGTACGAGATCAGCCCGACGGCCAGCCACGAAATGAACCTCACCCCGCGTGGACCGTAGTACTCGTTGATGATGTCCGTCATCACGAACACGAAGGGCCAGAGCAGCACGCCGGCGGTGAACGACAGCGACCCCGTCTGGCCGAACAGGTTCCAGTTGAAGGGATCAACCCCCAGGGTGGCCTCCAGCGCGAAGATCTTGACGCCCACGAACTCGGCGATGAGTGCGTTGGCGACGAAGAACCCCGCGAGGACGACGAACAACTGGTGGGTGCGCATGCCGCCATTCTATACGTCGAATAAGCCTATACCTCACATCAGCCGCGCCGAACTGTCCTGCAGTAGCCCCAGGGACTGGAAGTTCTGGACGGCCGTGCCGAACCCGGAGGCGCCCAGGATCCCCAGTGCCGGATTGAACGCGAGATCGCCGAGCGTCCCCGCGAGTCCGTACCGATAGGCGAGGTCGCCGCCCATCGCCGCCGTGTCACTGCCGCCCCAATGCTGTGCACGCAAGCTGCCGTTCAATGCCCAGGTCGTCAGTGACGGGTTGCTGGCCCGTGCGCTGTCAAATGCCGCGACCAGGCGATCGAAATCGAAACTCTGCACGCGCCGGTTGCGCAGCGTATCCGTCGATCCGGACAGGTAGTCAGGACTCCCTGCCGTGACGATCTGCAACCGGTCGATGCTGCGATTGGCCGTGCTGCTGTAGTAACCCGTGAACGTGATCTTTTCGCCGCCACCGGTCAACAGCACCAGGTTCGAACCACTGCGCCGTCGCGGAAGTCCTGAGCAAACTCGGTGCGCGTCGGGACGAGGTCCACGCGATCGGCGTCAGCGGCCAGCAGCACGGCTTCGTGCCGCTGGACAAAAAGGGCAAGGTGATCCGCCCGGCAAAACTCTGGTGCGACACCTCCACCGTCGAGCAATGCAAGCA
>JANNNQ010000383.1:0-4000 GCA_031398625.1 Pseudomonadota bacterium
GCATCGCAAGCTGGCACCTCAGGGTTTCGCCGTGCTTGGATTTCCCTGCGACCAGTTCGGGCACCAGGAACCCGGGAATGCAGAGGAGATCAGGAGCTTCTGCACGCTGACCTACGATGTCACCTTCCCGCTGTTCGCCAGGATCGAAGTGAATGGCGAGGGGGCACATCCACTGTATCGCTTCCTCAAGAAGGAAGCGTCGGGTCTCCTCGGCAGCGAGGGCATCAAGTGGAACTTCACCAAGTTTCTCGTCGATCGCAACGGCAAGGTCATCAAGCGCTTTGCGCCCACCGACAAGCCCGAGAACATCGAGAGCGATATTCTCGCCGTCCTCTGAGGGGCCTCCCTCTGCCTCGCATTCATGCCCTTGCTGACGCTCAGGCTGCTCGCGCGGCCAGGTGTGGATGAGTGCTGTCACGATCCGTATTGGTGCGCAATCCGGGGTTGCCTGGTAGATCGTGGCACATGACCTAAGGCGGCTTGATCGCGCGCCGACCGCGTCTGGCCTGCTTTCTCCTGTTGGCCGTGTGGTTCAGGAAGGGAACTGGCAGCATCGGCAAGTGCCCCCGACCGGGCGCAGGTCCCCGGGAAAATCCCTTGATATCCCGGGAAAAATCGACCGCCCTGCGAGTTCGCATGAGCCTCGCCCACACCCGCGGGTCCGCGTTGCATCCCTGCGTACTGAAAGGCCAGGCGGCGATCCGCCGCCGTCCGATGGTCGGTGGCACGTTTCCTGCTTGATCAGCGCCGTCGAAGTCTGCGTGCCCCACGCAGGCGTGCCGGAGGACACCGCCACCCAACGCGCCTCATCAACCAAAGAAAACAGCTCTGCAGGAGAGCGATTGCCGGACTTGCCGTCAATCCGCCGAAGGCGAAATCTCCCATAAACGCTCAGGCCCCTGTACTGCGAGTTGTCATGTCGGCTGAAGAGTGATTCGCGCCTGTGGCGCGGGTCCACCGAAGAAGCAACGCGTGACCGCAAGGTCGCGCGGAAACTCTCAGGTTCCAGGACAGCGGGAGCGGCGGGCGGCCTTCGAGGCGGCGCCGTTCATCGCTTGTCCGCTTGAGTCCGGGAGGACTGGAACATGAAGAGACTGGATGGGAATCTTTCGAACCGACTGGCCTGGCTGCCCCTGGTGGCCGGCACTGCATTGATCGCCGCGTGCGGCGATTCACCCGCTCCTTCCGCATCATCGCCCGCCGCGCCGGCCATACCGAAGCTCGGCATCCGTCCCTACGGCGACGAGACCGTGAAGATCGACATGAGCAAGATCCATTCGGATGAGCTCAAGCAGATCTTCGACTACATCGACACCAACATCGATGACCACGTCATTGCGTTCCAGCGGTGGGTACAGCAGCCGTCCATCTCGAACACGGGCGAGGGCATGCAGGAATCCGCCGAGATGGTGAAGGGCATGTTCGACCAGCTCGGTTGCCAGAAGACCCAGGTCTACGACGTTGGCATCACCGAATGGGGCCAGCAGGGCAATCCGGTCGTCTACGCGAAATGCGATGAAGGCGCCGAGAAGACGGTCGTCGTCTACTGGATGTACGACACCATGCCGGTGACGCAGCCGGACCTGTGGAAGGCGCCACCGTTCGAGGCACGCCTCGTCGAACAGGCTCCATACAAGAAGGTCCTGATCGGTCGCGGCGCCAACAACTCCAAGGGCCGTCAGGTCGCATTCTGGAACGCGATGATGTCGGCGAAGGCCGTGACCGGCAAGCTGCCTGTCAACCTGATCTTCGTCGCCGAGGGCGACGAGGAGCGCATGTCGATCGGCTACCGAAAATTCGTGCGCGAGAACCGGGAACTGTTCGCAGGCGCGGACGTGATGTGGAGCCTGGGCGGTGGCGGGTCGGAAGGCTGCGTGTACGTCGAGCTGACCACGAGCGGGGAGAAGTGGGGTCGTGGGCCCAACTACAGCGACATCCATGGCGGCAACAAGCGCTCGGTCGATGCACCTGCCTGGCGGCACATCAAGATGCTCGACACGCTGGTCGATGCAACTGGCAACAAGGTGATGATCGACGGCTTCTACGAGCACATAGTGCCGCTCACCAAGGAGGAGGACGATGCCCTGCGGGAGCAGGCCAAGGGCCGCAATCTCGAGGTGGCGGCGCGCAACCTCGGGGTCGAGCGTTTCATCTCCGACGATCCGTACGAGCAGCTCAAGATGGCCGAGTATGGCACGTCGATGAACCTGGACGGCATCTGGGGCGGGAACATGTTCGCGGGCGGTTAGGGCGCGATCCTGACGAACAAGATCTCCTCGTAGCACAATTTTCGCTACCTTCCCAACCAGACCGGTCCGGACATCGTGGCGAAGCTGCGCAAGCACCTCGACAAACACGGCTTCGAGGATGTCGAGATCAACGTCATCGGCGACGTGCCGTGGGCAAAGATGACGTACGACAACGAATTCGCCTACGCCATCCGCGACATGCAAGAGACCTTCGGCAAGCCGCAGGACGACCCGATCAGTGAGCCGACCATCCTCGGTGGCTACTGGCCGGCGTACCTGTTCGCGGGGGATGTGTTCGACATCCCGATTGCCGCCGGTAACGTCGGCTCGGGCGGCAATTCGCATGCAGCAAACGAGTTTTATGTCATCGAGGGCGCTGGCAACACCTACGGCATCGCGGGTGCCGAGAAGTCGGTGATCACGGCGCTCTACAACTATGCGGGCAAGAACAATCCGCCGGGAGAAGCACAATGAACATTCAGGCAAGGTCAGTCGTCGGGTTGCAGGTAACGAAGGTGTTGGCACGCGCGGCGCGAGGGTCGTGGTTGCCGCTGCTAATAGTGGGCGGCTCCGTGCTCGCGGGATGCAGCCAGGAACCGGAAGCCACGGTGGCTGCTCCGGTCGAGGCCGCGAAGCCGCTGCTGGGCATTCGCCCTTATGGGGATGAGGAAATCAAGATCGACATGGAGAAGATCCAGTCGACTGAACTCAAGGCCGTGTTCGACTACATCGATGCGAACATCGACCAGCATGTGGTGAACCTGCAGAAATGGATCCAGCAGCCCAGCATCTCGAACACGGGCGAGGGCATGCAGGAATCCGCCGAGATGGTGAAGGGGTTCTTCGACCAGCTCGGTTGCCAGAAGACGCAGGTCTACGACGTCGGCATCACCGAGTGGGGCCAGCAGGGCAACCCGGTGGTCTACGCCAAGTGCGACGAAGGCGCAGAAAAGACGCTCGTCGTCTACTGGATGTACGACACGATGCCGGTGACCCAGCCCGACCTGTGGAAAGCCCCGCCATTCGAGGCGCAGCTCGTCGAGCAGGCGCCTTACAAGAAGGTGCTCATCGGGCGCGGGGCAACGAATTCGAAGGGTCCCCAGATGTCATTCTGGAACGCGATGATGTCGATCAAGGCGGTGACCGGCAAGCTGCCCGTCAACATCATCTTCGTTGCCGAGGGCGATGAAGAGCGCATGTCGATGGGCTACCGCAAGTTCGTGCGGGAAAATCCGGCGCTGTTCGAAGGCGCGGACGCGATGTGGGGCCCCGGCGGGTCGGAAGGCTGCTTGTTCGTCGAGCTGATCACGAGCGGCGAGAAGTGGGGACGTGGCCCCAACTACAGCGACATCCATGGCGGCAACAAGCGCTCCGTGGATGCGCCTGCCTGGCGACACATCAAGATGCTCGACACGCTGGTCGACTCGACCGGCAACAAGGTGCTGATCGACGACTTCTACGAGAACATCGTCCCGCTGACCAAGGAAGAAGAGGCGGACCTGCTCGAATCCTCGAAGCGCTTCAATCTCGAGACCGCCGCGAAAAACCTGGGGGTCGAGCGTTTCATCGCCGACGATCCGTTCACGCACCTGAAGATGGCCCGCTACGGCACATCGATGAATCTCGACGGCATCTGGGGCGGCAACATGTATGCGGGCGGTGCCGGCGCCATTCTGCCCAACAAGATCACCTCCAAGCACAACTTCCGTTATGTGCCGAACATGAGCGGTCCCGGCATTGTGGCGAAGCTG
>JANNNQ010000386.1:0-4102 GCA_031398625.1 Pseudomonadota bacterium
ATGGTGCTGCGAATCACCACGGCCGGCGCGCCGTGATGGTGGCGCAGGGCCAGCCCTATCTGCTCGCACACCCGGCGGACGAACTTCAGCTCGATGTCGCCGTTGGCGCGGCTGGGCGTTCCCACGCACACCATGGAAAGATCGGCCTGCATCACCGCGGAAGCCACGTCCGTGGTGGCGCGCAGCCGGCCCGCCGCCACCTGCCGCTCTATGATTGCGCCGATGTCCTTCTCGATGATAGGCGTGCGGCCGGCATTGATCAGGTCGACTTTTCTCGACTCCGTATCCACACCGATGACTTCATGGCCCTCCTGGGCGAGACAGCCCGCCGATACCGCTCCGACGTATCCCAGGCCCAAGACTCAGATTTTCATGATGTCCTCTCGCTATTGCGGCGCGTTGATTCGCGCCGCGTTCTTTGTGCAATCCACGGTGTGACACGGAACCGGGGCGCTGCCCCCTCGCAAACTTGCAGGACGCAGAGGCACCTGGTGAAGGATAGAAAGGTGACGGTGACGCCCGTCCTGTATGCGCAAGGCGCGCCGTAGTCCGATCGGCTCAACAGGCGATTTCCGTGCGCAGGACGGCATTGCCCCTGAGCATTCCGCGCCACGCGATCGTTGGCGACGGCAGCTTCTGGTCGAGCCCTCTGGATACCCAGCCGAGGATGGGCTCCGTGCTGCCGCGATGAACCGTGGCGGAGGCCCCCTCGGCGAGCGGAAGCTTCAGCGAAAGCGTAAGGCCGTCCTGGTGCAACGTGAAGCCGTCAAGGGCAGGGTCGGCCCGGCACCGTTCGCTGCAGTGGAAATGCAGTTCGATTTCGTGTTCGCCCGCCATCTGCAGGCTGTCTTCGATCACCACCCGGCGTGCGGCCTTGTCGAGGGCAATCCGACGCATGTGCATCACGGGATCGGCAAGCCGCATGAATCCATCCTGCCAGCCCTCGAACACATCCCTCTCCCCCGTGGACGTCCAGAGCGTGCAGCCCGCGCGTGCCTTACCCAGCCACATGAATGCGCCGCCGGACTGGGACTGGTCCTGCCCATCGACACACAGGGTGTTGTGGGCCGCGGTTCCGCGGAAGTACTGCCGCCAGGCCGCTCCGGTGTGATAGGCGAACGTGCCGGGATCGATCAGGAACTCCAGGCCGCCGACCGACAGCGTGAAAGCGAGCGCATCGGCATGTCCGTGCGCGGCTATGGTCTGATAACCCAGCGGGCCCGCATCGACGATCAGGCGTATTTCCTTCTCGCCCTCGAAATCGCAACCCAGAATGTAGTAGCCGCCCTCGGGAAATGCCCGCCTCACGGGAAGCCGCGTCTCCGTCGGGGAC
Source organism: Pseudomonadota bacterium (assembly GCA_031398625.1). GTDB lineage: Bacteria > Pseudomonadota > Gammaproteobacteria > Steroidobacterales > Steroidobacteraceae > CAIUGU01. The sequence goes on from JANNNQ010000386.1 coordinate 1,334, forward strand.
AGCCCATCGAACAATGCATCCGCCTGTGCCCCCAGGAGCCAGCGCGTCTTGTCGTCAAGCACACCCGCCTTGAGCCTGAAGTCGCCGCGGCCAAACAGGACCGCCCCGGTGGCAAGCAGCGAACGGCAGGTCGACCCGTCGTCGCCCCCGGCAAGCCTGACGACCAGCCCGTCATCGGCATCGCCGATCATGGGAACATTGCCGCCCGCATCCATGATCGAGGCGAGATACTCGAGCATCGCCTCGATGCGCGATTCGTAGGCAACCGAAAACCACTGCCCGCTGGCCTTGCCGGCAAGCAGGGTCAGCAGCAGCAGATCGAGCACGAACTGCTGGTAGGAAACGGACTGTTCGCGGCTGACCCCGTCGGGGGCGACCTGCAGAAGCGCTTCTCTCTCCAGGATGGTTTTGGCCTCGGTCAGCCATGCGCGCGTGGCCGGCCAATGCGGCCAGCTCAGGGCGGCGATGAACAGGCCCGCGGCTTCGCCGATCAGGTGATTGTTGGCCGAGGAATGCAGTGAGAGATGGCCGCGCACGAACTGCGCATGCTGGTAAACCGATTCGAGCCAGCGTTGCCGCAGCCGTTCGCCTTGGGTTCCCTGGAACAGCGGGGAGTGCGCTCCACCGAGCAGTTGCCAGGCGACAGACCAGTTGATCAGCCTGATTCCCGCTTCCAGCGCGCTGGTCCAGTTGGGCCCCATGCGATAGGGACACACGGCGAACCAGCTTTCCAGGTGCTGCCGCAGGACATGGAAGTACGTCGCGTCGCGGCTGAGGGTATAGGCCTGCGCCAGCGTCACCAGATGCAGATGCCGATTGGGTTCCCAGAGATACTTGATGTCGCCCACCACCTGCGGATCACGGTAATCGATCAGCTTGCCGAAGCTGAGCGGCGCCTCGACGCCGGTCTTGGGATCGCGATTCCAGCTCGGCGGCGAGCCCAGGTCGGCGTCGCGCAGCGCAAGCACGTCCAGCCTGCCGGCGACGATCCTGTCGGCGGCGGCAAGGTAGGGCGCGGCAGCGATCCCCGCCGCGGCATGTATCCATTGATTCGGGACCGGCGCGAGGTCGGGAACGGGCACGCCCGCCGGGCCAAGCAAACCGGTACGCTCCACATGGATTGCCAGCGCGCGCGCGATGCGATGCGAAATCTCGGACAAGGTCATGCAGCGCAGGCGGTTGAGCCTCCACCGGAACCGCTGCTTCATTCCTGTTTCCCCAGCACCCGGTGTGAAGCTGTCGCCGTCTTCGCGGAAGCCGGCCGGGAACATTCCGGCTTTCGAGCCTTGACGGTTCATGCGGGGTGAGGAGGCCGGGAAACAGGTCCCGCGATGTCGGCTCCGGTATTGCCGGAGCCCGGAACGCCAGGATTCATGCCCCTCCTTGTTGATCGCGACGATTTGGCCGGCGTGCCGGCAGGGCGAAGAGTGCCGCCTCCATCAGCGTGCGCGACGGCTACCATCGCGAGCACGGTTGCCAGCATGCGGTTGCAATATTGAAGGCGGACGTGCGCAAGGGCGAGCGGGTGTAGTCTGAACGGAGCACGGGCGCCGGGGCGTGCGAATTCATGCCACGGCGTATTGCCGGTGCCAGATCTCGAGATTGAGCAGCGCCCACAGCAGCTTCTCGTGGTTCTGCCTGCCGTCGAGGTGTTCGGCCAGAACCCGGTCCAGGGCCTGCGGATTGAAATAGTCCCTGGTTTTCGATGATCCGCCCTGGAGATGGTCCAGCAGAAATTCGCGCATCTGCCCGCGGAACCAGCGGTTCACCGGAACCCGGAAACCCACCTTCGGCCGCGTCAGGATGCGCTCCGGAAGGAGCCGCTTGCCGGCCTCGCGCAGAATCCATTTGGAGCGCGTGCCCCGCACGCGGTAGTTGTCCGGCAGCGAGGACGCAAATTCGGCCAGTTCGTGATCCAGAAAGGGAACGCGCGCCTCGATCGAGGCCGCCATGGTCATCCGGTCTCCACGCTCGAGCAGGTTGTCCGGAAGCCAGCTGGTCTGGTCGAAGTAGAGGATGCGCCTGAGCGGGCTGTTTCCCGGATCGGCGTCGAACGGCGGCGCATCGCCAGCCGGGGTGCCGTTCATGCGCAGGACCGAGAGGCTGTCGCGTTCGCCGCGGTTCAGGGCTCCGAACCAGCGCACGTAACGCTCCCGCCAGTCCTCGATGTTCAGGTTCGTGACGGCGGTCTTGACGCGGCGAAAACCAAAGGGCAGCGCATGGGCAAGTGGTGCGACCAGGCGGTTGCGCACACAGCCCGGCAGGACCTGATAGCTCCGCGCGAAGCGTTCGAAGACATGCTTCGGATAGCCGCCGAGTATTTCGTCGCTGCCCTCCCCGGTGAGCACCATCTTGACGCTGCGCGCGGCTTCGCAGGCCAGCATGTAGATGGGGATGTCGGAAGGCTCCGACACGGGCGCATCGCGGAACGCGACCAGCCCGGGAAGCTTGTCCACCAGGTCGCGATCGGTGACGATCAGTTCATGGTGCTCGGTGCCGAAATTGCGCGCCACCTCGGCGGCGTAACCCAGCTCGCTATAACCACCCTCGCCGAAACCCACGGAGAACGTCTTGACGGAGGTGTTGTGACGGCTCATCAACGCCACGATGGTGGAGGAATCGAGTCCGCCGGAGAGAAACGCGCCGAACGGCACGTCGCTCACCATCTGCAACCGGACGGACTCGTCCAGGCGTGACAGGAAGTTTTCGACGGCATCGGGCTGCGGTCGCAGCAGCGCACGCTGGCTGCGGTCGGGAGCCGACCAGTAG
>JANNNQ010000389.1:0-2557 GCA_031398625.1 Pseudomonadota bacterium
GAAACGTCTTTGAGTTTGCTGGTCATCCGTATTTCGTGGATCATGACAACAATTACATCGTGCCAGATGTCGAGGTAGGTAACAATCGTGGCAGTTTGGCCGGAAAGGTCTATGTTTCAAGTGTTCCGGCACCACGTTCTCGAGATGAACTCTTCTCCGACGCGGCGCGCGATTTGCTCGCAAGGTATGCCTACCGGCCACGTTCATCGTCCGAGTTTGCAGCCATAGCCCGGATCGCTGCCCGAGGTGCAACGCTTCCGCCGGCAACCACAACGCTTTTTCTCGCCGCAATGATCGCCGAGGCAGAGCGGAACCCGAATGCTCACGTTACCAACCTCTTGCTCCTGAATGACGACGATGGACGCGACTTCCTCGACCAGGCTCCGATGACCCGTGGTGGAACCGATCCCTCCATACCTATCTTGGATCCGACCTTGGTGAACTTGGCCACAGTCCTGAGGCAGCCGACGTTCAAGGTTACGGAACGTGAGATAGATATGATCACGTCGCGGTTCGAACGCGAACACAACGCCCCGATCGCTGAGATGGTCAAGGAGTTGGGTGCGGACGATGTGCATCGGGCACTCCGCCAATTCCTGCTGGCTGCCGTCAGGATCCGGTACTGATGAGGAGCGAGCGAGGATGGACGATGAACTGATCGTACTAGAGCAGCGCTTGTGCACTGCCCTGACTAGAATTCGCGACAGCTATGAAATGAGTTTGAAGGCGACGGAGGGCAACCCCCACTTCAACGTTCTTGGCGCAGATTTATGGGTAGATCAGGTTCGAGGAATCATTACCAGTGAAGTTGATTCACGAACCTGGGATCGACGTGACGGCAAGAACTTCATATCGACGAAGCGGTTGGCTGGCATAGACTATCTAGGGTTCATGGTTGGTCGTCAAGTATATCTTCGGGTTGGGCTTTGTCTTGATCTCCTCGCGGCTGTTTGCCGCGGCACATCACTCGTCCAGGAGTCTGAATTTGACATCGCCCGTTTTCTCAATCTCATGGTTGCAGAGCCCTATTTGCGTCCGGGAAACAACCTTCCGATATGGGTGACTCTGGCCCTGAAGGCGGCGGCCGGAGAAATGGAGGATGACCTCTGTGCGGGGTTGCCCGGTCTGATCACCGATCATGATGTGCTTTACAACGAACTGCCTGCCGACGCCCCGCCCTACGCGAGGAAGCTCCTGCCCTACAAGACCGGCAGCATGGATGAGTACTGTGCGGAACTTTTGGCGGTCACGACACCTGAACTCGAGGCCCCCGCTCCAGCGGCGGCGCTTGACGTTGCTTCCGCTGCGAGGCTGTTCGAAGCAAGATCCGATGAGTTGGAGAACTACGTTCGCCGGATCGTGCTTCCGGCCGTGCTCGCCCGAGTCTAGTGTCCCCCGCCTGAGGTCCGCGTCATCAGTAGACGGCGGTCGTGAAGGTAGAGATCGATGTGTCAAATGTGCCTTTTTTCCCACATTTTCATACATCGATCTCTGCAAGCTCGACGATCGCTGGCGGCTGGGCTCACCGGAGACCGCGACGGACTTATCGATGTGATTCAGGTGGGGACACTAGATCAGGATGACGCGTCCGGTTGCTGGCTAGCGGCGGGTCCAGGCGGGGGTGGTTTGTTCGCCGTCCGGGCCGCTGGTCCACAGCAGGCGTGGGGTGGTCTCGGACAGCTTCACCAGCCAGACCCGGGCTCGCCCGGTGTCATCGTCCCCGTCGACCAGTTGGTTGGATTTGATCGCGAGTTGGTCGCCCTCGGGTGACCAGGAAGGATCCTGGTCGTCGTAGATTCCGGCGATGAGCGTTCGTGCGTCCTGCGACCCATCCGCAGGGACGACGAAGATGTCGAAGTTGCCGTTCTCGGTGCCATTGGGCAGCCGTCTGCGGAAGGCGATGAAGGTGCCGTTAGGTGACCAGGCCGGATCGGCATCGATTCCGGCGTCGACGTCCGTCAGCCGTTGGGGCTTTCCACCGGTAAGGGGAATGGTATAAATCGACCCGCCGTCCAAGGGCGACTCCGGCCCGGCCCAGTAGGCCACTTTCCGGCCATCGGCGGAGAAGGTCGGGTCGTCCACCCTGGGTTGGCCGATCGGCAGCTTCCGAATAACCTGACCGTTGGTGCGGACCAGATACAGGCCGGCATTCTCCTCGCCGTCCTGACAGGCGATCGCGATCATGGTCGGGTCCACCGGGTTCCACGCCGGGCGAAAGACATTCACGCAGGCTGCCGGGGGCTCGGCGAACAGCGCTCGATCCCCGGTGCCGTCCACAGCCATCACCCGTAAGGTCCGCTTGCCCTCGATGTGGACATAGATGACGCTGCGGCGGTCCGGTGACAGAGTGGGCGCGGTGTCCTGCCCGGCCTGCGACGTCAGTCGCTTGACCGGCGCATTGAGCTCGGCGTCGGCAAGATAGATGTCGGTGTTGCTGCCGACCTTCATCGGAACCAGCAGTTGTTGGGCACTTGTGCACGCCGCCGCGGCCCACACCACCAGCCTGGTCTCAGGTCAGACCACCAGCCTGTACACGCACCAGGGGGAGTTGCAAGCC
>JANNNQ010000390.1:0-4145 GCA_031398625.1 Pseudomonadota bacterium
GGCCCGTGGCGATCAGCACCGCTTTGCCGATCGCCACGCCGCGTGCCACGGGCAACCCGAACAACTGCACAGTCATGGGCGGATGCTATCGCGCGGACAGCACCCGGCACCCGCTGCGGCGCAGCATCTACTGTGAAGTATTGAAATGGCCGGGCTTACCGGCCGGCACCGCATATGCGGCAGCGGGCTATCGATACAACGATTCCGTCGTTCCTGGATGCAGAAGCGCTTTTGATAATGCATGCATCGCATCAAGGGTGGGCAGCCCTCCGGCTCTCCGCATCGACATGAACTTCCAGCAGTTGCGATCCGTGCGCGAAGCCGTGCGCCACGCCTTCAACCTGACCGATGTGGCCAACACCTTGCACACCTCGCAGCCGGGGGTGAGCCGGCAGATCCGCGAGCTGGAAGACGAGCTGGGCGTGGAGATCTTCGTGCGCGCCGGCAAGCGCCTCACCGGCCTCACGCCGCCCGGCCAGACGCTGCTGCCCATCGTCGAGCGCCTGCTGCAGGATGCCGACAACCTGCGCCGCGCCGGCGACGACTACGCCCGGCAAGGCAGCGGCAAGCTGGCCATTGCGGCCACGCACTCGCAGGCGCGCTATGCACTGCCGCCGGCGGTGCGCGACTTCCGCAGCGCGCACCCCGAGGTGATGCTCCACATGCACCAGGGCTCGCCGCGCCAGGTGGCGCGCATGCTGATCGACGGCGAGGCGGACATCGGCATCGCCACGGAAGCGCTGGCCACCTACGACGAACTGGTGGCCCTGCCGTGCTACCAGTGGACCCACGCGGTGATCGTGCCCGAAGACCATGCGCTGGCTCGCGAGGCCCGCGCCGGCGAACCCCTGACGCTGGCGCGGCTGACGCGCTTCCCCATCATCACGTACGACACGGGTTACACCGGCCGCGCCCACATCGACGAGGCCTTCGAGCGCGAAGGGCTGGAGCTGAACCTGGTGCTCACCGCGATGGACGCGGATGTGATCAAGACCTACGTGGAGCTGGGCCTGGGCGTGGGCATCGTGGCGGCCATCGCCTACGACGAGCGGCGCGATGCGCACCTGGTGTCGCTGGATGCGCGCCACCTGTTCGCACCCAACATGACGCGCCTGGCCATCCGCCGCGGCGCCTACCTGCGCGACTACGTCTACGAATTCATCCGCACCTTTGCCTCGCCGCTGACGCGCGAGGTGGTGGAGCAGGCGCTGCAAGAAGCACCCGGCTCCCCGGGTTGATCAGATCTGGGCCGCGGGGTCGGGCAGCGGCTCGCCGCGGCCGAAGCGCGTGACGCGGCGCGGGCGCAGGTGCGTCACGCTGCCGGTGGCCAGGCCCAGGCGGTTGCGCAGCTCGGACCAGGCTTCGCGCGGCAGTTCCACATCGACCACGCCGCCGTCCTCGGCACGGCGGAACTCCAGCCGCGTGTGGGCGCCCAGCGTGAGGGCATGCTCCAAGGTGGCGGTCCACGTGTCGGTGCCCGGTTCAGCCACGATGTCCAGTTCGTGCGGGCGCACGTAACCCACCTCGGCCTGGGCGCCGGGCGCGTGGTCGCGCCGGCTGTGGAACAGGTTCACATCGCCCAGGAACTGCAGCACAAAGGGCGTGGCCGGGCGGTCGTACACGTCGTCGGGCGAGCCGTCCTGCTCGACGCGGCCCTGGTTCATCACCACGATGCGATCCGCCACCTCCATGGCCTCTTCCTGGTCGTGCGTGACGAACACACTGGTGGTGTGCATCTCGTCGTGCAGGCGCCGCAGCCAGCGGCGCAGCTCCTTGCGCACCTTGGCATCCAGCGCGCCGAAGGGCTCGTCCAGCAGCAGCACCTTGGGTTCCACCGCCAGGGCCCGGGCCAGGGCGATGCGCTGGCGCTGGCCGCCCGACAGTTGGTGCGGGTAGCGCTCGGCGATCCAGTCGAGCTGCACGAGCTTGAGCAGCTCGGTGACCTTGGCGCGGATGTCGTGTTCGGGCGGCCGGGTGGCCTTGGGCCGCACCCGCAGCCCGAAAGCCACATTCTCGAAGATGTTCATGTGCGCGAACAAGGCGTAGTGCTGGAACACGAAGCCCACCTGGCGCTCGCGCACATCGGTGCGTGTGGCGTCCTCGCCGTGGAACAGCACGCTGCCGGAATCAGGCACTTCCAGCCCGGCGATGATGCGCAGCAAGGTGGTCTTGCCGGAGCCGGACGGCCCCAGCAGCGCCACCAGTTCCCCGGCGGGGATGTCCAGGCTGACGTTGTCGCACACCACGGTGTTGCCGAAGCGCTTGTTCAGATTGCGGACTTCGATGCTCATGACAGGGCTCCCTTCATTTCTGGATCAGTTCCACGGCCCGGGTCTGGGCCTAGGTCTTGGCGTTCAGGCGCTGCTCCACCGCGAACTTCAGCACCAGCGTCACCAGGGCCAGGCCGGCCAGCAGCGAGGCCACCGCAAAGGACGCGGCGAACTGATACTCGTTGTAGAGAATCTCGATGTGCAGCGGCATGGTGTTGGTCTGCCCCCGCACATGGCCCGAGACCACGCTGACAGCGCCGAACTCGCCCATCGCACGCGCGTTGCAGAGGATCACGCCGTACAGCAAGGCCCATTTCACATTGGGCAGGGTGACGCGGCGGAACAGTTGCCAGCCGCTGGCGCCCAGCACACGGGCCGCTTCTTCCTGCTCGGTGCCTTGGGCCTGCATCAACGGGATCAACTCGCGCGCCACGAACGGGAAGGTCACAAACACAGTGGCCAGCACGATGCCCGGCACCGCGAAGATCACCCGCAGGTCGTGGTCGCGCAGCCATTCGCCGAACCAGCCTTGCAGGCCGAACACCAGCACGTAGATCAGACCCGAGATGACCGGGCTCACCGAGAACGGAAGGTCGATCAGCGTGAGCAGCACGTTCTTGCCGCGGAAGTCGAACTTGGCGATGCACCAGGCCGCCGCCACGCCGAACACCAGGTTCATCGGCACGGCAATGGCCGCGGCAATCAGCGTGAGCTTGATGGCGGACAAGGCATCCGGCTCGGTGATGGCGGCCAGGTAGACCTGCAAGCCCTTCTTGAACGCCTCGGCGAACACCACCGCCAGCGGCACGAACAGGAAGAGGGTCAAGAAGGCCAGCGCCGTGACTATGAGCAGCCGCCGCACCCAGGCGGGCTCGGTGGTGGCGGCCTGCACCTGGCGCGGGGCCAGGCCGGCAGATGCGACGGGCGGCAAAGGCAATGCGTCTGCGGGAGTACTCATGGCCTTACCGTCCTTGCCGCGCACGCGTCCAGGCCTGCAGGCCGTTGATGGCCAGCAGCATCACGAAGGCGGTGACCAGCATGACCACCGCAATGGCGGTGGCGCCGGCGTAGTCGTACTGTTCGAGCTTGGTGATGATGAGCAGCGGCGTGATCTCGCTGACCATGGGCATGTTGCCGGCGATGAAGATCACCGAGCCGTATTCGCCCAGCGCACGCGCAAAGGCCAGCGCAAAACCGGTGAGCAGCGCCGGCGTGATGATGGGAAAGATCACGCGCGAGAAGGTCTGCGCACGCGAGGCGCCCAGCGTGGCAGCCGCCTCTTCGATTTCGCGGTGCAGGTCTTCCAGCACCGGCTGCAAGGTGCGCACCACGAACGGCAGGCCAATGAAAGTGAGCGCCACGAACACACCCACCGGCGTGAAGCTCACCTTGAAGGGCAGCCACTGGCCGATCCAGCCGTTCTTGGCGTACAGCGCCGTGAGCGCAATGCCGGCCACGGCCGTGGGCAGCGCAAAAGGCAGGTCCACCAGGGCATCAATGACACGCTTGCCCGGGAACTCATAGCGCACCAGCACCCAGGCCACGATGAGGCCGAAGAACGCGTTCAGCAGCGCGGCCGCCAGCGAGGCGCCGAAGGTCAGCCGGTACGAGGCCACCACGCGCGGCGAACTCACCGCATCCCAGAACGCCGGCCAGGTCATGGTGGCGGTCTTCAGGAAGGCGGCCGACAGGGGGATCAGCACGATGAAGCCGAGGTACAGCAGCGTGAAGCCCAGCGCCAGGTCAAAACCGGGCAACACGCTGTGCCGGCGCAGCAGGGTGCGCGAGAGGATCACTTGGTGGCGTAGATGCGGTCGAACACGCCGCCGTCGGCAAAGTGCTGGGCCTGCGCCTTGGCCCAGCCGCCGAAGACCT
>JANNNQ010000421.1:0-7049 GCA_031398625.1 Pseudomonadota bacterium
CCGCGCTGCAACCTGGGGACAGCAGGCCAGCGCAGCGACCTACCGATTCCCGGCAAATGCCGTGCGGGCAAGGCGAGACTCAAGTGACGCGGCGGGATCTCCATTGCCGGCGCGCATGGCGGGCTATGGCAGAGAGTCCCTCGACAGCGAGGTCGATGATCCCGGCGACGAGGAAGGCGGCTCCCGCTCCGTAGCACGCCAGGGCCAGCAGGATCGTACCTGCGACGACAGCCAGTATGCCCGCGACTCCTTTCTTCCCCAGCACCCTGATGTCCATGGGCATCCCTGTCGTTGAACTGCGCGGAGGGAGCGTGCAGGCTTGCGCGCGCGATGGCAGCCGGATCGGTTCTGCAAAGGGCATGCGGTAAACCCCCAACTCCTGCTGTCGTGAGTGCAGCGACGTGCCTCCTGCTGACCCATCAGGGCGGTGGATCCGCCATGCAGACGATCGCCGCGAGTCTGGCACGATCGTGGGTAATGGCAGCGTCGCTGAGCCTGGGATGCTGTGCTCTGCCGGCACCGTGATGCGCCCCTGAGCGTCGTGCTCATGCAGGAGGATTATTCTTCGCGGCTGCCTTGTATTGCCGAAATGCCGCTCGTAGAATGCGCGGCCTCTGTTGCGGGGTGGAGCAGTCTGGCAGCTCGTCGGGCTCATAACCCGAAGGTCGCAGGTTCAAATCCTGCCCCCGCTACCATCTTCTGAAATCCCTTTTCGTTCAAACACTTGAGCGACAAGGCTCAGATATTTCCTCGTCTCCCGACTACACGCATCACTCCCCCGTAGCGCCCGTCGCTTTCAGGATCGGAGTCCAGCGGGCGACTTCGCTCTTCACGAACGTGCCGAGCCACGCGGACGTGCGCTCCGGCTGCGGCGGAATGACTCCGCCGAGTTCCAGCAGCCGCTTGCGGACGTTGGCATCGTCGAGTGCCTTGTCGAGTGCGGCGTTGAGCTTCACGACGATGTCGCGCGACGTGCCTTTGGGCGCAAAGACCGCGTTCCATGCCGTGACCTGGTAGTCGGGCAGGCCGGCCTCCCTGGTGGTCGGCACGTTCGGCAAGGCGGGTGAGCGTTCCGGAGTTGCTATCGCATACGCCTTGATGTTGCCTGCCTTGACCTGCTCCACGAGGTTGACGATCTGGTCGCACATGAAGTCGACCTGACCGCCGACGAGGTCATTCAAGGCAGGGCCCGTGCCGCGATAGGCAACCTGTGTGAATTTCAGCTTGAGTTGCGAGTTCAGCAGCGTGCACGAAGTGAACGAAACCGACCCCACCCCTGCATGCGCCTGGTTGAGCAGGGCCGTATTCGTGCGCAGGTAAGTGACGAATTCCTTGAGGTCCTTCGGCGGGAGGTTCCTGCGCGCGACGAGCAGGATCGGTGTGCCTGCCGCCATGCCCACGGGCTCGAAATCGGTCACGGGGTTGTAACGCAGCTTCGGATACAGCGCAGGCGCCGCGCCATGCGTCCCCATCTGGCCCATCGTGATGGTGTAGCCATCGGGCTTCGCCTGCGCAGCGCGCGTGATGCCCGTGGTGCCGCCAGCGCCGACCACGTTCTCGATGATGATCTGCTGCCCGAGCGTCTTCGACATGTGTTCGCCGACGATGCGGGCGATGACGTCGGTGGGGCCACCGGCAGTAAAGGGCACGATCATCGTGATCGGGCGGGTGGGATAGTTCTGCGCCACGGCAGCACCGGTCCATGACCCCAGCACTGCGGCCACCACCCCTAAGCGTGACAGCAATTTCATTCCCTGGCTCTCCTTCGAAAAGCGACTCATTCCACAAACGCCTGCTCGCGTCCGCGGCGGATGGACGGCAGCACCGCCACTACCAGAATGACCGCGGCCGCCAGCAGAAGTGCCGCCGAGACCGGCCGTTCCACGAAAGTCATGAAGCTGCCGCGCGAAATGACGAGCGCCTGACGCAGCTTTTCTTCCAGCAGTTTGCCGAGAACGAAGCCGAGCAACAACGGGGCCGGTTCATAGCCGAACTTGTACAGGGCGTACCCGACCAGCCCGAAGACCGCGGTCAGCACCACATCGATCGGATTGTTGTTGATCGAATAGATGCCAATGCAGCAGAACAGGAAGATGGCCGGGAACATCAGGCGATACGGCACTTTCAGCAGCCGCACCCATAGCCCGACCAGTGGCAGGTTGATCACGAGCAGCATCAGGTTGCCGATCCACATGCTCGCGATCATTCCCCAGAAGAGGTCCGGGTTGCGCGTCATTACCTGCGGTCCCGGGATGATGCCGTGAATGGTCATGGCACCGACCATCAGCGCCATGACGGCATTCGGTGGAATCCCCAGCGTGAGCAGGGGAATGAAGGCGGTCTGGGCGCCTGCGTTGTTCGCGGCTTCCGGCCCGGCGACCCCTTCGAGAGCGCCCTTGCCGAAGCGGGTGGGATCCTTCGCGATCTTCTTTTCCAGCGAATAGGAGGCGAAAGGACCGAGTACCGCGCCGTTGCCGGGCAGGATCCCCAGCATTGCTCCCACTCCCGTCCCGCGCAGGATCGGGCCGACGGCGCGGCGAAAATCTTCCCGCGTGGGCAGCAGGCGGCCGAGTGCTCCCTCAAGGATGCCGCGGTTCTCGGGGTTCTCAAGGTTCCGCAGGATCTCGGCGAAGCCGAACAACCCCATGGCAAGCACGGTGAAGTCGATGCCATCGGTGAGGTTGGTGAGACCGAACGTCAGGCGCTCCTCGCCGGTTTCGAGGTCAGTGCCGATGGTAGAGAGCAGCACGCCGAGAAGGATCATCGCAGCTGCCTTGAGCACCGAGCCCCGCGCCAGCACCATCGCGAACGTGAGGCCCAGCACCATCAGCGCAAAGTACTCCGCCGGCCCGAACAGCAACGCGAGGCTGGTGAGCGGTGAGGCGAGGGCGGCAATCACCACCGTTGCAATCGTGCCCGCAGTGAACGACCCGATGGCGGCGAGGCCGAGCGCGATACCAGCCCGTCCCTGGCGGGCCATCTGGTGGCCGTCGAGGGTGGCGACCACGGAAGTCGCTTCGCCCGGCACGTTAAGCAGGATAGCTGTGGTCGAGCCGCCGTACTGCGCCCCGTAGTAGATGCCCGCAAGCATGATCAGGGCGCCCGTCGGATCGATGTTGAACGTGAGCGGCAGGAGCATCGCGATGGTGGCGATCGGACCGACTCCGGGCAGCACACCCACGAGGGTGCCGACAAGGCAGCCGACGAAGCACAGGCCGATGTTCTCGAGCGTCAGCGCAGTCGAGAACCCGAGCGACAGGTTGGCGAGCAGGCTTTCCATCCTCAATACTCAAGCAGCCAGGGCGCGACGGGTATCGGCAATCCGAGGAGCACGCGGAACAGCACCAGGCAGAAGGCGGTCATCACGAGTGCGAAGACAGCGATCTCGACCTTGCGGGTTTCAAGGCTCGCGAGCGAGGCGAGCACGATCGCGAAGGGACCGGCGACTGCGAAACCGAGCGGCCTGATCGAAAATGCGAAGGCGAGGGCAGCTGCGAGTACGAACAGGCTGCCCCGCAGCGACCAGGCACCCAGCGCTTCACCTCGATGGGTCACGAAGGGGAGGATCGCGATCCCGATTCCACACAGCCCCGTCAACACGGCGAGCGCCTTCGGCAACATGCCCGGCCCGATTGCACGCAGTGTGCCGGCTTCCAGGGGCGCACCCTGCCAGAGCGCAAGCAGGGCGACACCGACGAGGAACAGCCCGGCCCCGAGGTCCTGGGGTATCCGGGAAGGGTGTCTCGAATCCTGCATGCATCGCACCTCGACAGCGTGGGCGGCAGCAAGCCGCGCCTTACGCCGCTGCCGGCGCGCATTCTCGCACAGAGGTTGTACTGCCTGCGGGAAGGCGCCGCAGGCGATTCTTGCCTTGAAATGCGTGCAGTCACCCCTTACTATCCCGGGCCGGAGAAGCACCCGCCGGTCCTGCAAGGGGTCAGGGTGAGTGCAGATGAGGCCCCGCGTGGGGCTTTTTGGTTTGTGGGAAATGGGCCTTGGGCCCATTTTTTGTTTCTGCCGGCCACTGGCTTCGTTTTCACCATTCGGGGAGGGCAAGAGCGTGTTGCGAGACCAGCTCACCGTCCTGCTCGAACCGGTAGTCCGGGACCTGGGCTACGAGCTGTGGGAACTCGAGTTTGCCACGCGCCCCGGGGGCGGCCTGCTCAGACTCTTCATTGAACGTCCTGAGCCCGGATCCGCAACCGAAGTGGCCGCGGCAGAGTCGGAAGCCGGCATCACGGTCGACGATTGCGCTCGTGTCAGTCATGCCGTCAGCGAAGTAATGGACGCCGAGGATCCGGTACCAGGTCACTACACCCTGGAGGTGTCGTCGCCCGGTCTCGATCGGGTGTTGCGTACGCCAGCGCACTTCGCAAGGTTTGCGGGGGCGCAGGTGCGGGTGGAGACAAGGCAGCCGGTCAACGGCCGCAAACGGTTTACAGGGCGTCTTGCCAGGGTGGATGCAGGAACATGCCTCCTGGAAACGGATGCTGAAGGCGGGTCGGTGCAACTCGACATCGACGGCATACACAAGGCCCGGCTGGTGCCGGAGCTTTAGTTGCGGAGTCTGGAACGATGAACAAAGAGATCCTGATGGTCGTGGACGCTGTCTCCAACGAGAAGAGCGTCGACAAGGAGATCATCTTCGAGGCGCTGGAAGCGGCGCTGGCTTCAGCCACGCGCAAGCGCCACGGCGAAGGCATCGACGTGCGGGTCGCGATCAATCGCAAGACCGGCGACTACGACACGTTCCGCCGCTGGAAGGTGTTTGCCGACGACTCGACCGAGCTCGAGTTTCCGGACAAGGAACTGCGCCTCGACGACGCCCGCGACGTCAACACGGGTGCCGAGGCCGGCGGCTTCGTGGAAGTGCCCATGGAGTCGGTGGCGTTCGGTCGCATTGCGGCCCAGACCGCGAAGCAGGTCATCGTGCAGAAGGTGCGCGAAGCCGAGCGCTCGCAGGTCGTCGATGAGTACCAGGGCCGCATCGGGACACTGATCTCGGGCCTGGTGAAACGCGTCGACCGCAACGGCATCTTTGTCGATCTCGGTGGCAACGCGGAAGGCTTCATTCCGCGCGAAGCGATGATTCCGCGCGAGCCGGTCCGCTCGCAGGACCGCATCAAGGCCTTCCTGAAGGAAGTGCGGTCGGAGCCCCGTGGCCCGCAGCTGTTCCTGAGCCGCACGGCGCCGGAATTCCTGATCGAGCTGTTCAAGCTCGAAGTGCCGGAAGTCGGCCAGGGACTGATCACGATCCTGGCTGCCGCCCGCGACCCCGGCGTGCGCGCCAAGATCGCCGTGCGCAGCAGCGACCCGCGCATCGATCCGGTCGGCGCCTGCGTCGGCATGCGCGGTTCGCGCGTACAGGCCGTGTCGAACGAGATTGCCGGCGAGCGCGTCGACATCATCCCGTTCGATGACAACCCGGCGCAGTTCGTGATCAATGCCATGGCGCCGGCGGAAGTCGTCTCCATCGTCGTGGACGAGGAATCGCACTCGATGGACGTGGCGGTGACGGAGGAAAAGCTCTCGCAGGCCATCGGCCGCGGCGGCCAGAACATCCGCCTCGCGAGCGAACTGACCGGCTGGGAACTGAACGTGATGACGGAACAGGCGGCGGAGGAGAAGAGCGAGAGCGAATCCCGCGGCCTGGTCGAGACGTTCATGAAGCAGCTCGATGTCGACGCCGAGGTCGCGGCCATCCTCGTGCAGGAAGGCTTTCCACGATCGAGGAAGTGGCCTACGTGCCGGCTTCGGAACTGAGCTCGATCGAGGAGTTCGACGAGCAGATGATCAAGGAGCTGCGTAACCGCGCCCGGGACGTCCTGCTCACGCAGGCGATTGCCACCGAGGAAGAAGTCGAGTCGGCAGAACCGGCTGCCGATCTGCTCGAACTCGACGGCATGGACGACGAGCTCGCCCAGGTGCTGGCAAGCCACGGCATCGTGACGCGGGAAGACCTCGCCGAGCAGGCCGTGGACGATCTGACGGAAATTGAAGGAATGGATGCGGCGCGCGCCGGTGAGCTGATCATGGCCGCGCGCAAGCACTGGTTCGAAGCCCCGGGGCAGCAGGGCTGAAGTTCTGGCTGGAGGACGACTGAATGGCCGATGTCACTGTTAGTCAGTTTGCCGAGGTACTGAAGGTACCGGTCGAGCGCCTGCTCGTGCAGCTCGATGAGGCGGGCATCAAGGTCGCTGGCGCCGAAGCAGCCATCAGCGACGAAGCCAAGATGGAGCTGCTCACCTTCCTGCGGCGCTCCCATGGGCGTACCGAGGACGCAGCGTCACCGCGGAAGATCACCCTGCGCCGCAAGTCGCAGGGCGAGATCAAGGTCGCCACGTCACAGGGCCGGGCGCGCACCGTCAACGTCGAGGTCCGCCAGAAAAAGACGTACCTCAATCGCAGCGTGCTCGAGAGCCAAGCAAGGCATCACCAGGAAGAGCAGCCGGCTCGCCAGCCGCAGGAGGAACCCGCGGTTCTGAGCCCTGAGGAGCAGCTGCAGGCCGCGGCGGCCCGCGAGGCGGAACTGAAGATCCAGCAGCAGCGCGCCGAGCAGGAAGAAGCGAAGCGGCGTCTGGACGAACATTCGCGGCTGCTTGCAGAAGCCGAAGCCCATGCGCAGAGCGAGGTGCGTGCGCAGGTGGAAGTCCGTGTGCAGGCGGAACGGGAACGAGTCGAAGCCGAGAAGCGGCGTGCCGAACCGGTGCGTCGGGAAGAGCCGCCGCGGGAGCCTTCCGGCAAGGCGCCCTCAGGCAAGACCCAGCGCCAGGAACTGCATGTTTCGGGGGATGCCAGCGCGCGCTTCAAGAAGAAGAAACAGCAGCAGCAGAGCAGTAAGTCGCGGCGGCCTGTGCAAGTCAACGTTAATACGCAGCACGGTTTCGAAAAGCCCGCCGCGCCGGTTAAATACGACGTGCAAATTCCCGAAACCATCACCGTTGGCGAACTGGCGCAGCGTATGGCTGTAAAGGCCAACGAAGTAATCAAAGTCATGATGAATATGGGCGTGATGGCGACCATCAATCAGCCCATCGATCAGGACACGG
>JANNNQ010000051.1:0-2209 GCA_031398625.1 Pseudomonadota bacterium
CGACGAAGCAGTTCCGTAGTCTGCGCCGTGTTCACCGGACGGCCATAGTAATAGCCCTGGGCGTAGCCACAGCCCGCTTCGACCAGAAAGCGCGCCTGGGCTGCCGTCTCGACGCCTTCCGCGATGACTTCGATGCCAAGCTCATGGGCAAGTCGGATGGTTGCCCGCACCACTGTGGCGGATCGCTCGTCGGAAGTCACTCTCAGCATCAGTTCCTGCGCGATCTTCAACCGACCGACGGGGTGCATCGTGAGGTACTTCAGGGACGAATAGCCCGTACCGAAATCGTCGATGGCGATACTCGCACCGAGCCGTTGGAGATTTTCCAGCGTGTCATCGTGCATCTGTGACACTTCCATGAGTACGGATTCGGTGAGTTCGAGCTCGACGGCACCTGGCTCGACATGCCACCTCGCGAAGATCTCGGCGACATCGTGCTCGAAGGTGGCCGTCCTCTTGAGCTGGACCGCCGACACGTTGACCGCGACAAGCGGCGGGGCAATGTTCTGCCCGTGCCATTCATCGAGCTGGCGGCAAGCTGTGTCCAAGACCCACCGTCCCATTGCGACGATGGCACCAGACCGCTCGGCAATCGGCACGAAGATGGATGGCATGATCATGCCTCGCACGGGGTGACGCCAGCGCACGAGAGCCTCGAGACCGACGATCCGTCCGGTCTTGATCTCCACCTGCGGTTGATAGTGCAATTCCAGCTCGTCACGATCGATCGCAGATAGCAGCTCTTCGCCAAGTGTGACGCGCAATTGAACCTGCTGATCGAGTTCTCCTGTGTGAAAGCGGAAGCAGTTGCGCCCGTCATCCTTGGCTCGGTAGAGGGCAAGATCGGCTTGCATCATCATGGCTTCAGGACCATTGGTGCCCTTAGAAAAGAGCGAGATGCCGATACTTGCAGTAACGCGCAGTTCGTTGCCCCCGACCTTGTAGGGCAGCGCGAGAGCCTTGTTGATCTTCGACGCGAGCGTGGCCGCTGTCGGGTGCTCGGCCACGCCGAACTGCAGTATGGCGAACTCATCACCGCCAAAGCGCGCCACCAGGTCGCTCTGCCTGACTGTCTTTACAAGGCGCTCCACGACCGCCTGCAGAAGAATGTCGCCTGTTGGATGACCCAGGGTATCGTTGACGTCCTTGAAGTCATCAATGTCGAGGTAGAGAACCGCAAATGAGGGAGCGCCACGCCTGCTTTCCGCAAAGGCCGATGTGAGCCGATCGACAAATGCGCGCCGGTTGGCAAGACCGGTCAATGCATCTGTGCCCGCAAGCAGGGTCACCTGTTTGGTCGCCGCCTCAATCCTGCGCATGTCCCGGATTGACGTCCACATGTAAGTGACTGCCAGCCCGGTAACCAGTAGGCCGGCGACAAGAACGATCCAGCCCCGACCACTGCGCCCGCCAAGCGTCGACGCGCCGGTAGGCGGTGTTGCTACGAGCCTCCAACGCTTGTCGCCGGCACTCAACTCGCCGGCCCAGTGCGGCACACGAGCAAGCGTTGCCTGCGACTGGAGCCCAAGCGGCCTATGGCGTACGTTCGAGGCATGAACATGGATCGGCGCATCATTCGCATGCGCATCGGCGTCGAACAGGAAGATGTCGAGGGGCGTCTTTGTGTCGGCAAGGATGGTGTCGACCATGACGCTGAACTGAAAGACGCCCTGAACGAATCCTTCGAGGTTGCGGCGTCTGTCTTCGACCGTCTCATGGGGCAGATCCCTCCGATACACGGGAAGAACCGCAAAGAATCCTTTGCGGTCCCCGACAGCGCTTTGCAGCAGAATGTTTTCTGACGCGGAAAGCCGATTGCTGTCCCTGGCCCGGTCGAGCGGCTTCTGGCGAATGCCGCCGTCTTGTAGGTCAAGTCCATACACGCGCGATGGCAGAGTCTCACGCGAGTAGAAAACTGGAAAATACTCGTCTCGCTCCGGGGCAGGCCTCAGGCTGCCGTCCGGAGCCACGGCCTTGATCTGATAGCCAGGGATGCCGTCCAGCGTTCCCGCCAACTCGTTCGTCACCACCGCCAACGGTGCATCGCGGGTCTCAGGCTATCGTGCCAACAACCTGAATCCGGCACGCACCGGTGCCACCGTGATCAGTGGCTTTGAGATTGCATCCTCCTCGGTCGTCCGCCAACGCGCGGAATACATTGACCTGCTCGCCAACACCACCCTGCGCGAGGCGGCTGTCTCGCGTGAAT
>JANNNQ010000062.1:0-16446 GCA_031398625.1 Pseudomonadota bacterium
TCATCGAGGAGAGCAGCCTGTTGCGCCTTCACGAGGTCGTCGGGCAGCTCGGCGCTCATCATCTGCTGCAGCTGGCTCTGCCGCTCCTGCCATGCACGCAGCATGTCGGTGGCAGCGATACGCTCGCCGTTTACGCGCGCCGCATCGGTGATGGCGCCGCCCTGGAAGTCGACCCCCCAGAAGATGAAGACGATGGCAACCGCTCCGAGAAAGACGGCTGCAAACCAGCCCGATACCTTGTCACGAATTGTCTGGAGCATGATGACCGTTGGCTTGAGAAATGGCGGAGCGGACGGGACTCGAACCCGCGACCCCCGGCGTGACAGGCCGGTATTCTAACCAGCTGAACTACCGCTCCGCGCTCAACCGAATTTCAGACCCAACGACCTGTCCAAAAGCGGACGCGTAGGCTGGTGGGTGCTGACGGGATCGAACCGCCGACATTCGCCTTGTAAGGGCGACGCTCTACCAGCTGAGCTAAGCACCCTTGACTGGAAGTCGGCGACCGCCCGACCCCGGGAGGGCAGTCGATCGCCTGCAACCCGCAAAATCCCTGAACCCTGAAGTTCCGCAACACTCCGGCCCTTCGGGGCGCGCTAATTTACAGCATCCTTGAGGCCCTTGCCAGCCTTGAAACCGGGAACCCGGCTCGCTGCGATCGTTATCGTTTCGCCAGTGCGGGGGTTGCGCCCCGAACGGGCAGCGCGGGCCTTGACCACGAAGGTTCCGAAACCGACCAGCGATACCGTGTCACCCGTCTTGAGGGCGGTGGTGATGGCATCGAAAACGGCATCCACGGCCTGGGCAGCCTCGGACTTCGGAAGGCTGGTGCGGGTGCTCACCGTATCGATCAGTTCGCCTTTGTTCATCGTGGATTCCTTAACAATGCAGCTGAAAGTGGCGGGAGGCCCCGGCCGTTCTCAAGGGCGCGCGTTATAGCAGCGGCGCCCCGGAACGGTCAACCTTGCAAAGCAAGGCAGGCTACGGTCAGTGGGCCCGCACCTGCTTGCCGGAGCGCTTGCGGGACACGCGTGTGCGCGGCTTGTCTGCGGCGAGTGCCGCAGGCTGGACTGCCGTCGCAATCGGCTCAGGCATGTGCTGGAGTGCGACCTGCAGGACCTCGTCGATCCACTTCACGGACCTGATGTCGATGCTGTCCTTGATGTTCTGGGGAATCTCGGCAAGGTCCTTGGTGTTCTCATCGGGTATCAATGCGATCTTGATCCCGCCGCGGTGAGCGGCAAGCAGCTTCTCCTTGAGCCCGCCGATCGGCAGCACCTGGCCTCGCAAGGTGATTTCGCCGGTCATCGCCACGTCGGCGCGGACCGGGATTTTCGTGAGCGCCGAGATGAGCGCGGTGCACATGCCGATACCCGCGCTGGGGCCGTCCTTCGGGGTCGCGCCCTCGGGAACGTGAATGTGTACGTCCGCCTTCTGGTAGAAATCGGCCTCCAGGCCCAGGATGGCGGCCCGGCTGCGCACGACGGTCATCGCCGCCTGGATGGATTCCTGCATCACTTCACCCAGCTGGCCCGTGTGCGTGAGTTTGCCTTTGCCCGGGACCACGGCTGCCTCGATGGTGAGGAGCTCGCCCCCGACTTCCGTCCAGGCAAGGCCGGTTACCTCTCCCACGTGATCCTGCTCGTCGGCACGTCCATAGCGGAAACGGCGGACGCCCAGATACTTCGCGAGATTCCGCGGCGTGACGCTGATGGCCTCCGTCTGCGGCTCGGACAGCAGCTGCTTCACCGACTTGCGGCAGATCTTGGAAACCTCGCGCTCGAGGTTGCGTACGCCCGCTTCACGGGTGTAGTACCGGATGATGTCGCGGATCGAGTTGTCCGAGATCTTGAGTTCCTTGTCCTTCAGCCCGTTCTGCTTGACCTGCTTGGGCACGAGGTAACGGGTGGCGATGGCGCTCTTCTCGTCTTCCGTGTAACCGGGCAGGCGGATGACCTCCATGCGGTCCAGCAGGGGTGCAGGAATGTTCAGGCTGTTCGCCGTGCAGACGAACATCACCTGGGACAGGTCGAGATCGACCTCGAGGTAGTGGTCGTTGAACGTTGCATTCTGCTCCGGATCGAGCACTTCAAGCAGCGCCGACGACGGGTCACCCCGGAAGTCCATCGCCATCTTGTCCACTTCGTCGAGCAGGAACAGCGGGTTGTGCACGCCGGTCTTCACCATGTTCTGCACGATCTTGCCGGGCATTGAACCGATGTAAGTGCGGCGATGGCCGCGGATCTCGGCTTCATCGCGCACGCCACCCAGCGACATGCGCACGAACTTGCGGTTCGTGGCGCGTGCGATCGATTGACCGAGCGACGTCTTGCCGACGCCGGGTGGGCCGACGAGACAGAGAATGGGGCCCTTGAGCGTCTTGACCCGCTGCTGCACGGCGAGGTACTCGACGATCCGTTCCTTGACCTTCTCGAGACCATAGTGGTCCTCATCGAGGACCTTCTCGGCGACCGCGATATCGTTGTGCACCTTGGTCTTTTTCTTCCACGGGCACTTCACCAGCCAGTCGACATAATTCCTGACGACCGTCGCCTCGGCCGACATCGGCGACATCAGCTTCAGCTTGCCGAGTTCCGCCATCGCCTTGTCGCGGGCTTCCTTCGGCATGCCCGCCTTCTGGATCTTCTGCTCGAGTTCCGCCAGTTCATTGGGCGCGTCCTCGAGCTCCCCGAGCTCCTTCTGGATCGCCTTCATCTGCTCGTTGAGGTAGTACTCGCGCTGGCTCTTTTCCATCTGCTGCTTGACGCGCCCGCGGATGCGCTTCTCGATCTGCAGCACATCCATCTCGCCTTCGATGAGGGCGAGGATGTGTTCGAGACGCTTGCGCACGTCCTGGATCTCAAGCACACGCTGCTTTGCATCCAGCTTGAGCGACATGTGCGCCGCAACCGTGTCGGCGAGTCGGCCGGGCTGCTCGATGCCCGCCAGCGACGTGAGGATCTCCGGCGGCACCTTGCGGTTCAGCTTGACGTACTGTTCGAACTGGGTGATGACAGACCGTGTAAGAACGTCCATTTCGCGTTCGTCATACTGGTCCTCGTCCTTGAGCGGGCTGGTCTCCGCAGCGAAGTACTCGCCGACGACGAGCTTTTCCATGCGTGCCCGCTCTACCCCTTCGACCAGCACCTTGACGGTGCCGTCAGGCAGCTTGAGGAGCTGCAGGATGGTCGCCAGCGTCCCCAGGCGGAACAGGTCCTCGGGTGCGGGATCGTCGACCTCAGCCTGCTTCTGGGCAACGAGCAGGATCTGCTTGTCACCCTTCATCGCCTGTTCGAGCGCCAGGATGGACTTGTCCCGGCCAACGAACAGCGGAATGACCATGTGGGGATAAACCACCACGTCACGCAGGGGAAGCACGGGAACTGCCGCCGGCTTCGACACAGCCGGAGCCTCGGAGGGGCTCGCGGGTTCTTTGGGTTCGCTGCTCACGTAATGTCGTCCTCGGGGCTTCGGGCCCGCAGGTCTCCAGGGCAATCGTCAAACCAGTCTGGAAAATACCGGATCACCCCGCCCCCCCGCCACAACGCGGTGCAGGGCAATCCCTGAACGGGACTTGAGGTGGTGCGGGAAAAAGAAACGGGTGCCGTCAAGGCACCCGCTGTACTCAACTTGGCGAAACGGGACGCTGGCGTGCAACCCGTCAATGATGCGAATCGCTGCCCGTCGGACGGCGCTCTTCGACTGCCGCCAGGCGCGGCTCTTCGGGCTTGTAGACCACATACGGCTTGGTGTCGCCCTGGATGACCGCTTCGTCCACCACGACCTTGTGCACGTTGCGGATCGAGGGCAGGTCATACATGGTATCGAGCAGCACGTTCTCGAGGATCGTGCGGAGTCCGCGGGCGCCCGTGCGACGCTGCATCGCCCGCTTGGCCACCGCCCGCAAAGCATCCTGGCGGAACTCGAGCTCGACGCCTTCCATGTCGAACAGCTTGCGGTACTGCTTCGTCAGGGCATTCTTCGGCTCGAGCAGGATCGACATGAGCGCTGCCTCATCCAGCTCTTCCAGCGTTGCGACCACCGGCAGGCGGCCGACGAACTCCGGAATCAGCCCGTACTTGATGAGGTCCTCCGGTTCGACGTCATGGAACACGTCGGTGCCGTGCGGACGATCGTTCTGCTGCCGCACATCCGCCACGAAGCCGATGCCGGTCTTCTGCGTCCGGTTCTGGATGATCTTCTCGAGGCCGGCGAAGGCGCCGCCGCAGATGAAAAGGATATTGCCGGTATCGACCTGCAGGAATTCCTGCTGTGGATGCTTGCGCCCGCCCTGCGGAGGCACGGAGGCAATCGTGCCTTCGATCAGCTTGAGCAGCGCCTGCTGCACGCCCTCACCCGATACGTCACGGGTGATCGACGGGTTGTCCGACTTGCGCGAGATCTTGTCGATTTCGTCGATGTAGACGATGCCGGTCTGCGCCTTCTCGACGTCGTAGTCGCACTTCTGCAGGAGCTTCTGGATGATGTTCTCGACATCCTCGCCGACATAGCCGGCTTCGGTGAGCGTCGTGGCATCCGCAATCGTGAACGGCACGTTGAGCAGCCGCGCCAGCGTCTCGGCCAGCAGCGTCTTGCCGCAACCGGTCGGGCCGATGAGCAGGATGTTGCTCTTCGCGAGCTCGACCTCGTCCTTGGCGCGCTCCGTGCCCTTGGTCTGCAATCGCTTGTAGTGGTTGTACACGGCAACCGACAGGACGCGTTTGGCGCGCTCCTGCCCGATCACATACTCATCGAGCACCTTTTTGATTTCATGCGGCTTCGGCAGCTTGTCGCGGGTCCGCTCGGCGCGCTCTTCAAGCTCTTCGCGGATGATGTCGTTGCAGAGCTCGACGCATTCGTCACAGACAAAAACCGAGGGGCCCGCAATCAGCTTGCGCACCTCGTGCTGACTCTTGCCGCAGAAAGAGCAGTACAGCAGCTTGCCATCGTCGTGTTTACCGCTGCGCGATTCTTCAGACATGCGTCACCTTGAAACTGCCGCCTGCCAACCGGTCACGGATGAACAGGCTTCGATGTGAGGTTATATAGCACGCGCAGGGCGCAGGCTGCAAAGACGGGACCGGTGCTTCAAGGTCTGACAGGCCCCAGCCAGGCCCCTGCAAATTTCCATTCAATACAGCCGGTTGCCGAAGCCACCAGCCTCGGCAGAATGCGCTATCGGACGGTCGCTGTCGCCACTTCGGCCCGCTTGTCCAGCACGCGATCGATCATGCCGTAAGCCACTGCGGCCTCACCGCCCATGAAGTTGTCACGATCCGTATCCAGCTGGATCTTTTCCATCGACTGGCCGGTGTGGTGCGACAGGATCCGGTTCAGTCGCTCACGCGTCTGCAGGACCTCGCGGGCGTGGAAGTCGATGTCCGTGGCCTGCCCCTGGAAGCCGCCCAGCGGCTGGTGAATCATCATCCTCGAATGCGGCAGGCAGTAGCGCTTGCCCTTGGCGCCGCCGGCAAGCAGCACTGCGCCCATGCTCGCCGCCTGACCCACGCAGATCGTGCTCACGTCCGGCTTGATGAACTGCATGGTGTCGTAGATCGATAGTCCGGCAGTGACGACGCCACCGGGGGAATTGATGTAGAGGGCAATGTCCTTGTCCGGGTTCTCGGACTCGAGGAACAGCAGTTGGGCGACGATCAGGTTCGCCATCTGGTCTTCCACCGGCCCTACCGCAAAGATCACGCGTTCCTTGAGAAGGCGCGAATAGATGTCATAGGCGCGTTCGCCGCGAGCGGTCTGCTCGACGACCATCGGGACCAGATTCAGGGCTTGCGTGTTGAGGGCGCTCATGGGGAGTTCCAGCTGAAAACCGGACTTGAGTGTACCCCAGCTGCGGCAGTCAAAACGCCGGCAGTCGACCCCGAGCCACAATCAGCTGCCGGATCCCTGCCAGAGCGCCGCCCTACGCGCCGAAATGCATGAGATCCTTGAACGTCGCCGGCTGGTCGGTGACTTTGGCGCGTTCGACCACCCAGTCGACGACCTGATCCTCGAGCACCAGAGACTGGACCTGGCGCAGCGCCTCATTGTTATCGCGATACGCCTTGATGACCTGTTCCGGATTGGGGTACTGGGCGGCCAGCAGCTCGATGCGGGACAGCACGCGCGCCTGATCGAGCTGGATGTTGGCCGACTTGATCAGCTCGCTGACGATCAGGCCCAAAGCGACCCGTCGCCGCGCCGGCTCGACGAACTGTGCGGGAGCAGGCAGCTGGGAGGCATCCTTGGCACCCATCTGCCGGCCCATTTCCATCTGCATGTCGCGCACTGCCGATTCCAGCAATGCCTGTGGCACATCGACCGGATTGGCTGCAAGCAGCCTGTCCATCACCTGCTGCTTCAGTCGTCCGCGGATGTTGTCGGCAAGTTCGCGGCGCATGTTGTCTTCGATTTCCTGGCGCAGCTGCGCAACGCCGCCTTCGCTCACGCCATAGGACTTGCAGAACTCCTCGTCAAGCTCAGGCAGCTTCTGCTCTTCGACGCTGCGGACAGAGACGGCAAACACGGCCTTCTTACCGGCCAGCGCCTTCGCCTGGTATTCCTGCGGGAAGGCGAGTTCGATCGTTCGCTGTTCGCCGGCGCTCGCGCCAACGAGCCCGTTCTCGAAATCCTTGAGCATGCGCCCGCCGCCAATGACGACCGGGACGCCCTCTCCCTTGCCCCCCTCGAAGGCTTCCCCATCGATGGTGCCCGTGAAATCGATCAATACCCGATCGGTTTCCTGTGCAGGCCGTTCCACCGTTGTGTACTCGGGGCGCTGCTTGCGCAGGCTTTCCATCATGGCGTCGATGTCGCCGGGCTGGACTTCCGCCACCGGGCGCGCGACCTCGAGGGATTCGATGCCCTTCACTTCCAGATCCGGATAGACCTCGAAGATGGCGCGGAACTTGAGATCCTGGCCCTGCTCGATGCTGATGGGCTCGATGCGGGGGCCGCCCGCCGGATTCAGCTTCTCCTGCGCAACGGCCTCGGCGAAACTCGACTGCAGCACGCTGCTCAGGACTTCCTGGCGCACCTGCTGGCCAAACTGCTGCCGCACGACCTTGACCGGCACTTTCCCGGGCCGGAAGCCCTTGAGCCGGACCGTGCGACTCATCGACTTGAGACGCTCCTCGATGGCCTGGTCAATGCGTGCGGCAGGCACCTGGATTTCCATCCGGCGTCCCAGCTTGCCCGTCGTCTCTACCGAAACCTGCATCTTTATCGTCCTTTAGATACTCAACAAGCAGATCGTCCAGCACGTGTGGCCCGACGTGCGGCTGCAGCCGATGGTGCGAAAGGAGAGACTCGAACTCTCACGGGTTACCCCACTGGAACCTAAATCCAGCGCGTCTACCAGTTCCGCCACTTTCGCGGCCCTGTCCGCGATGCGATCCGGGCCCCTCCGGCGGGAAACATGCGTACCCCGGCCTGCGCGGGAGCGGGAGTATAGCCGACGCCCACGGGCGGAGAAGCCGGAAATGCCGTTCCGGGCCCCTCCCGATCCCGGACCCGAAGGCGGCCCCGCATCCTTGCGCACCGCCATGCCCGCAACCCCAAACTCAGCCATTGCCCCGATCCGACACCATGGCCCTCAGCAACCTGCCCGATGCCCGGCTGCGAGACCTGGCCGGAGACGGCGCATCCAGCCGGGGGGCCGGTACTGGAACGAGGGCCGGGTGGACGTCCATAGCCGCAGTGAGCTTTCGGTCCGCGCCACACCAGACCTTCACTAGCTGAAATCGCGACTGATTCGTGCGTGGGTGATGTCGGTCATTTCGGCAGACAGCTTCGTGGTCTGCAATCGTTCACGAAGGGTGCCTCGATCTGTCATCCCCTGGCGCGCCAGCTCGCGCGTGAAAGCGAGGTCTTTCTCCCGGCCCGCGACATATTTGGAGATCGCGAGATCGTGCACCTCGAGGCAAAGACCTACGATGCCCTGAGTATTGGAATTGGCAACGCGAACCAGGCGGTCACGCCAGCCTTCCGGCAACACTGCCGTCCGGTCATCGACTCCCTGCGCGTAGTAGCCGAAAGACGCATGGAACGCAGAGCCTTCGCCAATGCTGCCATCGATGAGATCCGACCGCTCTGGATGATTCAGGGGAAAGAGATCCGCCTCGGCGGAGAAAAGCAGCGCCTCGGGCGCCTCCGGAAACTGGCCCAGGATGGACTGGCTGCCGATGACGACGATTTGAGGATCGCCCGCGATCGAACCGGCAGCGCGAATCAGGTGCTCAAGCTCGGAACGTTTCATAGATGCGTTTGCGTTCGTCAGAAGAAAGCACGCCCGCGAAAGGTGAGGATTGCCGCAGGCGTGCGGCATTCTCGGACGGCTCGGTAATCAGCGCCGCGATTTCCGGCCAGGGACGAGTCATCAATTCCTGCCATTCCTGAAACCAGCGGGGTGGATCGTTCTGCCAGCGACTGCGCCAGCGCTTCAGGTTGCCGAGCGGAGTCTCCAGAAGCGTGCGATCCCGCTCGATCTTGTGCGCGATGAGCGCATGCATCGCTAGGCTGCGCGCCTCAAGCAGGCGGTGTGATGAATAAGGCGCCGCAGGCTCCGGATTCCGGGGCACCCATTCCACGACGGGCTTGAGGCCAGCGGATTTGCGGCGCTCCCGCATCCGCCGCATGCGTTCCGCAGCCGGCACCGCCTGGCCCGAGGGCGGCCTGCCGCGACGGCGAGGCACGTTCTTTGCGGAAGTACTCATGAATTTATCGTAACACGTTACGATAAATAGCCGTTCCATGATTCTGAGGCCTCGTGATGGAGGGCCGAGTGCTAACGCGTTTCCGCGGGAACGTTCAGTTTTTTTAATGAAAACTGAGCTGGCACAAGCCACCGAAAGCCCCTCGGGAGTCCCTACGAGGGCACGATCAACCGCCACCAGTGCGTCAATTCTCTTCCGTCGCCCAGCTCAAATGCAGGCCGGGGATCGCGTGCAGGATCTCGTCCGCGGTCAGCAGCCCCACGCAAGGCATCGCTCCCCGGACGTCGATCTCGTCGCGCAACAGCTTGCGGGCGAGCGCTCCGGCAGTCCGCTGCCCGAAGTTGCCGTAGCCGTCGAGGACGATGACTGATTTCACCTGCGCGTTCAGGACAGGAATCGATCGGCGACTTCTGTCGTCGGAATGAAGCAAGTCTCGCGCTTGCCGAAGATCTGGTAGCGATGGCGCGCGACCCGGCGATACAGCGGATCACGAACGAACCGGGGCACGATACGAATCGCAAAGGACCGCATCTTCCATGCTCCACCGAGACTGCGAAGTACCCGGATGATTGCCTCAGTGTCCGTGTAAGCCCGCTCGCCCTCGAGCAACAGCAAGGACATTGGATCCTCCGGATTCATGCCATGCTGAAGCATGAGCTGCCTGCCGCGCTCCGATTGCATGGCCGCAAACCTGAATTGCTTGTCTCGGTCGCGACGGAACACAAACTGCATCCAGCGACTGCACAAGACACAAACGCCGTCGAAGACCACGATTTTAGAGTTCATCCTGGCCGAGTCGCCTGTCATTTATCCGAACACCCGGAGGCGTGCGCCGGCACCGTTAGTGCCCGTTAATGCCAAACTCTTGCAACTTAATCTTGTGCTGCCGTGTTCTGCCCCGGCAACGCCGTATTGTCCGGCAACAACCGCCAGCAAAGTGGCGTCATCACTCATCGGGTTCACTCGAGACTAGTTGGCGGAAGAAGCACCAAAGGAATCGAAGATGAAAGCCCATAGCGCTCTATCCTGGGTCATCCTGCTTTGCTTAGCACTCTCCGGTCAAGCAATCGCCCAAGCAACGGCCTCGAAAACCAACCTTAACGCTAGATCAGTTCTTGCGACACAAAGAACGACCGATCGTGGAATGTTTATTCAGGCAACACGTCGAATGTCTTCTGTGGGCGCACCGTCCGACTACGAAGTTCGTGTCGCATTACCGCGATCCTACGAACAGTCGGAAAAGCGCTATGCAGTGCTTTGGGTCATGGATGGAAGTCTCGACTTTGAAATGGCGGTAGAAACGGCGCCTGTCGTAGGCGGCGCAGTTCCAGAGATGATCGTGGTTTCTGTCGGAGCGACGCCAGATAACATCGAAAACTTCGTAAGCCGCCGGGAATACGACTTCACATTCACAAAAACCGGCGTATGCAACTTTAACGGGCTTGGGGCTGATCTGGTTCGACGAGAATGCGACGACTATTACAATAATGTGCTGGCTGGCGCGCAATTTGGGGGCGCAGAAAATTTTCTAGATTTCATCGTTGATGACGTACGCACGGTCATCGATAGAGACTACAGGACGACTGGTGACAACACACTTTTCGGATACTCCATGGGTGGTGGGTTCTGTGTGTATGCATTACTTGAACGGCCAGAGGCTTTTCAGCGATACATTTGCGGAAGCCCTAGTCTAATCACCGAGAATAACGCGATCTTTGGAAAGGAAGCGCAATATGCGGCAGCTCACACTGACCTGCGGGCTGGAGTTTTTCCCAGCGCTGGAGAGGGTGAAATGCTTGAGGGGCAGGTTGTTTCGGCGGTCGGAATTGTGAGTGGAGTCGCTCGGATGGCAGAGATTCTTGGGCTTCGGCGCTATCCTTCGCTGAAGTTGTTTGCACGAATCTTTCCAGGAAACCTGCACGATCCGCAAGGCAAGTCCGTGGCGCTTTATTGGGGTTTGCGGACGCTGTGGGGAGCAGAGGGAAATACAGGGGATTAAACCACAACAACTTAAACCTAAGCGGCTTCGTCCCTAACAACCATATGCGCAAGTTCATCGGTCGTTGAGGCTACTGCAAGCTCTACTGCAGCAGATTTCGCTATCGCGCGCAGCTCACGTATTTTTCCTTCTACTTTTGACGTTTCATTTTCCTCATCCTTCCCAGTTATCAGATAGAGCTTTGGAGAAGGAACTAAGATGGTTTTTAGCCAGTGAAATTTAGCGACCCATGACTCCGCCCGCATTGTCTGCGAGCTATTCACGAAAGAAACGGGGGCGCCGAAGACTTTTCTCCCGTAGATAGGCAATTCAACTGTTGCCCCATCAATATCAACTGATTTGTTGAATATTTCATTGGCGAGTGCGGGATTCAAACGACTGACATGGTCAAAAACACTCTTAACCAGATTGACGGCAGCAGATCCGCTTGCCACCTCATTTGTTCTAGGGGAAGACTGGCGCACCAAACATGAAGATGTTTCGAGCAGTCGCGAAATTAGCCCCACACGATCTGGAGTGAACGCCGCCATCTTTTCACCCGCAACTAGAGCATCCGTCGGCATTTGCAACATGTCGAGGGTTGTACTCTGACCAATCGCACGCCGGCATTCACTTGCAGCGAAGTGATACTGCTCAACCCCATCATCCCCTAGTAGCCTTGCCATAGAATCCATAGCGCTCGCCGAAGTGAGGAATCTGACTTCAATGCGATTCTCACAAGTGGATGCCACCCCAACGGCAATGCGTTCAGCAGAGTGATAACTTGGCCGGAGGTATAACAACTGATATTCGAAAGATTCGAATTT
This sequence comes from Pseudomonadota bacterium, assembly GCA_031398625.1. Taxonomy (GTDB): domain Bacteria; phylum Pseudomonadota; class Gammaproteobacteria; order Steroidobacterales; family Steroidobacteraceae; genus CAIUGU01. Next base: position 11,517 of record JANNNQ010000062.1, read on the forward strand.
CCGCTCGTCAATGAGCGCTTCGAACATATCTTTCATCGAAATGTACTCGCTCTAAAAAGCTCGCCCTTTTGTGTATGCCACTGCATGAGTCTTGGAAGAGCTACGCGTCTTGCATTCAGCATGGTTACCAACTTATCTGTTGATCCATGCGGAGCGCCACAGATGGCTTCAAGCGGACCTGCTAGCTCGGGCGTATAGAGCAAGTGGCTCAATACGTATCTGCTTGCGATCTGGATCATTCTTTGGCGCATGACTTGATCCGTGCCTTCCGCGATGGTACTGGCCAATCCATTTGCATCGCAAGGACTGACCGCGTCGAGCTCCGCCGTAAACCAAGGCTCGCCACGCAAAATACGTTCGTGATCGATGGCCATGTAGTCGTGCTCTCCGCATCGGACCAAATTGCCTATATGGCGATCATCGTTACAAATGAGTTCATCAAACACCGCAATGTGAGCTGCATACGGCCAATTCATGATGTCCTCCCACTTGCAGTCAGAGGAGCGGATAACCTGCTTGAATCTCTTCGGTCTCCCATCTATAGAGGCGACACCTAAGACAAACTCCCCGTCGCTGTTCCCACCACCGCCCTTTAGAAGGCTCGTACGGCATGCGCAAGGAAAGGTAAGTGGTGACGGAAGCTCAAGCTGTATAGCGATTAGGTGGGCTATTACTTCGTTAAAAACCAGCTGCGGCCGGACCTGGTGAGGAAAGATTTTTACAAACGCAGACTCTCGGCGCGTCCAACCTGGTAAGAGGACCGTGCCGTAAAAAACTTGGTTGGGGCTCGGATCATCTCGGGGCTTCAGTAGAGGTGCTATCTGTTCCGCGAGTCCGACGACCGGCCCCAATTGTTGTCCTAGATCGCCCATCGCGGGTCCGCAGATACAACATGTTGAGTCTCGGTAAGAGACTACGACCTGCGCACGACTTCCGTCAATCAGCAGAAATCTGCACCTACCCCCTGCTAAGTCAATGGTTTATATGACGTGCTCCGCAAGACTGCTCGGAAACTGCCGAATAGTCGCGCGAGCCTTACCACAACATCTTGTATTAATAGCCCGGCTTAGATGAGAGACACGAAAGCGAGATCTACGACAGGTAGAACCCCGGTAGCAAGGCAATTTAGATTTTCTAGCTCGATCGACTCGATCTGCTAAGTTATTGTATTTAAGAGAAAATTGGTGGGCCGTGTAGGGATCGAACCTACGACCAATTGATTAAGAGTCAACTGCTCTACCAGCTGAGCTAACGGCCCATGTCCATGCGATCGGTCGGACTCCTGTCACGACGATCGCGTATCGGGCAAAAAGCGTGGTTTTTGCCTCGATACCGTAAAACGGAAGACCGTTTTCCGGGGTACGTCCTGTACCCGCCAAGATGCGGCTTTGCCGCGCAAAATCCGACCGGGTACATGGAGGTACCCCATTGAACAGGTCCGCCTGTTCAATGGTGAAAAGGAAAAATCACACTTTTTCCTTGTTCACGCGGCGATGGTGACATGGAGTCCCAGTCGCCGCTTGAAGATGGGGTGGACGATGGGACTCGAACCCACGACGGCCGGAATCACAATCCGGGGCTCTACCAGCTGAGCTACGTCCACCATCGTCCAGAGCAGAAACGTTCAATCCAGAACCTTTTCAGAACGCAGGGGTGCGCTGTCGCTGCCCTGCCCTCCAAACCTTCCAGAGGCCCGGCAGGATTACCCCTTGCCATTCATGGCCGGCGCCCTGTGGGCCGGCCTGCGGCCGTTCAAAGTTGTTCCTTACAACTTTGTCGAACCTGCTTACTCGCAGCTTCGCGTCCTGGCACGCTGCCATCCGCTGGATGGCGCGCCCGGCAGGACTCGAACCTGCGACCCTCGGCTTAGAAGGCCGATGCTCTATCCAGCTGAGCTACGGGCGCACAGCTCGAAATTCGTCGCAACCCAAAGTCGCGCGTCCCGACTGTTCCAGCCTTCGCGCCGCCCTCGAAGTGGTCGGGGCAGAGGGATTCGAACCCCCGACCCTCTGCTCCCAAAGCAGATGCGCTACCAGACTGCGCCATGCCCCGCCAGACTTCGCTCGCGGATCGTGAGAGGTACCCCCTCACGGGACGGCGAATCATACGTGCGACCCCCGGAAGCGTCAATTTGAAGAATCGCCGCGGAGATCAGGGCGAGCAAGGCTCATGCCCGGTATCGGGGCAGGGTTGTCTTCTCGACGCCGTTGCCCCCATGCCACAATCCTTTGCCCACAACAGACAACGGAATCCCTAAAGTCATGACGGGCCAGATCATCGACGGACGCGCCATCGCGCAGGACCTCAAAAGGGAAGTCCGCGCCCAGTGCGACGCGCTCGTTGCCCGCAGCCTGCGTCGTCCTGGCCTGGCAGTCGTCCTGGTGGGCAATGATGCGGCTTCGGAGATCTATGTCCGCAACAAGCGGAAAGCCTGCGAGGAAACGGGGATCAAGTCCGTCAGTCACGACCTGCCCCACTCGATTACCCAGACTGAGCTCCTGGCGCTCATCCATGACCTGAACCGGGATCCCACGATTGACGGCATCCTGGTCCAGGTGCCCTTGCCCGACCACATAGATCCCAGGCTCGTGGTGGACACCATCGACCCCGCCAAGGACGTCGACGGCTTTCATCCCTATAACGTGGGCCGCCTTGCACTGCGTAATCCGCTGATCCGCCCCTGCACGCCCTACGGCTGCATCAAGTTGCTGGACGCCATCGGCATTTCCACGCGCGGCCTCAATGCGGTCGTAGTGGGTGCATCAAACCAGGTGGGCCGGCCGATGGCGCTGGAACTGCTGCTGGCGGGTTCCACGGTGACCATCTGCCATCGGTTCACCAACGACCTGGAGAAGCAGGTGGCGCGCGCGGAAATCCTGGTGGTCGCAGTCGGCCGGCCCGGCATGATCCATGGTGACTGGATCAGGCCCGGTGCGGTGGTGATCGACATCGGCATCACGCGACGCGACGACGGCAAGCTCTTCGGCGATGTGGAATTCGAACCCGCACGCGCGCGGGCAAGCTGGATCACTCCGGTTCCGGGCGGCGTCGGACCGATGACGGTGGCGGTCCTGATGAAGAACACGCTCGAGGCATCGCTGATGCGCCAGGAACAGGATCCCCGGAAGCCAGGAAGCCTGGGGAGCTAGGAAGATCGGGAAGCTGGCGGCCGGGCTTGTTTGCGCCGCCACGCCGTTCCTGAGGCGCCGTCTTCCAGAACGATGCCTCCCGCCAGGAGCAGATCGCGGATACGGTCGGATTCGGCGAAATCCTTCGCCTTGCGCGCCGCCGTACGCTCCACGACGAGACGATCGATGTCTGCGTCGCTGAGGCCTTCCGCAGCGACCGCCCCTGCGCCTGACAATATCGGCGCCCCGACGGCAAGGGCACCACTTCCTGTCACGACCTTTTTCTTCAAAAAAGCCGCGGGATCAGAAGTCAGCAATCCCAGCACGGCCCCAAGAACCTTGAGCTCGCCCGCCAGCCATGAGGCAACCGCGGGCTCGTTTGCCGCCTTCGCGCGGTTGACCTCGGTCGCCAGCGACTGCAATACCGCAATCGCCTCCGGTGTATTGAAGTCATCGTCCATCGCCTCACGAAATCGTGCGGTGGCTTCCCCGACTGGCGCATCCAAGGCGGGCGCCACGCCGCGCAACGCGAGGTACAGGCGGCTCAGGGCGGCATCGGCCTGCTCGATGTTGTCGAGTGAGTAGTTGATGGGACCGCGGTAGTGACTGGATGCCAGGAAGTAGCGCAGCACTTCCGGATCGCGGACATAGCCGGAATCGAGCACGGTGCGGATGGTGAAGAAGTTGCCGAGCGACTTCGACATCTTCTCATCGTCGACATTCACGAAGCCGTTGTGCATCCACACGTTGGCGAACGAGTCGCCAGTTGCCGCGCACGATTGCGCGATCTCGTTCTCGTGATGCGGGAACTTGAGATCCATGCCACCCGCATGGATGTCGAAACGCGTCCCGAGGATGTCGTGGCACATGGCCGAGCACTCGATGTGCCAACCCGGCCTGCCATCGCCCCAGGGCGAGCTCCAGGAAGGCTCGCCCGGTTTGGCCGGTTTCCACAGCACGAAATCGAGCGGGTCGCGTTTTGCTTCATCGACCTCGACCCGGGCACCGGCGCGCAGGTCGCCCAGCTTCTTGCCCGACAGCTTGCCGTAGGGTTCGAACTTCGCGACGGAGTACAGGACGTCGCCATTGCTGCCGACGTAGGCATAACCCTTGTCGATCAGCGTCTGCGTCAACGCGATGATGCCGCCGATGTGCTCCGTGGCGCGGGGCTCGACATCAGGCCTGAGAACACCCAGGCGATCGTAGTCCGTGTGCATGGCATCGATGAAGAACGACGTCAGTTGCCCGATCGTCTCGTTTCTTTCTGCAGCACGCCGGATGATCTTGTCGTCGATGTCGGTGATGTTGCGGACGAAGGTCACCTTGAACCCCGTCCAGGCGAGATACCGGCGCACGATGTCGAATGCCACCTTCGATCGCGCATGGCCGATATGGCAGAAGTCGTAGACCGTGTCGCCGCACAGGTACATGCGGACGGTGCCGGCGACGAGGGGAACGAACGGTTCTTTGCGGCCGGTCAGCGAGTTGTGGATCTGGAGCATGGAGTGAGGCGGGCCTTGAGGCGCTACAGGCGGGCAGCGTGGGCGAAACGTGCCCGCACCGTTTCGGAGGAGAGCAGCCCGAGGAGCGGGCCGAGTTCGGGTCCATGAGTGGCGCCGCTCAATGCAGCGCGGAGGGGCATGTAGAGTGCCGGACCTTTACGTCCCGTGACTTCGCTGAGTTCGCGCACCAGCAGTTTGAGCTCGCTGCCGGTCTTCTCGTGCACCCGTGATGCGGCTGTGAAGTAATCGGCGCCTGCGTCGCGAATCGCGGTGATCGCCTCCGGAGAAAACTCCTCCAGG
>JANNNQ010000069.1:0-1669 GCA_031398625.1 Pseudomonadota bacterium
GTTCACGCCCGCTTCCGCCAGCAACAAGGCAGCTTCGCTATTGGTTCGGCTAGTGGCAAGCGTCCGCTGGGAGGAAGTCAGGGTGAGTGCACCCCCCACCAACAAACTGGCCACCAAAACCAAAGAGATCGAACTCACCAATGCCGCGCCTACACGTTTACTCTTCATTCCGTTACCTCGTACTTTTACTAGTATACAGAAACCTTTCAAAATTGTTAAGCTCCGCGCAAAATGTAGGCAGGCAACCCGCTGTCGTCACAATTTGCGCCAGGTGCCGCTTCGATCGTGGAGCTGGTGACCGTCAGGGCCATGCCGTAGTCCTCGGTGAGGCTCCTTCCGCCGGTGCACGGGTTCACTGGGATCGTCCCTCCGACCTCAAGGGCGATAGCTGCCTCGTTGATTTCCGGCGCGTTGTAAGCTCGGCCGTTGATCCGGGCGTAAATCGTTTGGATGGCGCTGGCCAGGGTTTTGGCGTTTTCATTCGCCGTCTTTTGGCGTGTGTCGCGCATCGAGATTAGGTAAGTAGGAATCGCGATCGTGACTAGAATGCCCAAGATCAAGGTAACCACCAGAAGCTCTATGAGCGTAAATCCACGCTGGCTAAATCTTGTTCGCATTGCTCAAAACCTCAGAAAAATAGATGTGGGAAAAAAATAGGGCAAGTCTCGCCTAGGCGAGACTTGCCCAGGGGCGTTTCTTATGCGCCGGTCAGAGTGATCGCGGGAAGATCCGCGTCGTTGCAGTTCGCACCAGCAACGGGCTCAACCGTTGCGGTGGTGGCGGTCTGTGCAAGACCGTAGTCTGCAAGCGTGGTACCGCCGTTGCAAGGATTGGAAGGAACCGTTCCACCAAGTTCAGCCGTGATCGCCGCAGTGGTGATCGAAGAATGGTTGTAGGCTGCACCATTGGCCTTAACGTAAAGCGACTGCACTGCAGTGGCGATCGCCTTAGCATTGGCATTGGCAGTCTTCTGTCGGCTGTCCTTCACGGAAGACAGGTAAGACGGAAGCGCAACGGCAACCAGAATTCCTAGGATGAGAACGACGACGAGAAGCTCGATGAGCGTGAAGCCTTTGCGGCTGTTTCGGATAGACATAATGTTCTTAGAACCTCCTCAAATTGCTTGGCGATTCAGTAACCTCCGAATCCCTTGCACTAGTGGTTTTAACAGGTATGCCGTCCTCCTGCTACCTTTGCGAGGTTTTTTGCGCCGATCTCCGCATATTTGCTAGGATTGGCCGCATATTTAAGCTTGAAACGTCCCCTAAATCTGAAGAGACGTCCGGCAAATCTCCCCAGAAATCACGCCCAAACCCACCCAGGAACGGTGGAGGAAAGGTCCGACTCGATCAACTCGTTCCCTCACCACTAGGACGGAGGACTAAAGTCCGGAGCCCAGATGCGGGATGAATCCCGCGCCCCAAGCTTTACAACGCTCCTTCGTGGCTGAACAGTTATCAGGAGCGGCAGACATTCAGTCTGCCCGAACCGAGGACGTATAGTCCGACTCCCTTCAATACCTTTCGGGAACGGGACCGCCTAAAGTCCGGAGCCCACGAGGGCGTTGCATCGGCACATGGCGACGTTTCCCAGCGCTGAAGGTGCGGACCCATGTCAGCCTGGGCTGCAAGGCCCAGGAAGCCTGCCCACCGACGCAGGGAGTCCGACG
>JANNNQ010000101.1:0-8958 GCA_031398625.1 Pseudomonadota bacterium
CCCAGCGGGCGGCGCCCACGGGAGGCGTGGCTTTCGTGCTGCATACTTATGACATCGAGATGCAGCAAAGCATTCTGGCCAGCCCTGCGCACCGAGTGGTCTGGGGTGCAGGAGGCCGTCTCAACAATTACGGCATCACCAATTCCGTGCCACTGGCTTTCATTCCGCCCGAGCGCGAGCTGACGCTGGTGAATCTCTTTGCCCAGGACACCATTTCCATCGACTCCGTAAGGATCACGTTGGGCGCCAAGCTGGAGAAGGACCCTTACTCCGGCTGGGAGTTTCTTCCGGATGCAAGGGTTTCGTGGGAGATCTCCGAGAACGCAATGCTGTGGGGCGCGGGGTCCCGCGCGATTCGTTCGCCTACCCCCTTCGATCAGGACGTGGTCGAAACCGTCGGCAGTGTGGTATTCCTGACCGGCAACCCTGATTTCGAACCGGAACAGGTTGATGCATTCGAAATAGGCTATAGAGGCCTGCCGCTCGACCGCTTCTCGCTTTCTGTCTCCGCGTTCTACAATCAATACGACAACCTGCGCACGATCGAGCCTGCTTCCGGTACCGTCTTTCTCCCACTTCGCTGGGACAATCTGATGGATGGCTACACTTACGGCGTCGAGGCATGGGCAAGCTGGCAGGTGACTCCGGGATGGAGGCTGTCGCCTGGCATCCGGTCATTGCACAAGAACCTGCAGTTCAAGCCTGGCGCAAGCACGATTCTGGGTTTGAGCCAGGCAGGAAACGACCCGAAGCTCCAGGCCACGCTGGCGTCCTCCCTCGACTTGGGCCCTGACCTCACTTTCGACGCCCAGTTGAGGTACGGAGGCAAACTCCCGGCGCCGGAGCTTGACGACTACTTCGAACTGAATGCGCGTGTCGGCTGGCGGGTATCGCCGTCACTTGAGCTTAGCGTGAGCGGCCAGAACCTGCTGCATGAGAGCCACCAGGAACTGCCCGCCCCCAATGGCGAGGAAATCGTCCGCAGTGCGTTCGTCCAGGCGAACTGGACCTGGTGAGACGTTGGCCAGGCGGCAAGTCATCGCGGGCCCACCCTGGAGCAGCGGTCGTCTGCTGCCTTTACTGGTCTCCCTGTTTCTCTGCGGCTTTCCCGCTCATGCAGCGGTCCCTTATTCGCCGGCCGCCGTCAAGGCTGCGTTCCTGTTCCGTTTCCCTGGCTACATGGAGTGGCCACCCGAAACACTGAAAGCCTCGGCGTTCGTCATTGCTGTACTGGGCGCCGCCGATGTTGCAGAACAACTACAGGGACTCCATGGTGACCGATTGGTCCATGACCTCCCTGTCCAGGTCCGGAGCGTAACGGCCGTCAGAGAAGCGTGGGACGCCCACATGCTCTACATCGGAGGCGGCCACGCAGAAGCAGCGCGTATAGGGATCGCCGCATTGCGTTCCCGGCCGTTGCTGGTGATTACCGATGAAGAGAAAGGCCTGAGCAGCGGCAGTGCGGTCAACTTCCTGACTCTGGATCGCCGAATCAGATTCGAGGTTTCCCTACAGGCGGTCAACCAGGCCGGCATCGACGTAGATGCGGAGATGCTGTCCGTGGCCGCCAGGGTGCTCGGTGCGCGCTGACATGAACAAGAATGACCCAGCAACGAGCACCCGCTCGACCGTAACAGGTTCCCCCCCCGCCTCGGGACCGGCTCCGAACAATGCGCTGCGTGCCCTCATGCGCCCGTATCGCACGGTGCGCCGGAAACTGATCGGGATGGGATTGATCACGACGGCGATTGCGCTATTGGTGGCTGGGTCAGCAATGCTCGCCTACGACCTGGGGGTTTACCGGCAGACGTGGGCTGCGGATCTGGCGACCGAAGGGGACATTGTCGCCCTGCTGGCTACCCCGGCCTTGGCTTTCGATGACAGGGAGTCGGCCGCCCGAAGCCTCAGCGCACTGGAGATCCGGTCATCCATCCTCGTCGCGGCACTGTATGACGCCAACAATAACCTCTACTCGTCCTTCGTCCGGGCGGGACAAACGCAGCCGCCCCCGCGAGTCCCCTCCTTGGGGGGAAGTACGCGCACCTCCCCGGAGCGCCTGGAACTGACCCGACCCGTCATCCGGGATGGTGAATTTCTCGGTACGGTGTTCCTGCGTGCTCACTACGACGTGACTGGACGCATAACGACCTATCTCGGCATTTTTTCGCTCGTTACGCTGCTGAGCATGATTGTTGCCTTGCTGCTGTCCACTCTGCTCCAGAAAGTCATTACCGCGCCGTTGACCGAAATCTCGGGAATCGCGCACAAGGTGGTTGCGGAGCGTGACTACTCCCTGCGAGCGCGCAAGACTTCCGAAGACGAGATAGGGGTCGTGGTCGATGCGTTCAACAGCATGCTGGACGAAGTTCGTTCGCGGACACTGGCGCTGGAGCAGTCGAACAGGGCACTGACCAGCGAGATCCAGGAGCGGAAGGACGTGGAAAGGGCGCTGCGCAGAAGTGAAAAACTGTACCGCGCCATCGGAGAATCGCTGAATTACGGAGTCTGGGTGTGTGATGCCGCGGGCAGCAACACCTATGCCAGCGATTCATTTCTCCGCCTGACCGGTATGACGCAGGAACAGTGCTCCAATCTCGGGTGGGGCAATGTGCTCCATCCAGATGACGCCGAGGCGACGATAGCGGCGTGGCAGGAATGTGCGGCGTCGGGAAGGTTCTGGTATCGGGAGCACCGCATCCTGGGAACAGATGGGGAGTTTCACTGGGTGCTTGCACAAGGCGTACCCGTCAGGGATGAACACGACCGGATAACCGCCTGGGCCGGTATCAACCTCGATATCAGCCGGCTCAAGCTGTCAGAGGGGGCTTTGCGCGAAGCCGATCGACGCAAGGACGAATTCCTCGCCACGCTGGCTCACGAACTGCGCAATCCGCTCGCGCCGATTCGCCATGCGGCGAAAGTGCTGGAGGACGGCGTGGCGACGGGTCCCGAGCAGCGCCATGCACGGGAAGTGATCTCCCGCCAGGTACAGAGAATGGCCCTGCTGCTGGATGACTTGCTGGACGTATCCCGTATCACGCGCGGCCAGTTGAGGATCAGGAAGGCACATACCGGACTCGCGTCGATAGTGGGAGCTGCGATCGAGACGGCACGGCCGCTGATCGATGCCAAGGGGCATCGGTTGACGGTGGAGCTGCCAACAGCACAGGTCGTGCTTGACGTGGATGCGCTGCGCCTGTCTCAGGCTCTTTCCAATCTGCTCACCAATGCTGCCAAGTACACGGATGCGGGAGGAAAGATCGACCTTGTGGCGGTGCTTGCCGCAGATGGGCTCAACATTGGCATCCGCGACAACGGGGTCGGAATCGATGCCAGATCGATGCCCGGCCTTTTCGAGATGTTCTCCCAGGTCGAATCCGTCATCGATCGGGCAGAAGGTGGACTGGGGATCGGTCTTGCCCTTGTAAAAGGCCTGGTCTCGCTGCATGGAGGTTCCGTGGAGGTGATGAGCCGGGGGCTCGGTCTGGGGAGCGAGTTCACGATCAGGCTCCCCAAAGCGGCGGTGGTCGCAGAAGCTGTCGAGAGTGGACAGCGTGACGACTCATGCCTCGCAACGAGTCTCCCTCCGGCGCGAGTGCTGGTCGCCGATGACAATCGCGATGCCGCCGAGATGCTCGGCATGTTGCTGCGGCTGGCTGGATTCCAGATCCTGGTGACACACGATGCACAGGATGCGCTGGAGATAGCTTCTCGAGAGCGGCCGCACGCCGCCATTCTCGACATCGGCATGCCGGGAATGAATGGATACGAGCTGGCGCGCCGAATCCGGGCCGAGCCGTGGGGTAAGGACATGATGCTGGTGGCGGTCACTGGCTGGGGACAGGAGAACGATCGGCAAAGAGCCGAGAGCGCCGGCTTCGACCGGCATTTCACCAAGCCTGTTGATCCCGATCTGATCGAACAGGCATTGCGCCAGCATCTTGCTGCTGCCACCAGCCCGGGAGCCGTCGTGCATGGGTAGCGTCACGCCGCAGGACGACCTCGACCGGCGATGCGGACTGCTGCTGTCGCATCTGGTCCACGAAATCCGCAATCCGCTCGCTTCACTGTCTGCAGCGTGCCGCCTGCTTTCCAGGGCTGCAGAGCGGCCTGACATGATGGCTGCGGCGCGTGACGCGCTGGACCGACAGATCGAACAACTCGCCCAGCTGATGAAGGAGCTTTCCGATGCAGCCCAGGCTGCGAGGGGGCTGGTGAATGCCAAAGCGGAGCGGTACGACATTTCCTCGGTCGCGGCTGCCGCCATCCGTGCAGCCAGGCCGGCCATCGAACAGCGTCGGGCGACGCTGGTTGTCAATTCCCCGGAGGCGTCTTTCCACATCCTGGGAGATGCCGAGCAGACCTCGAAGGCGCTCGCACTGATATTTAAAGTGGCCAGCAACGCGCTCAAGGAACAGGGGACTATGCATGTCACCGTGTCGCGCGAAAACGATCACGTCAGGATCAGCGTGCGGCAGGATGGGACAGGCATTCCCCAGTCCGTATTGCCGGATTTACTTGGCTTCCTGCCCCCGGTTAACGCAGAGCCGCACACTTCCGGCGCTGCTCAAGGGTTCGAGCTGCCTGTCGCAAGTCGCCTGCTCTCGATGCAGAACGGCTCCCTTGCCGTGTACAGCGACGGACTCGAGTACGGCAGCGAGTTTGTGATGCGACTCGAGATCGGCAGGTGGCAGGGTGATGCAAATCCCTTTGCAGTGCCCACATAACCCGAGTCAGGGATGACTGTGAGCTGTCGGCGCCACCTGTCAGTCCAATCTGACATTTCGATCCTCCCCTCAGGAACTGTCGTTGAAACTTCGGGTGCTGCAAGATTCCCTCTGATCCGAATGAGCGGGGCAGATCGGAGATTGCGTGGCCGGGTGGGCCGCATTCGAGAGCTGCCATAGATCAACAACGGCTGATTGCAAAGTTCGCTAAACGAGGAGCAAGAACATGTCAGGCGTATGGCTTCCGATCTGGATTATCGGCGCACCCTTCATCGGGATCTTGGTGCTATCGGCCCTCTTCAAAGGAGGATCCAGCGCTTCGACTGCGGTCGATCGGGACTCGCTGCATCTCCGCTAGATCAAAGGATATCGGCTGCAGGGAGAACAGCAGTGGCGTGTTGATTACGCGGATTGGTGCTGCTTGAGAGCGGCGAAAGCGCCCCTACGCCATTTAGCGGTGGCGTAGAGGTGCGCAGCAGTGCTTAAATCGCTCGTGTTGCGACGCAGCGGCAAAAGGATGGGTCGCTTATACGAGGAAAGACCCCCTGATGAGCGAGCCCCGCGATGACGCAGACGCGTCTGCCGAGACCCAGATAGGCCTGGTCGTCGAACTGTCGAAACGAATGCAGCTGCACGTGGTGCACGCGATCGAGGAGATCTCGCGCCTCAATCGCGCAACCCACATGCTCTCCATGAATGCGCGCGTCGAAGCGGCCAGGGCCGGCGAAACAGGTCGAGGCTTTGCTGTGGTGGCGGAAGAGCTCACCCGTTTGTCGGGTGAGATGAAAGGCGCTGCAGACCAGGTGGTCGACCGCTCCCGATCCATCGGCGGTGAACTCGATCGCGTGATCGGCGATCTGTCCACGCGGGTCCGCGAGAACCGCCTGTGCGATCTCGCGCTCAATGCCATCGACGTCGTCGACCGCAACCTGTATGAGCGCAGTTGCGATGTTCGCTGGTGGGCGACCGATTCCGCCGTCATCGATTGCCTGAAGGAGCGCTCGGAAGAGCTCGTCGCTCACGCATCGCGCCGGCTTGGGCAGATCCTGGATTCGTACACGGTTTACCTCGATCTCGTCCTCGCGGACTTGGGCGGCAACATCGTCGCCAACGGCAGGCCGAAGAAGTACCGTTCCCTTCGCCGCAATGTGGCGCAGACGGAATGGTTCAAGTCTGCGCTGGCCACGCCGGACAGCACGCAGTTCGGGTTTGAGTCGGTGCACCGCTCTGACCTGGTCAACCAGGAGCGGGCGCTGGTCTACTCGTGCGTCGTGCGGAAGGATGGCAATGTCCGCGGCGAGCGGCTGGGTGTGCTCGGGATCGTCTTCAACTGGAAGGGCCTGGGGCAGGTGGTCGTCAACCAGGTGCCCCTGTCGGGAGCGGAGCGCCAGCACACGCGGGTGTACCTGACCGATGGCGCTGGCGTGATCCTCGCGGACAGCGCGGACAAGGGAGTGGGTGAGCAGCTCGTCTTTCCGGGTCAGTCCGATCTGTTCCGTTCCGCCCGGGGAGCGAAGGTCACGAAGCTCGGTGCCCGCAATGTCCTGATCGCGCACGCGGCTTCACCCGGTTTCGAAACCTACAAGACCGGCTGGCATGGGGTGCTCGTCAGGCAACTGGATTGAATTTTGACGAACGGCACGCCCCACAAGCGCTTCTCGATGATCCGGGAATTCCAGATGGCGGACTGGTTCACCCTGGGCAATGCCGTGTGCGGGACGGGGGCGCTGTTTTCCATGATGACGTACCTGCAGTCCGGGGGCGTCAGGCACGTTTATTTCTCGTGTGCGCTGGTGCTGGTCGCCCTGATCTTCGATGTGCTGGACGGCCGCATCGCCCGTTGGCGGCAGAAAGCATCATTGCTGGGGCAGGAACTGGATTCGCTCGCGGATGTGATTTCCTTCGGCGTGGCACCGGCGATCATCGCCTACGGCTGCGGCATGCAGGGCTTCTACGACCGGATCGTGCTCGCGTACTTCGTTGCCTGCGGCGTATCCCGCCTGGCACGCTACAACGTCACCGCAGCGGCTTTGTCCGAGGGCTCGGACAAGGTGAAGTACTTCGAGGGCACGCCGATACCCACCTCGATTGTCCTCGTTGCGCTGCTGGCACTGGCCGCGGGTCAGGGAGCGGTAGGGGAGAACCTGTGGTTCGGGGAAGTCACCGTCGCGGGGTTTGCCCTGCATCCGCTGGTGCTGCTGTTCGCGCTGTCGGGGTCGCTGATGATCAGCCGGATCCGGATTCCAAAGGTGTAACGCCCTGCTGAGGATTTCCAGATAGGGGATCTCGGGTCGGTCTTCGATGAACCTTTCCCCGGACGAGGGCTCCAAGCGGCAATCCCGGCATCGTAAGCGACCCTATCGAGCAGCAGATGCGGCCATCTCGCGAGCGCCTCGCAGCGCTGATTGCGACGGTGCTGGTGCACGTGGGTGTGATCGCCGGTCTCGCGTCTTTGAATGCGCCGGTTCGAGACGGGGAGATCGCAGAAGCACCAGCACTGATCGCTTGATTGGTACCCCGTTCAGTCCGCGACCACGAGAGTGACGTCGATGTTGCCGCGCGTCGCATTGGAGTACGGACACACGACATGGGCCTTCTGCACCAGGGATTCGACTTGCGCCCGCGGCATCCCGGGAATGGAGATGCGCAATTCGGCCTGGATTCCGAAGCCGGTGGGAAGCGGCCCGATGCCGACGCGGCCGGTGATGCTCGTGTCTGCGGGCAGGGCGATCTTCTCCTTGCCGGCGACGAACCTGAGCGCACCGATGAAGCAGGCTGAATAGCCGGCTGCGAACAACTGTTCCGGGTTGGTGCCATTTCCTCCGGCACCGCCCAGCTCGCGCGGGGTGGTGAGCTTTACGTCCAGAATGCCATCCGACGAAACGGCCTTGCCATCCCGGCCTCCGTTCGCGGTGGCCTGGGCGGTGTAAAGCACTTTCTCGAGCGACATGGGAGGCTCCTTGGGTTCTCAGTGACCTGGGGCAGGGATTCCGGTGCGAGCACGAGGCTATTTCGCACCATTGGCGCGCCCGGACGGATTCGAACCGCCGACCACCTGGTTCGAAGCCAGGTACTCTATCCAGCTGAGCTACGGGCGCGTGGTGCAGGGGATTCTAATCATTTTCTGACGCGACGGTGAGTCGCGTTTGCTCGCATCGAACCCGACCACAATATCCCTGAAAGCGTGGCGAGATCTCACAAGCAGCGACTTCGATATGGTCGTCTTGCGATCATCAGTGACTTCGAGGGCGGGGTAGCAGGGTTGGTCACCCCGGGTCAGAAGGGCCCGAGCCGATAGATCAGCGACAAGGAAATCAGGTCGATGTCGGTTTCCGTGGTGAGGTCTTCATCCCCGACATCCTTGAACTGCTGCCAGTCGGCGCGGATCGACCAGGTGTCACCGAGGTTCATCGAGAGGCCGACGCCGTAGAAGAGCTCCGTCCCGGTGCCGTTGAACTTGTCGGTAATGCTGTCGTTCTCGAGGGATGCAGAGAACGTGGCATCGGTATCCGAGAAAAAGATGCCGCCGCGGCCCTGCAGTTCGAACATGTATCCCAGAGGCAGCACCCCGACTACTGCGACCGGAAAGCCCTTGGTCTCGAATTCGAATCCCAAGCCCGCTGGCACGGTGCCCGATGTGACGGCGGCTGTGCCGGTGAGGGTGAACGGATAGGCCCCGAGATCCACGTAGCCACCCTCGACGGCGAAATAGGGCGAGAACTGGTAACCGAAGAGGAGCGACCAGGCCGAATCGCTGTCTTCGAGGCTGGATGAGCCGGAGAGAAGAGGTGCGCCCACATCGGAGAAAAAGAAGTCAGCGGACTCATCGAGATCTGCCTGGCTCAGGTCTGCCTGCGCCTGTCCGCCGCTGATGCCGTAGTACCAGCCCTCGATGGCTGCGGATGCCGGATTCGCGAGCAACATCAACGGGGCGGTAACGAGGCTCAGGGCGGTCTTGCGTGTCATCTGCATCCGGGCTCTCCTTGGTCTTCGAATCCTCAAATTCGAGCAATCTAGCCGAGGCAGATTCTTCCGTCATGCTGTTTGCAGGAAGCACCAAAATCCCATTGACTCCCGTTTCTGTACGGATATAAGGGGTATCCACTTAGCTCCACTCCCTACCACATCAGGTGTGCTTGGGTTTGGCGGCTGCAACGTGCCGGTAGGTGACTGGCGCTGCAGTCACAGCTTGCGTCAGCAATCGATAGAACAGCAGTCCTCGCGAGCGCGA
>JANNNQ010000124.1:0-10599 GCA_031398625.1 Pseudomonadota bacterium
GACTTCGCCGCGCATCGCTCCCGCTCCAGTCAACTATGTGAGTCGATTATCTCTCAATGGAAAATCGACCAGAAGCGCTGTTTTGCATCACCCTGTTAGCACTGTTTTCCGCTGCGAAGCGGGCTTGTGAACCCGTCGACGGTGCGCGGGAAACCGCTGCGGCATCCTCTGTGTTTGAACGATTGTCTGAGACCTAAGGAGTGACACCGCATGCAGTGGCTGCTGCTCGCCTGGATCGGGGGATGGGCAACGGGGCTGTCTGCCTGTGGTCAGACTGCGCCGCTTGAATCCGTGGCAGCGGCGGACGGATGTGCCGTCAGGGTGCTCCTCGGATTGCCTGGCCCAGCATCCCGTGCGGATCTGGACGCAGTGCTGCTTGCCATTGGCCGCGAGACCGGGACCATCATTGAAGCAACGGCAGCCGTGAGCCCCGTTGTTTACGCCGCCGTTGTTCGCGCTCCCGGCGTAGCCGCTGCCTGCGAGCAGGCCATCGCGGCCCTGCGGCTCGATCCAAGCATCGGCTCCGTCGAGATCGATGCGCGACGCACCCGCTCACTCCGCGCGACGGGGAGCTTGCTGTGATGTACGCAACGCGACAGACGATACGGGTATTAGGATGGCTCTCACTGGTGGCATGTTACGGCAGCCCCGCCAGCGCAGCCGAATTCAATCCGGTCGTGGGTGCGCCGGCAGGTCCGGTCCGCAGCGAGGGCCGCGTGATTGTGAAACTGCGTCCGGAAGAAGGCTCGGGTGTTGCCAGAAAAAGCGCCTCCGCGTCCCGGACTGCGCTGCTGGCAGAGCGCCGGGGATTGAAAGTGACCGCATCCCGGCAGATCGGCATGGATCTCCACGCTCTCGTGCTCGAAGCCGGCGACGATGCCGCCGCGCTGGCCGACATACTGTCGCGATTGCGTTCCGACCCGGCAGTGGAATTCGCAGAGGCAGATCGTCGGCGGCAGCGGCTGGCGATACCGGGTGATCCCCTGTTCAGCGGGCAGTGGTATCTGCAGGCCGCTGAAGCGGCGGCGATCGACGCACAGGGCGCGTGGGACAACACCACCGGTAGCGCCGGCGTCGTGGTCGCAGTCCTCGACACCGGCGTGCTGTTCGATCATCCGGATCTGCAGCGGGCCACGGCAGGCGGACGGCTCCTGCCGGGATACGACTTCATTTCAGCCGACACCGACGGCAGGTTCGGGACGGCCAACGATGGCGACGGGCGGGACGCTGACGCTGCCGACCCGGGCGACTGGATTTCGCAGGCCGATACCGCACGCGCGCTGTTCGCTTCCTGCGAAACCGGTGACAGTTCGTGGCATGGCACGCGAGTCGCCGGCATCGTGGGCGCCCTGACAGGCAACGATACCGGCGTCGCCGGAATCGATTGGCAGAACTGGGTGCTCCCGGTAAGGGTGCTCGGCAAATGCGGCGGCTACGATTCCGACATTCTGGCAGGAATGCGATGGGCTGCAGGATTGCATGTCGATGGAATTCCCGACAATCCGTATCCGGCCAGCATCCAGAATCTGAGCTTTGGCGGCACCGCTTCCTGTCCTGCCAGCTACCAGAGCGTCATCGACGAACTGACGGCGAACGGCGTCCTCGTGATCGCTGCAGCCGGCAACGAAGGGGGGCCGGTAGGGGCGCCCGCCAACTGCGATGGCGTAGTGGCAGTGACGGGCCTGCGCCATGCCGGCACGAAAGTTGGGTTCAGCAATCTTGGTCCCGAAGTGGCCATCGGTGCCCCGGCCGGAAACTGCGTCAATGTCACTGCTGGCAGTCCCTGCCTGTTTCCGATCGACACGACCAGCAACCTTGGAACCACGACTGCGGGCACGCACAGCTACACGGATCAGTACGACGCAAATCTGGGGACAAGCTTCGCAGCACCCATCGTCGCCGGAATCGCAGCCCTGATGAGCAGCGTGAACGGGAATCTCGGGCCGGAGCTGCTGGCCGAGCGGCTGAAAGCCAGCGCGACCCCCTTTCCGCAATCGTCCGACTCCGCCGTTCCCGTCTGCCATGCACCAGCGGGGACAAACGACATCCAGGACAGCGAATGCAGCTGCACGACTGCTGTATGTGGCGCAGGCATGGCGAATGCCCGCGTAGCTGTGAGCGAGGCGCTCAGGCCGGTCGCCGCCTTGAGGCTTGGCAGCAGCATAGGGTCTGGACAGGAGGTCGTGCTGGAAGCCGGCGGCAGTGCCGCGGCCTGCAACCGCACCATCACGAGCTATGCGTGGGTCCTGGTGGACGGCGGCAGCAACCCACCTGCGATTGTCGGTGCGGACAGCCAGACGGCGAGAATCGCCGCGCCGGTATCGGGGAGTTACACGTTGCAACTGACGGTCACTGATGATGCCGGCCTCACCGATGTCGTCACTGCCACCCTGACTGCCACAGCGCTAACTACCATGGCTCCTACTACCGCAGGCGCGCAGGCCTGTCCGGCAGTGATCCAGGTTGCTGACGGAGACGGTTCGGGATCGGATACAGGGTCCGAAAATGGCAGCAGCACTGGCACTGATACTCCTCAGTCTTCGGGTGGCGGCGGCGGAATCAGTCCCGGGCTGCTGTTACTGCTCACCGCCGGTGCCGTGTTCCGGAGAGTCTGCGGTCGGGGCTGCTGGCGGCGTGACGTATCCGGCATTGCCACAATCATGCTGTCAACGATTTCGGGCGTGCGGCGTTGGTAGTTGGAAACCGGCATGGTGCCGGAAATGAACTTGTTGAGGAGACGCCCATGTTGCCGCACGGAAGTTTGAGACCGATCCTGGCCGCTTCGATGCTGGGGCTGTTGGCCACCTTCAGCGCCGGTACTGCCGATGCGGCCCAGCGCGGCCAGCGCGCAGAGCGCCAGCGGCCCGCAGGAGAATGGACGCGGCACACGGAAGGCCAGCGCACGGCGAACGGCAGGCAGGTGAACACCACGCTCACCGACGCGCAGGGCCGTCAGGCAACCCGCGATGTGAATGTCGCGCGCGACAAGGAAGCCGGAAGCCGCACTCGCACGGTCACGGACACCGGTCCGAACGGCGGTCAGCGCACCTTGAACGACGTGACGCAGCGGACTGAAAGCGGTTATGCGCGCGAGCAGACGGTAACGCGCGCGAACGGCAATACGGCCAGCCGTGATACCACGGTGACGAAGGATCCCGAGAACGGTACCCGTACCCGCGACACGACGTACACGGGTACCAACGGCGGCGAGGCAAGTAACAGCGTCGTCACGCAGCGTACCGACAATGGCTACACGCGTTCGTCGGTCGCCACCGGCCCGAACGGCAGCCAGGCGACCCGTGACGTGGCAGCTGCGTACGACCCGGCGACCGGCACCTGGACCAAGGACGTCAGCGTCACTACCACGCCGGCCCCTTGAGATCGATCTGGAATCGTTGCACGCGGATCAATTCGACTCCCCCCTCGATCCGCTCCTCGAGAGCCCCGGAACTCAAATCCGGGGCTTTTTTTTCAGGGCACAGCCGAACGGGGATGTGTCCGGGAATGACTGTCGAGCGGATTCCCCTTGCGGCCGCCCCGGGACTGCGGGCAATCGGCCAATGCCCCGCCCAGCAGCACCTTCGCCGTATCCGCACAGCGCGTCACCAGCGACGTCGCGCCTTCATGCAGCAGGGTCGACGTCTGCACGTGGCGCATGTTGTTTTCCATGTCCTCCGCACTCCAGCCACGGGTATGGGCGATGAAGGGGAACGAGGGAAACTGGCAGCCCACTTCCGCGAAGAAGCCCATCATCTGCCCGGCCACGGCCTGCACCCCGTCCTGGCCGCCCGTGATGATGAATCCCGCCACCTTGTTCGTCATGAGCCGCTTGTTCTTCAGCGTGATCTGGTTCTGCACGCAGTTCATGCGCTCGACCATCTTGTAGTACAGGCTGCTGGCCGCGCCCCAGCGAATCGGTGTGGCGACCAGGATCACGTCGGCCCAGTGCACCAGCCCTTCGTACACGCGTTCCATCTGGTCGTCGGGGTCCATGGTCGTGATCGAACACGGCCATGTGCACGCACGCGATGACTTGGAGTAAAAGCCTTCGCACGCGCGGAAGTTGAGGTCGCGCACGCGCAGCAACCGCGTCTCGCAGGTGAGGTTCCCACTTGCATGCCGCAACGCCGTTTCGAGCAGGTCCTCCGACGTGCTGTAACGCGGATGGTCCTGCGTCATGACCGTCGTGGACAGGCCGAGCACCCGTACCGGACCTGGCGCCCGCACCGGATCCCGTGCCAGTTCGTGTAGCGGATGCGGCAGGCGACTGCGTTTCGCGAACGGCTCCTTGTGGACCAGCACCCGGCCGTTCTCGATCCTGACTTCGTGTGCGGGCACTGCGTCCTTCTCGTAGCCGGGTTCACCCAGCCCCGTCACGCGATGGAACTTCCAGTAATGCCACGGACACACGATGTAGTCGCCATCGAGGCTGCCTTCGCCCAAGGGTCCGCCGAGGTGATTGCAGCGGTTGGAGACGGCGCCGAAGCGCCCTTCCCGGTAACTCAATGCGAGCGGTATCGAACCGATCGTCACCGGCTGCAGCGGCTTCTTTCCCAGCTCTGCTTCCGTTCCGAGATCAAACCAGCTGTCCTGCATCATGGATTCTCCAGGCCGCTGTCTCTGAATGGCGGCGGTAGATTTTACGCACAACGTGGCTCTCTGGCGCTGCCACAAGAGGTATGGAATGATCCTGCGCATCGCATGCAACTGCCTACGGGGGCGCGGGATTCCCATGAAACGTTATCGCAATCTCCTCTTGTGCCTGGGCCTGGCCGTACCGGTGCTCCTCGTCAGCGCGGCCGAAAAACTCAACGTCAAGCCGGGCCTGTGGGAGATCACTTCCGAAACCCGCATGGCAGGCATGCCGCCCCTGCCGAAGGAGCTGCTGGAAATGATGACGGCGGAGCAACGCGAAGCGATGCAGGCCGCGATCAAGGCGCAGTCCGAAGACGGGCCGATCCGTGACACCAGCCAGGAATGCGTGACGCAGGAGGACCTCGAGAATCCATTCAATGCCGAGGACCTCGAGAACTGCGAGCAGACGGTCGTGAGCAGCTCGGCGACGCGACAGGAATTCCGGCTCGTCTGCACCGGGGAACGGGCAGGCGAAGGCTCATTCCGCATCAACACAGCGACCCCGGAAACGATGGCCGGCGACTTCGACCTCAAGGTGAGCAACGGCGCCGACACAATGACCATCACCGCGAAGATGGAAGGCAAGTGGCTCAAGGCCGATTGCGGAGAGGAAGAGTAGAAGGCTTAGTCCGAGGGAACCTCTGACCAGGACCCACGGCCTTCCATTCCTATCCTGCCAGCGCTTCGCTGGCGATCCGCTCCCGCAAGTCCGCATCCGGCAGGCGCCCGAAACCGGCCTGCATGTTGTCCTTGAGATGCCGCACCTGTGACGTCGCCGGAATGGCACAGGTGATCGCCGGGTGCGATACCACGAACTTCAACAGCAGCTGGGCCCAGCTTGCGCAATCGATCTCGGCGGCCCACGCGGGTAATGGCTTGACCAGCAGCTTCCTGAACAGGGTGCCGCCTGCAAATGGTCGATTCGCGATGACGGCGACGCCCCGGTCCTGCGCGAGCTGCAGCAGTCGGGTTTCTGCCTGGCGTTCGCCGACGGAATAGTTGATCTGCACGAAGTCGATCGGGTGCGCCGCCATCACCTTCGCCACTTCATCATGTGCGCTTGCCGTGTAGTGGGTGATGCCGATATACCGGACCCGCCCGGCACTCTTCCATTCGGCCAGCGTGGCGAGATGCCGTTCCACATCGACCAGATTGTGCACCTGCATCAGATCCAGCTTCTCGACGCGCAACTTCGCCATCGAGTCTGTCATCTGCTGTACGCCTTCGCGCTTGCCACTGGTCCAGACCTTGGTTGCCACGAACAGCCGGTTGTGCAAGGCCAGTTCCTGCGCGAGGTCGCCGGCGACCGCCTCGGAATGACCGTACATGGGCGAGGAATCGAGCAGGCTGCCACCGAGGCTGGAGAACTCACGCAACACTTCCCTCAATGGCGCCCGTTCCGCTTCGCTCGCACCCACGTGGAAAGTCTGCCACGTACCCATGCCGATCACGGGGAGGGCTTCACCGGTCGCGGGAATGGGGCGGGTGCGCATGGCGTTCTCCAGGGACAGGACGGGGAGCGACCCGCAGGCTGCCGCTGCGACCGAAGCTTCAAGGAACCGCCGCCGATCGAATCGGATCATGGACTTGCTTCCCTGGCTGGGGTGATGGCTGCCCGGATTGTAACGAACGGCAACAAAAGCTTTGCACTACTTCACTTGAATCGCGCCGCCAACGGGTCAACCCTATGGTCTATCCACGCGTTGGATGTCGTACAGGAACCGGGTGATCCCGGCACCCCTGAACGATATTTCAGGAGACACACCATGAAGATGACAATGAAGAATTCGGCCCTTGCCGCCGGTTGGGCCCTCGGGGTTACCACGCTGCTGGCCGCAGGGGCGGTGGCCATCGCTGCCGAACGGACACCGCTCGACACCAACAACGACGGCGCAATCGATTTCGCAGAGATGCAGGCCCGGCGCAGTGACCTGACGCCCGAGCAGTTCACCGCCATGGACAAGGATGGCAATGGCCAGCTCACCCGCGAGGAAATGCGCACCGCAGGCCGCGAGCGGATGCAGGCCCGGGCGGACGAACGCTTCAAGACGCTCGATACGAACAAGGACGGCGGACTGTCGCAGGCCGAGATCGCAGCGGGCCGGCAGCAATCAGCCGATGAGCGCTTCAAGAAGCTGGATACGGATGGCGACGGCAAATTGACCCAGGCCGAAATGAGTGCCGGCCGCGACCAGCGCGGCCCTGGACCTGGCCGCCATCGCGGTCCGTCGCCCGATCGCAACTGATCCGACTGACACGGATCTGGCGAAAACCACGCTTTTCGCCAGATCCCGATGGAAAAGACCACGGACGGTCATTTTCGTCAAATGATTATGGATCTGGCGAGAACCACGCTTTTCGCCAGACCCCGATGAGAAAGCCAAGGACGGCATTTTTCATCAAATGGATATGCCCCTTCCCCCCTGTTTGGCCGGTACCGCGAGGTTACCGGCCTTCTTTTTGTCCACCTCCGCTCCCCGCCTATACTGCGGCAGGGTCCGGATCCGGGGGGAGCAGCATGGGCATCAGAGCCGCCGTACTGAATGGCGTCATGACGATCGAAATGGCGCGGCCCGAGAAGAAGAACGCGCTCAATCTCGAGATGTATCAGGCCATGTCCGCGGCTTTGCGAGCCGCGGCTGCGGACCACACCGTCCGGGCGGTGCTTGTCACCGGCCAGCCAGGCATCTTCACGTCCGGCAATGACATCGAGGATTTTGCGAGTCGTCCGCCGCCGGGCATGGACTCGCCCGTCGTGCATTTCATGCTGGCGCTCCTCGAAACCGAGAAGCCCGTCGTCGCAGCTGTCACCGGCGCCGCCATCGGCATCGGCACGACGATGCTCCTGCACTGCGACCTCGTGTACGTGTCGGACGAGGCACGCCTCGCGATGCCCTTCACGAGCCTGGGGTTGGTTGCCGAGTTTGCGTCGAGCCTGATCGTGCCCCGGTTGATGGGCCATGCCCGTGCAGCCGAGAAGCTGCTGTTGGGCGATCCGTTCACCGGCAGTGATGCCGTCGAATGCGGCATCGCCAACGCCGTACTGCCGGCCGATGAAGTCCTGCGGCATGCGCGACGCATGGCAGAACGTTTCAATGCGCTGCCACCGGGAGCGGTTCGCGAGACGAAGAAACTGCTGCGCCGGTGGGACCGGCACGAGGTTCTCAAGGCGATGACCGCGGAAGGCGAAGTCTTCGTCGAACGCGTCGGCAGTCCCGAAGCGAAGGAAGCCTTCCAGGCCTTCCTGCAGCGCCGGCCGACGGATTTCTCGAAGTTCAGCTGAACGGGGATGCCAACGACAACGGGACCCCGGAGGGTCCCGGTTCCTTGCAGAATGACCCGCGAATCAGGGAACCTCTGAAATTTTGCCATTTGAAACTGGCAACGCCATTTCGATCATGAGTCTTGCAATCAGCTGCATCGCTGCTTGCGTGGCACATGTAGGTAAGTCAGAGCTTCCTCAGGCTGCGAAGTAGCCGCAAACCGACTTGGCTTCCAGGTATTCCTCGATGCCGAACACGCCGAACTCGCGACCGTTGCCGGAACACTTGTAGCCACCGAACGGTGCCGAGAAATCGTGCCGGGCGCCATTCAGCCGCACCTGGCCGGTTCGCATCCGCTTGGCCACCTTGCGGGCGCGCTCCAGGTCCTTCGACACCACGAAACCGGAGAGGCCGTACTGCGAGTCGTTGGCGATGCGGATCGCATCTTCCTCGTCCTTGTACGGGATGATGACGAGCACTGGCCCGAAGATTTCTTCCCTGGCGATCGCCATGTCGTTGCGGACGTTCGCGAAGATCGTGGGCTTCACGAAATACCCGGCATCGAGACCCTCAGGGGCGCCGAGACCCCCTGCAACCAGCGTTGCACCTTCATCAATCCCTTTCCTGATGTATCCCTGCACGCGCTCGAACTGCGCCTTGCTCACGAGCGGCCCCACCTTGATGCCGTCCTTGAGCGGATCACCCACCGTGGTGCCTTCCGCTGAAGCCTTCGCGAGGCGCACGGCTTCGTCATGCAGATGCTCCGGCACCAGCATGCGGGACGGACACGCGCAGGCCTGGCCTGAGTTCATGAACGCCGCCTGCACGCCCTGCGGCACGAACGTCGCGAGATCCGCATCATCCAGCAGGATGTTCGCCGACTTGCCGCCGAGTTCCTGCGCGACGCGCTTTACCGTGAACGCTGCGTTGCGGGCGACTTCGATGCCGGCGCGGGTCGAGCCCGTGAAGGACACCATGTCCACCTCCTTGTGCCCGCTCAATGCCGTGCCGACCGTCGGGCCATCGCCATCGATCAGGTTGAACACGCCCGGCGGAACGCCCGCAGCATCCATCACTTCCGCAAAAACATGTGCATTGAGCGGCGCAATCTCGCTGGGCTTCAGCACCATGGTGCAGCCGGCAGCAATCGCAGCAGCGACCTTGCAACCGATCTGGTGCAGCGGCCAGTTCCACGGGGTGATCAATGCACATACACCCACCGGCTCACGCCGCACGAGCGACGTGCCGAACTTGTGCTCGAACTGGTAGGTCTTGAGGACTTCGATGGCCTGCGTGAAATGTGCGAGACCCAGCGGCACCTGCGCATCCCGCGCGAGCCAGGCCGGAGCGCCCATCTCGGCAGTCACTGCACTGGCGAGGTCAGCCGCGCGGGCGGTGTAGGCCGCGACGATGCGCTCGAGCAGCGTAACCCGCTCTGCCGTGGTCGTCTGC
Source organism: Pseudomonadota bacterium (assembly GCA_031398625.1). GTDB lineage: Bacteria > Pseudomonadota > Gammaproteobacteria > Steroidobacterales > Steroidobacteraceae > CAIUGU01. The sequence goes on from JANNNQ010000124.1 coordinate 9,351, forward strand.
GAGAATGACTCGAACGCGGCGCGGGCAGCGGCAACCGCCTTGTCGACATCCGCCTCGCTGCCCAGGTTGATCTGGGCGATCACCTTGCCGGTTGCCGGATTCTCGACATCGAGCAGCCTCTGCGTGGCAGGCGGCGTCCACTTGCCGTTGATATAGAACAGTTTCGTATCGACCATTGCGTCGGTTACCCCTGGAAAAGGATCATGATAGCAAGCGCGTCGACCCCGCTGCAGCTCGGGATGACCGGTGCACTTGTAGCCTTGGATGTGGGCCGAAGCGACAAGAATCAATGCTTTCCCGGTGAAAACACATCGGCTACCACCCGCCGGACAGGCCGCATACAATCGGCAAAAACCCGAGGATCAGCTTTGGTCTTGATCCGGCTGCCGCGCCCGGGGGGAGAAAGCATGCAACGCACATCGCGCGTGAGTTCCTGGCCAGCTGTCGCTGTCTGTATCACCGGCATCGCGGTTGCGGTGCTTGCGGGATGTACGAGCGCGGGCCAAAGCAGCCCCCGATACCCTGCTTCATCCGCAAGCAGCCGTCCTTCATCTTGCTCGATGCGCATGATTGTCCACACTCGGCAGGGAAGCGGTATCCGCAACGACTTCGAACTGGTTGAAGCGGGCCGGCGTGCGGGCATCCAGTTGCAGGTCCTCCAGACTATGGGCCGCAACTCGCGAATGATCATGATCCGCGGGTTGGGGCCGGAGCAGCTATGCGAAGAAGCTGCGGAACAGCTCTCGCTCGACCCACGCATCGAATCCGTGCAGCGTTACTGACATTCAGGAAACCAGATGGCTACCTACGCACAGCTCGCGGCGCGACTGCTCAAGGATGCAGCGACGTTCTTCCGCAATGTCGGCGACCAGAACCCCACCCTGAAGGAACAGATGCACGACAACGCGAGTGTCTACGAGCAGATAGCCACGCTGCTGGAAAAGGATCCGCTGGGAGAGATCAACGTCGAATCGAAGTAGACCGCCCGGTTTTCCAGGGTCGCAACCCTTCCCGAGCTGCCACCGGAATCCTTGAATCCCCCTCGCCTGTCTTCGGCGCCGGGCTTGCGGACCGGCTCCTGGTTTCGCGCAGCAAATACCTGTATATCCGTAAGGGGTATCCGCTTAGCTCCACCAGTGTCAATATGTTGCGGTGGAACAAGCAGCCAATAAACCCACGGCAGGGCAGGATTACCCGCGGGACTGGAACCAATTTCTGGACTGGTTTGCGGACGAAGAGCGTTGCCTTC
>JANNNQ010000162.1:0-12209 GCA_031398625.1 Pseudomonadota bacterium
TTGCTCGCCACGTTGACGATCAGCAAGGCCTTGCCCGCGAAGGCGGAAAGCGGCTGTTCGACCCCTTCAAGCGAGCGGGCAGTGAAATCGTGGACTGTGGTCATGAAGTGTTGCTTAAAGGGCTATTTGCCGCCCTTGAAGACTTCCACGCCGAGGGTGAACTTCCTGAGCTCACCGGGCCCAAGCGCGCCCACCCCGACCACCTTGCGGGCGATCTCTTCACCGCGTTCGTTCTGGACGGCGATGACGACGGTGTACTCCCAGGGGTCGGTGCCATCCTGGTGACGAACCGTGCCTTCCACCTTGAGCGGCACCACCGTGGCCTGCGCCCGCTTTTCTGCCGCGGCAGCCGGGTCGAACCGCAGATGGTGATGGCAGGCCGGGCATTTGCTGGCGCTGTCGAGGATCGTCGCCTTGCAATGTGGGCAGATGCGCGTCTTGCCCGGCGCTGCAAGGCGCCCGGGATTCATCATACGGCGGACCCGCCTCCGGCGACGGCCTTGACCGCCTTTTCATCCCAGCCGAACGCCACCTGGCCGCGCATGCGCGAGCCTGCCGCGACGGTGAGGGACGCTGCCTTCACGTCGCCTTCGACGATGCCGGTCTCGAGCAGCTCGACGCGCGAGGCCGCCTCGATGTTGCCTTGCAGCGAGCCTGCAACGACGACCGTATTGGCACGGACCTGGCCGGTCACCTTTGCACCCTGCTCGATGGTGAGATTGCCCTGCACGTTCACGTCACCCTTGAAGGCGCCGGCGATCCGGACGTGGCCCGCCCCTTCGATCTTGCCCTCGATCGTCAGGTCGGCGGCAATAACGGATTCCTTGGCATCGTTGCGCGGGCTCATACGGCGTGCTGACTCCTGCAGTGGTGCGGCGACGGGGGTTTTCTCGGGTTCCCTGGGAAACAGGTCTTTCGGGGGCATCGGCGTCACCGTCGATTGCGGGGCCGGTGCTGGGTCTTTCCACAATGCCATGAGTCGATCCTCCTGAACTCATCTGGTTGAGTAGATCACGGTAAATACACAGCGCACGGAAGAGTGTCAACGCAGGCAGCCGTTTGTCGTCGGACAGAGACATCAGCGGCTGCGCGCAAAGCGCTTCACGGCCTCGTAATACCTCGTCTCGCTTTCATTGGCGGAGCGCGAAGTCACCCCGAGATCGCGGATTCGCCCGTCCGAAAGACGGTACGCCCAGCCATGCACGGAGAGCTTCTGGCCGCGGCCCCAGGCGTCGCCGACGATGGTGGTGCGGCAGACGTTGCGAACCTGCTCCATCACGTTGAGCTCGCACAGACGGTCCGCGCGCAGATCGGGTTCGGTGATTACGTCCAGCAGGCTCGCATGATGCTCGCGGACATCCTGTACGTGGCGCAGCCAGTTGTCAGCCAGGCCAAGGCGGACGTCATCGAGTGCCGCGCGGACACCACCGCACCCGTAGTGACCGCAGACAATGATGTGGGGCACGCGCAGCTGGTCGACCGCGAACTGCATGACCGAGAGGCAGTTGAGATCGGCGTGCACGACGACGTTGGCGATATTGCGATGAACGAACACGGAGCCCGGCTGCAGGCCCGTGATCTCGTTGGCGGGAACGCGGCTGTCGGAGCAACCGATCCAGAGATAGTCGGGCTTCTGGATGCCCGTCAGCTTGTTGAAGAATCCAGGGTCCCGGGACAGCTGCTCGGCAGCCCACCGGCGGTTGTTCTCGAACAGGTGGTCCAGGGTGTCGTCATTCATGGCCCTGATTATTGTGGAAACGACAGGCCGGGAGAAAGAAAAATCATCTGAACGCCGGGCACCGGGGAAACCCGCGACTGCGGGTCTCCCGGTGCCCCGTTCAACGGTGTGCCCGCTGGTTCAGTTGCTGACCACGGCAATGCGGCGCGGCTGGGCCCGCGGCTGCTTCGGGATCACCACTTCCAGCACACCGTTGTTGCCCTGCGCCCGAACGCTCGCGGCATCCACGGTATCGGGCAACGTAAAGCGGCGGTGAAAGCGGCCATGCACGCGCTCGGTGCGGCTGCGCTCGACATCCTTGCCAGCGGCATCCTTCTCGCGCTGACCGCTGATGGACAGGACGCCCTGGTCGAGCGTGATGTCAACGGCGGTGAGATTGACGCCGGGGACGTCGAGCTTGAGCACGAAGCGATCCGCGTATTCCTCGACGTCTGCCGGCGGAATCCAGTCTGCAGTCGCTGCGGACGTCGTAGCGCCATTCTCGTACTGGTTTTCGAAGATACGGCTGATCTGCCCTTGTAGCTGGTTCAGCACATCCCAGGGTTCATAACGGGTAGCGGCCATGACGACTCCTCCTCCAACGCAAATGTTCACGGTGAATACGGGTGGATCCGGTCGGGACCCTGCCCTTGAACCGGGACGTTGGGACCGGCCTGGAAATTTCAAGACGGCCGTCCTCAAGCCGCCCCCTGCGGACGGCGGTACACTGCCCGGCATGGACCGGGGTTCCGTTCTTCTTCAAGGTAGGCTCCTGTGGCGAACGCTGCTGGTTGTCATGCTGCTCGCCTCCGCCGCGGCGCTGCCAGCCACTTCGCGCGACTACGACGTCACGTATCGCGTCGAGCTCGAGCCGGGCAGCGGCATGGCGCATGTCACATTGAGCCTCGCGGGCGACCGCCTGCCGAGCCGCCTGACCTTCACCATCGAACCGCAGCGGCATCTCGCCTTCGTCTCGGCAGCGAGACTGGACGTGAACCGCAATACCGTCACGTGGTATCCCGAGCGCGGCAAGGCAACGCTGGCCTTTGATTTCAGGGTCGATCGCATGCTCGCGAGCGGCAGCTACGATTCGCGCATGACGGCAGACTGGGCCGTCTTCCGGGGAGACCGGATGATTCCGCCTGTGAGCGTCCGCGCGGGGCGCGCGCTCAATGCCCGGACCACGCTGGAATTCGCGCTGCCAGCTGATTGGTCCGTGGTCACCCCCTTCCCGGAAACCCGGCCGGGCCATTTCCGCATCGACCAGGCTGACCGGCGCTTTGACCGCCCAGGCGGCTGGATGCTGGCGGGAAGAATAGGATCGCGACAGGAAAGCATTGCCGGAATCAGCACCACGGTCGGCGCGCCCGTGGGGGACGATGCCCGCCGCCAGGACACACTGGCTTTCCTCAACTGGAACCTGCCCCAGCTGCTGCGTGTTTTCCCGGACTTTCCGCGCCGTCTCCTGGTGGTGCTGGCGGGCGATCCGCTGTTCAGGGGCGGCCTTTCTGGCCCGGCTTCGCTCTTCCTGCATGCCGACCGGCCGCTCGTCAGCGAGAATCGCACCAGCACGCTGCTGCACGAACTCACCCATGTCGCGATGGGTATCCGCGGGGACGAGGAAAGCGACTGGATCGTGGAGGGGTTTGCCGAGTACTACTCGCTCGAGATCCTCCGGCGGTCGGGAGGCATTGGCGAGCGACGCCATGCCGAAGCGATCGCCCGCCAGGGCAGCTGGGGCAGCCGGGCCCCCAACCTGTTCGAGAAAAACTCGGCCGGTCCCGTCACGGCGCGAGCGGTAACCGTGCTGGCTGCAGCCGATGCGGAAATCCGAGCAGCGACGGGCAACAAATCCAGTCTCGACGAGGTCGCGCGGGAACTCGCCCGGCAACGCGGCACGGTTTCGCTGGAGCTGTTGCAGTCGCTAGCCGCAAAAACGGCCGGTCACCCGCTCGCGGCTCTAGACCGGTCGCGGCTGCAGTCCGGAGAATAGGCTCAGTCGACCCCACCGCCCGGGCCGGCGTGCACGAGCCTGGCTATGCGGATGGCCGTTTCCAGCGCGCGCAGCCCGTCCTGGCCACTGACGACCGGAGGCGTTCCGTCGCGTACGGCTTTCAGGAACGCCTCGATCTCCATCCGCAGCGCATCTCCCTGGTCGAAAGACTGCTCCTCGATGGCAACCTGCGCTGCCGACTCAACGGGCTTCTCGCCCTCCTTCTTCCGGATGACAGTCAGGATCTTCTGCTGCAGGTCCACGGAAAAATAGGCGTCGTCCTGGAAGATGCGGAGTTTGCGCTCCTGCTTGAGGCTGACGCGGCTCGCAGTCGTATTCGCCACGCAGCCCCCTGCAAACCGGATGCGCGCGTTGGCGATATCGAGATCGCCCGAGAACACCGACGTACCGACTGCATCGATGCTTTCGATCGGAGCGCCAACCAGCGTCTGGATCAGGTCGATATCGTGGATCATCAGGTCGAGCACGACGCTCACATCGGTGCCGCGCTGCTTGAAGGGAGCCAGGCGATGGGATTCGACGAAACGAGGCGTTCCGAGGACAGCCACCGCTGCCATGATGGCGGGGTTGAAGCGCTCCAGGTGCCCGACCTGCAATACGCAGCCCTTGGCCGCTGCCAGGGCAACCAGCATCTCGGCCTCGGCAACCGTGGTAGTGATGGGCTTTTCGACCAGGACATGGACCCCCTGCTTGAGAAACGTGCTTGCCACCTCGAAGTGCAGCGGCGTGGGTACCGCGATACTCACGGCATCGACCTTTCCCAGCAACGCGAGATGGTCGGTATGGCCTGGCACTCCCAGCTCATCGCCGACTTTGTGCGCCGTGTCAGCGCTCGCATCGACTACTCCGACCAGCTGGCTGCCTTCAGCCTCCGCGTACTTCTGGGCATGGAAGCGGCCCAGGTAACCTACGCCAACCACCGCCGTCCGTAGCGGTCCTGCTGAAGGGAAAGGCGCGGTCATTCCGGTACCTGCTCGCTCCGCCTCTGGCGGCGTGGGAAGGGGGCGCGCGATGATAGCCTCACTGCGTGATTGCCGCACTTGCGCGGCAGCCACTTGAGTGGCCAAGATGCCGCGCCGAACCCGGCGCTCCCCAAGGACCGACAACCCATGCCTTCGCCCGGCGAATCCGTATCGAACACCCCTGCCGCAGGCAGCGGGCTCCGGTTTGAGGTATTGCTCGCGCTGTCCCTCGTGCTGTCAGGGTTGGTCGTCCTGCCGGCACTCATCTATCTCGTCGGTGGCGTGCTGCTGGGCGAGTACGCGGGCGGGGGGCGCCTGGGTTCCTTTTATGGCGACATGCTGCGCGACCTCGGCCAGGGGTCCTGGCAAGCCTGGAGCCTCGTGCTCGGGCCCCTGCTGCTCGTGCAGGCCGGGCGCCTCATTTTCCTGCAGTTCGGTACGGAGCCTGGCGCCCGGCAGCCCGAACGGCCGGGCCCTCCCCGGGCTGCGGCCAAGGCGGAGGTTCGCGAACGACGCGAACCCACTTTAAAACTGTAAGTCGTGATTCACGTCACGGTTTGCGACCCGTTCCTCTGTTCCCAAGGCTGGAATCTGTAATCCCGGAACCTTAAGATCGTCAGCGATCTTGCTGATTCTGGTCCTGTTTCAGTCCGCGCTTCAGAGGGGCGTTTACCATGATTTTCGGCAAGCTGTTCGGCTCACGAGAGCAGGACGACGAACCCACTGCCACTGCTCCTACCCTGGCGCGACGGATCGCCAACGCTCCGCGCCAGGCAGCGGGTGAGGCCGCCAGCGTACCCCGCGGCAATTCCGCCGCTGCAGCGAAACTCAAGGTGGAGCGCTCCCCGGAAGCGGCCGGGGCCAGCAAGAACGAATCCCGCGGCTTCGATCCCTATAACAGTGGTGTCTTCAACAAATCCCGCGCCTGGGAGCGCATCAACCGGCGCTGAGCGCAAATTCAGCCCCGCGGCCAGAAGTAGAGCCCGGAGCCAAGCAGAATCAAACACATAGCCGCGACCGCAGCCCTTCGCCAGCGGAGCTCCTTCAAGGTCGAGTAAAGGCTTGCGCCAGAAGCGGCCAGCAGCAGCAGAAACCAGCTACTGCTTTTCATGAGCGGCACCAGCTCGCCGCCGTATTCCGGGTACTTTCCCTTGAGGACGAACAGAACGATCACGGTCGCCACCAGTCCGAAACTGATAGCGGCAGACGAGCCGAAAACGATGGCAATGAGGACAGCGGCGGGCCGCAAATCAGTCTCCTGGTCGACGGATGATTTCTGCGTTGACAATCCGACACTTGATCGGCGGGTGCGGTCTCTCTAGCCTAGGGAGGTGTCGAAGGTTCCAGGTCCATTTCCGGCGCAGCCCGAGCAGGGTCCGGATGACGGAGGATTAACAGTGTATCAGCCGGATTCCAGCCGCGACGCCAGCGCCACACAGCGTCCCGAAGCCCCGAACCGCGAGGGGCTGCTCGGGCGACTCTCGCGTCCCCTCCTTGCACTGACAGCCCTGATCGTCCTGCTGGCTGCCTTCCTCGCCGGCACCGCTCCCACTCCGGTTTCCTCGGCGGATGCCGCCGCCGTTGCTGCGTCGGGACTCGAACCGACCGAGCGCCAGCGGCGCGTCAGCAAGCTGGTGAGCAACGTGATGGAACGGTCGCACTACCGGCAGTCACCGATCAACGACCCTGTCTCGTCACTCGTCCTGGATCGGTATCTCGAGGCCCTCGACGGCTCGCGCAGTTACTTCCTCGCCAGTGACATCGCCGAATTCGAGCGCTTCCGCTTCCAGCTGGACGACGCCGTGCTGGCGGGCAACATTGAACCGGCCTTCACGATCTTCAACCGTTTCCAGACCCGCAACCGGGAACGGATGGAGCACGCGCTCGCCCTGCTCGGCACCGAACCCGATTTCGCTGCCGAGGAATCCTTCGAGTTCGACCGCACCAAGGCTCCCTGGGCCACCACGAACGACGAGCTCGACGAGGTGTGGCGCAAGCGCGTGAAGAACGATGCGCTCTCGTTGCTGCTGACGGACAAGACCTGGGCTGAAGCCAGCGAACTGCTGAAGACCCGCTACGAGCGCGTCCTCAAGCGCACGGAACAGGTGACGACGGACGATGCGTTCGAAGTGTTCATGAACGCCTTCGTACACGTGTTCGATCCGCACTCGAGTTACTTCTCGCCGCGGAATTCCGAGGAGTACCGCATCCAGATGAGCCTGTCCTACGAGGGCATCGGTGCGTCGCTGCAACTCGTCGACGACTACGTCACCGTCCTCAACGTCCTGCCTGGCGGACCGGCCGCCATCAGCGGGCAGCTGAGCGCCAACGACCGCATCATCAGCGTGGGCGAAGGGAAGGACGGCAAGCTCGTGGATGTCATTGGCTGGCGCCTGGATGATGTCGTGCAGATCATCCGCGGCAAAGTCAACACCCTCGTTAGGCTACAGGTGCTGCCCGCCGGCGCCGCGCCGGGCTCGGGCGAAAAGATCCTGGAGTTCACCCGCAACAAGGTGACGCTGGAAGCCCAGGCCGCCAAGAAGGAGATCCGCAAGATTCCCCGCGGCGACCGCGAGCTCAATATCGGCGTGATCAACGTGCCGAGCTTCTACCAGGACTTCGACGCCCGCTCGGCTGGCGACAAGGACTACAAGAGCACGACGCGGGATGTCTACAAGCTCATCGACGAATTGAAGGCCGAAGGCATCGATGGCCTGGTCGTCGACCTGCGTGGCAATGGCGGCGGACACCTGTCCGAAGCAACCGCCCTTTCCGGCCTCTTCATTCCGGCCGGCCCCGTCGTCCAGCTGCGCGAAACCGGTGGACGCATCGAAGTGCTCGACGATCCCGAACCCAATGTTGCCTGGGACGGGCCGCTCGCGGTGCTCGTCGATCGCTTCAGCGCCTCCGCGTCGGAGATTTTCGCCGCCGCCATCCAGGACTACGGCCGGGGTGTCGTCGTCGGGCAGCAGACCTACGGCAAGGGGACCGTACAGAACCTGTATCCGCTCGACCGGTATGCGCTCGGCTCGGACCCCGGTTTTGGACAGCTGACCGTCACGATCGGCAAGTTCTACCGGGTCACCGGCGAGAGCACGCAGCACCGGGGCGTGCAGCCGGACATTACGCTGCCTTCAGCCATCAGCCCCGACGACGTGGGTGAAAGCACGCGTGAAAGCGCCCTGCCCTGGGACCGCATCCGGCCCGCGACTTTCGGCAAGGATGCGAACTTCAAGCAGGCGTTCACGCAGCTCTCTGCCGAGCACGAGCGCCGCGTCGCGGGCGATGCCGACTTCCAGTTCCTGGTCCACGAGATCGAGGCATTCGAGCTGGAACGCGCGGAAAAATCGGTTTCGCTGAACCTGAAACAGCGGATTGCGGAGCGCGAGCAACTCCAGCAGGAGCGTCTCGCCCGCGAGAACAATCGCCGCCAGGCTAACGGCCTGCCGACGGTCGCCTCGCTGGAGGCCTTGCCTGCCGATGACTCGCGCGACGCCGTGCTGACCGAAGCCGCGCAGATCGTGGTCGATCTGCAGGGCATGGGTGGTCGTTACGTGACGCAGGCCAAGCCCGCGACTCCCTGAAGGCGCGGACCTGCGTCCGAGGGCCCGGGATCTCAGGCCATCAGGGCCTTGTAAAGATCCCAGTAGTCGTCGACGAGGACGTTGATGCCATTGCGGCCGCTGGCTTCCAGATCGGAGACCAGCCCCGCCGGCACCGGCAACAGGCCAACCGAATCCGTCTGCGGCACGGTGTCGGCATCGCTGCGGTAGGTGACCGCGGAGCGGACGGTGTCCGTCCTCGCCTTGAGCGCACCCAGGTCCTCCTGTTCCGCTCCAAGGCTGACGAGCGCCACCTTCACCTGCGCCATCAACCGCAGGCACTGTTCCCGCGATCCGTACTGCACGTCGTACACCCGCTTCACGGTCGTTTCCTTCGCAAGCAGCGCGAGGCCGCCTTCGGTCAGCTGCACGACCAGATGCTGTGCGTAAGCAATGATTGCGGTATTCACCGCACGGCGGCCGTCACTTGAAATCCCGCCGAACACCGGCGCGGGCTCCGACTCGATCAGCGCGCGATCGTCGGACGCATCGGTAACCTCGGTCGCTGCGACATCCCACTGCATGCGTGCGGCATCGACCTTCTCGGCGAGCCTGCGCCGCTTGAAGTAGTGCCAGAAGCCGCGCAGGGCAGCGAGGGCGATTTCCATCTGCCGTACATTGGCCTCGAGTGTGGCCGCAGTGGATTCAAGTTCCAGCAAGCGGCGATCGGCGTCGGCCAGCTTGCGCCTGCGCACCTGGTCGAACTCGATGAGCTGCCGGCGACGCTCGCGCTCTTCCTGCTGGCGCTTCAGCTCGTCGGCGAACCGGGCCACTTTCTGCGCACCCAGTTTCCAGAGGCCCTTGAGCTGGAAGAACGCGAGTGACTGCAGCCCCACGTCCGGATTGCCGAGATACTCCTCCAGCTGCTGCAGCTGCTCCTTCGCCCGCTGCGTTGAGCTTTCCTGCCGCTTCAGCTTCTCCAGCAGCTCGTGGCGCTCGTCCTGCAGCCCCGAGAACTCCTTCTTGAGTTCAGCCCGGTTGCGGAACAGCTGCAACAACCGCTCGTCTTCGGCAGGCGGTCGCGAACCCGGCAGGCGCTGCCGGAGGGTGCTGAACTGATCCACGATGCTCATGGGAACCGGCAGCTACGGCGCTTGGGAGGGGTCCGGGAGAGCAGGCCGCGCTCTTCAGGGCGTTGTAGCGGCAAACCGATGACCGCGTCCGACGCAGTAGTCGAGCCATTTGTTGAGCATGATGTTGCGCAACCAGCGGTCGCCCAGTTGCCGGCCCAGGTCGGAGCGGATGGATGTCAACACCTCGTGGCGGTGCCAGCGGGCGCAACGGCTGACTTCCGCGAGCCGTGCATCGTGGTAGATGCGGATCTCCAGATCCGGATCCGCGATCACGCCCGCGGGATCTTCGAACAGGTAGGTCAGCGCAAACGTCGTGGTGTAACGGCTGCGCTCCCCGAGCTTCAGCGTGAGCGGACAGTCACCCGGCACATTCGACACGAGCGCGCCCTCCACTGCCGCGAAATCCGGCACCAGCCATCCGAGCCGGACGTAGTTGCTTTCGTAAAGCGTCATCAACCCGACAAAGCTGCCGGGCCTGGCAGTCCACGCGACCGGACAAAGGCTGTCGGTGATCATGAATCGAATATATCAAACCACGCGCAGGAAATGCTGGCGGTAATGTTGCAGTTCGCGGACCGATTCACGGATATCGTCGAGCGCAAGATGAGCCGATTTCTTCTGCACTCCGCTGAGGACGTGGGGTGCCCAGCGGCGTGCGAGTTCCTTGAGCGTGCTCACATCCAGATTGCGGTAATGGAAGTAGCGTTCGAGTTCAGGCATCTCGCGGGCAAGGAAGCGCCGATCCTGGCAGATGCTGTTGCCGCACATCGGGGAAGCACCTGCTTCCACCCAGTCAGCCAGGAATGCCAGCGTCTGCCGCTCGGCGGCAGCCACATCGGTCCGGCTCTCGCGAACCCGATTCACGAGGCCCGAGGACCCGTGCTGCCGCCGGTTCCATTCATCCATTCCCTCAAGCACAGCGGCCGGGCGATGAATCGCGAGGACCGGTCCTTCTGCAAGGATCTCGAGATTCCGGTCGGTCACGATCGTTGCGATCTCGATGATGGAATCCGTGTCCGTTTTCAGGCCGGTCATTTCCAGATCGATCCAGATGAGGCGGTCGGGATCATGGCCGTTCATCGGGTAGTTCCTGCAGCAGCATTCATGGTGGGCATACCTGTTTTCCCTGATGTTGGGTCCGAGAATAACAGCAGAGACCGGCATGAGTAGCTCACTTGAGCAGGAAGGGCAGCCCGGCGCCACCCGTGAATTGCTAGAATCCGGTTGATGCCGCTGCTGACCGCTGCCTTCGTGTTTCTCGCCGTTGCCGGAGCCTGCCTGCGCCTGTGGCTGCTGCGCAGGCAAGCCGCAACGGTTGGTGCGTTCAGGGACGCCGTCCCGCCCGCTTTCGCATCCGTGATCAGTGCAGAGGAACACCGTCGCGCTGCCGATTTCACGCTGGCCCACGCGCGCCTGACGGTCATCGATATCCTTGTTGGCACCGCACTGCTGCTGGCTTTGACCGTGGGTGGCGGCCTTGCTGCGATCGATGCCGCCTGGCGGCAAGCAGGACTAAGCACTCTCTGGCAGGGTACCGCGGTCATCGCCACCGTCATGCTCGTGATGGCGATCGTCGATCTGCCGCTCTCGGTCTGGCGGACGTTTCGCGTCGAGGCAGGATTCGGCTTCAACCGTACCACGCCCAAGCAGTATGCGATCGACCTGGCCAGGAGCCTGGCACTGGGTGTCGCACTGGGCACACCGCTGCTGCTGGCCTTCCTGGCGCTCATGGAGCGCGCGGGGGCGTACTGGTGGGTGTTCGCCTTTGCACTGTGGGTACTGTTCATGCTGGTCATGATGTGGGCCTGGCCTGGCTTCATTGCACCGCTGTTCAACAAGTTCACTCCTCTTGAGGATCCCGCGCTCCGTACACGCGTCGAAGGCCTGCTGGCACGCTGCGGCTTCGCGTCGCGCGGTATCTTCGTCATGGATGGATCGCGGCGCTCGAGTCACGGCAATGCGTACTTCACGGGTATCGGCCGCAACAAGCGGATCGTCTTCTTCGATACCCTGATCGAACGTCTGCTGCCCGAGGAGATCGAGGCCGTACTCGCCCATGAGCTCGGCCATTTCCGTCTCCATCATGTCCGCAAGCGACTCATGGTTTCGCTGCTGACGGCCTTCGCGGGGCTCGCCATCCTCGGCCAGCTTGCCGCCTGGCCGGGGTTCTATACCGCGCTGGGCGCAGAAGCGCCTTCGCACCACGCCGCATTGCTGCTGTTCATGCTGGCGACGCCGGTAGTGACGTTCTTCCTGACTCCAATCGGGGCATCGTGGTCGCGGCGCCACGAGTTTGAAGCGGATGAATTCGCGAGCACGCAAGCGAGGGCCAGGCACCTCATTGATGCCCTGGTCAAGCTCTACCGCGACAATGCGACCACGCTTACTCCGGACCCGGTATATGCCGCGTTCTATTATTCGCATCCCCCTGCCCTGGTCCGCATGGAAAGGCTGCAGCAGCTGGCCGGGGCAGCACCTTGAAGGCAGAAATCGCAGGCACGGCAGTGCATGCACGTGTCGTGGAATGCTATGGCCGCCGGGCCATTGTCGAAACAGCCGCTGGCGAGCGATACGCCGCCGTCCTGTTCGGCAAGCGACAGCAGATCGTGCCCAGCCTCGTGATCCCCGTCTTCGACATCCAGGGCGAGATCGCCGTCTACCAGAGCCGTCCCGACTCGCCCCGGCGAAATGACGCCGGCAAGCCCGTCAAGTACGAGACGCCGGCCAAGTCGAAGATGGTGATCGACGTCCACCCCGCGAATCGCGAGAAGCTGGCCAACCCACACTTCCCGCTGTTCATCACGGAGGGGATCCGCAAGGCGGACGCAGCGATTTCCGAGG
>JANNNQ010000166.1:0-1500 GCA_031398625.1 Pseudomonadota bacterium
GGACGAGCCTTCATGGATACTGTACCTCCTGACTTCTCCCGACTTTTTTTGGAAGAAGTCGATAGTTAATGAAAACTCCACCATGTTCGCTAGCGAGAAAACTCTCGCTCCTGCTACGGTTCAATGGATGGAGTGAGACAGATTCGCGGTCATCAGCAATAAGAAAAGGGCAACGAGTTGTTGCTGAATGAAGTTGAGTTACGATTGTCCTACTTAGGTTTGGGTTAGACGAGAATTTAGCCCGGCATATTCACATGTACATGGGGGAAGTTCAATCCCCCACCCGCAGCCAAACCCCTTTCAAGTAAGAACCTTCGCTATGAGCCAAATTGACGGGGTGGTCCGCCCCTGGCTCCAAGTGTTGAAGGATTTGTACGCGCCGTCGCGCATCGGCGGCGGCAAAGAGCACGGTTTGCAAGAAATCCTGCATGGGAAGATGCTGTGAACAGCTAAAAGAGAAGAGTAACCCGCCAGGGGGAAGGAGCCGCAACGCCTGAAGATTGATCTCCTTGTAGCCTTTGACACCGGCACGAACATCCTGCCGGCGACGAATAAATGGAGGCGGGTCAAGAACGATCACATCGAAAACTTCAGTGGTTTCACGCAAATAGGAGAACATATCGGCTTGGATATATTCTCCCAGGGTATCCGGGAGATCATTGCCCTGCCAATTTTGCCGCGCCAGGTGCAGTGCCGCAGCCGAACTGTCAACCGAGACTACCCGTTGCGCTCCCTGTTTTGCGGCGACTATCCCAAACCCTCCACTATAAGAAAAGCCATTCAGCATACGTTTGCCGCCGGACAGACTGCCGACCAGCGCGCGATTGTTCCGCTGGTCGAGGAAAAACCCGGTCTTCTGCCCGCTTTGCACCTGAATGAAAAATCGGCAGCCATTTTCTTCTATCGTAATGAGCGTAGGAGGCTCTTGTCCCCACAGGGCACCCGCCGCGTTTGGCAGCCCTTCTTCGTGGCGGACACTCCCTTCACTTTTCTCGTAAATTCCCTGCGGAGCAAGCAACGCGACGAGCACCTCGACCACGAGCGGTTTGAGACGGTCAGCACCCGCGGTGAGAAATTGGCAGACGATGAAATCCCCATACACATCGACGACGAGGCCAGGAAGGAAGTCGCCTTCTCCATTGATGAGGCGATAGCCAGTTGTGTGCGGAGGGAGCGTTGCCTGGCGTAACGCCAAGGCTGCTTCGATACGCCGACGAATGAAACGGACATCAATGGCTTCATCCTGCCAGGTCAGGAGGCGAACGGTAATGGAACAGCGCGCATTGAGATAGCCGGTCCCGATGCGCAAGCCATCCGCACTGATGACCTGGGCCAGTGCCCCTGCCGTTTCTTCACCCTCAATGCGCGCAATCGCTCCAGAAAATACCCAGGGATGTCCAGCGCGCACTGGTCCTTCGCGTCCGGGTTTGAGTCGGACGATCATCAAGCGGTTCTCAGGTAGGTGCCACTTTTGCCACCGGTTTTCTTCATCAGGCAGAC
>JANNNQ010000210.1:0-10423 GCA_031398625.1 Pseudomonadota bacterium
TCACATTCTTCGCCGGCACTTCGCACAAAAGGCCAGGACGGCCCTTTGCGCAAACCAAATCAGAACGCCTGGCCGACCGAGAACTGGAAGCCTTCCCGCTCGTCTTCGTACAGGACGCCCGTGGCGTCGTTCGCGTTGAGGGCAACGCCGTAACTGAACCGGAACACGCCGAGCGGCGCGAGCCATTGCACTGCCACGCCGACCGATTGCTTCAAGTTAGCATAGTCGAAGCCGTAATCGACCGGCGTCACCCCGTCAGTCCCGAGGAAAACGACGTCTTCGGTCGAAAATACATTGCCGATATCGAAGAAGAGGCTGGCCCGGGCACTGTTGCGGAACCGTTCGGGAACCGGCAACAGCACCTCAAGCTGTCCGGAAATCTTTAGGTTGCCGCCGTAGGGATTGCCGAGGCTGTCCTTCGGCCCCAGCCGGTTCTCGCGATAACCGCGCACTGATTCCGGGCCACCCGCAAAGTACAGGCGGTACGGAGGATACGATGTGGTGTCGCCCAGCGCCTGGCCGTAGTTGACCTCGCCATTCAGCATGAGCGTGAAATTGCCGAAGAGCGGCACGAACTTCAGTGCATCGAGGCGCGCAGTCCAGAACTCGATGTCGCTGCCGGGCAGTGCATACGACAGGTTCAGCCGGTGCCGCGCCCCGCGATCGGCGAAGATCGCGCGGTTCCGCGAGTCATAACCCCAGCCAAGATTGACCTCGTACGTATCGAACTTGGTGCCGTAGAAATCCGTGAACGTGCCGTCGCCATTGTCGTACTGGGTAATGTAAGGCTTGCCGTTGTTCTGCACCCAGTCGATCGATTCGCTCGTGCCGTACGGTGCGAACAGGTCGGCCCGCTGGAAGGACAGGCCGGCCCGGATGCTCTGGAACTCCGTCAACGGATACCCGTAGTCGATACCGGCGCTGATTGTCTCGGTCGAGAAGTCCGAAGCCGCCGACGTGTATTGCGTGACGTCGCGATAGCCGAGCGACAGGGTTCGCGACACACCATCGATCGTCGTGTACGGGTCGGTGTGCGAGAAGGAGAAGTTCTTCTGGTACCGGCCGGAGTTGATGTCGACGGCCACGCGATTGCCCGTGCCCATGAAGTTCGTGTGCGTGAAGCCGCCATTCAGGATCACCGACTGCGATTCCGAATAGCCGACGCCCGCGGTGAACTGGCCCGGCAGGCCTTCCTTGATCTGGAAATTCACGTCGACCAGATCGGGAGAGCCCGGTAACGGCTGGGTTTCGACTTCGACTTCCTCGATGAACGGCAGCCGCTGGATACGCTCCTTGGAGCGGTCCACCGCCGCGTTCGACAGATACCCGCCCTCGAGCTGGCGCATTTCGCGACGGAATACTTCGTCGTTCACGCTGGAGGTGCCGTTGAAGTTGATGCGCCGGACATACACGCGGTTGCCGGGCTCCACCAGGAAGGTCAGCGAGATCTCGTTGGTCTCCGGATTGGTCTGCGGCACGGCATCGATCTTGGCGAAGGCATAGCCATCCAGCCCCAGGCGGAGATTCATCGTCTCGGTGCTCTGCGTGATCATCCGCCGCGAGTAGGTATCGCCCGGCTTGATGAAGATGAACTGCTTGAGATCCGCCTCCGGCACGACCATGTTGCCGGCCAGCTTCACCTCCGACACCTTGAACAGCTCGCCCTCCGTGACATTGACCGTCACGAACATGTCGTCCTTCTCGGGTGCGATGGCCACCTGCGCGGAGTCGATCCGGAAGTTCGCGTAACCGCGGTCCATGTAGAACGAACGCAGCGTTTCCAGGTCACCCGTGAGCGATTCCTTCGCATAGCGGTCGTCCTGGCGATAGAACGACAGCAGGTTCGGCGTCTTGAGCTTGAACGCATCGAGCAGGTCGTCGTCCGGGAAAGTCGTGTTGCCGACGACATTGATCTGGCGGATGCGGGCGCGGGCCCCTTCAACGATGTCGATGGCGATCTTCACGCGGTTGCCGGGCACTTCCTCGACCTTGGCGTCGATCTGGACCGCGTACTTGCCGCGCGAGAAATACTGCTCCGTCATGAAGCGCTCGACTTCATCCAGCACCGACTGGTCGAATGTCTTGCCAGGTGCCAACCCGACGTTGTTGAGCGAGGTCTGCAGGTCTTCGGTCTTGATGTCCTTGTTGCCCTGGATGTCGAAACTCTCGATCGAAGGCCGTTCCTGCACGACGACCACGAGCGTGCCACCGTCGCGGCGCAGCTGGACGTCGCGGAAAAAGCCGGTGGCATAGATCGCCTTCAGCGCTTCGTCGAGCCGGCGGCGGTCGAGGCGGTCGCCGATATTGACAGGCAGGTAGTTGTATACCGTGCCTTCGGAAATACGCTGGAGTCCTTCGACACGGATGTTGCCGACGGTGAACTCGCTCCCCGCCGAACCGGCAGTCGCGGGCAGTTCCTGGGCGAGAACGGTGCCGGCCGCGGCGAGCGCGAGCGTCGAATGAACCATGAATCTCAGCAACATGAAGGGACCTTGGGTCTCAGCCCAGATGTCGGGCAATGTCGTTGTAGAAGGCGAGCCCCATGAGCAGGAGCAGCAACGCGATACCGACCTGCTGGCCGAAGATCTGTGCACGTTCTGAGACCGGCCGGCCCTTGACCAGTTCCGCGAGCTGGTAGACCACCTGCCCGCCATCGAGCAGCGGAATCGGCAGCAGGTTCATGACTCCCAGCGAGATACTGATGAGCGCCAGCATGTTGAGGAACGACAGCACACCTTGTCTCGCAGCCACGCCGGAAAACTCGGCGATCGTGATCGGCCCGGACAGCGTCTTCACCGACACGTTGCCGGCCACCATGTTCCAGATCATTTTCAGCGTGAACGCAGTGGTTTCCCACGTCTTGCCGGCGCCCTTGGCGAGCGCCTCCACCGGACCGTACTGTTGCAGGGCGACCATCTCGGGGGGGAACGCGCCTCCGGTCTGCTGAATCCCCAACCGGCCTACCCGGCGTCCGTCGACAGTATCGCCGCCCACCCTGACCGGCACCTGAATGGTCGACGTCGACCCCCCCTCCACCCGGCGTACGTCCAGCACGACCTCGCGATCGAACCGCGGCTCAACGAGGCCGACCAGTTGCCGGAAGCTCGCGACCGGCTCGCCGTCGAGCGCCGTGATCTCGTCGCCCGCGAGGAGGCCTGCTCCCTGCGCCGGACTGCCATCGACAACGGCCCCGACGACGGCGGGAACCCGGGGTGACCAGAATTCAAATCCCAGCCCGGGGAACAGGGCATCCGGTTGCGCGAGTTCGGAGCGGCGATCCCCGACTTCGAAGCGCAGCTGCCGATCGCTGCCGGTTGGCCCCGAAACTTCGAGCTCGACGGTGCCGTCATCGACCAGGTCCTCGAAAATCCCGAGGAGGGCAGCCTCCCGGGTCGCGACTTCCCGGCCCCCGACCACGAGGATCTCGTCATCCGACCGCAGGCCAGCCTGGGCGGCAATCGAATCCGGCACGACCTCGCCCACGACCGGCCTGAGGCTGGGTACGCCCGCCATCAGCAGGATCCAGTAGGCCAGGATGGCAAACAGGAAATTGAAGGCCGCCCCTGCCACCAGCACCGCAATGCGTTTCCAGATGGGGGCCTGCGTGAAAGCCTTGGGCAGATCCTCCACCGGGACGTTGCCTTCGCGTTCGTCGAGCAGCTTGACGTACCCCCCCAGCGGAATCGCGGCAATCACGTACTCGACCCCATCCGCGGCCTTGCGGCTCCAGAGCGGCCGGCCGAAGCCGATGGAAAACTTGAGTACCTTGATGCCCAGCCGGCGGGCAACCCAGAAATGGCCGAACTCGTGGACAGCCACGAGCACGCCGATCGCGACGATGAACGCGAGGACGGTGGTAGCCAGGGTCATCAGGGTCGTCATGCACACACTCCCGCGAGGGGTGCCATCACCGCCGCCGCACAGGTTCTTGCCCAGCCATCGGCGGCCAGGACATCGTCCAGCGTCTGGACCGCGGTATGCCGGTGGGCGTTCATGACCTGGTCGATCACAACAGGAATCCTCGTGAATGCCAGGCGGCGCTCCAGGAAGGCCGACACTGCCACTTCGTTAGCGGCGTTCAGGACGGCCGGTGCCGTGCCTCCCGCTTCAGCGGCCGCCCGCGCGAGCGTGAGGCAGGGAAAGCGCGCGAAGTCCGGAGACTCGAAGTCGAGCCGTCCCATCTTGATCAGGTCGAGGGATTCTACACCCGAGGCCAGACGCTCTGGCCAGCCGAGTGCATGGGCGATCGGGACCCGCATGTCGGGATTGCCGAGCTGGGCCAGCACGGAGCCGTCCAGGTACTCGACCATCGAGTGCACGATGCTTTGCGGGTGCACCACGATCTCGACCTGCGAGGGGGGCACACCGAACAGCAGGCAGGCCTCGATCAGCTCCAGTCCCTTGTTCATCAGCGTGGCTGAATCGACGGAGATCTTGCGCCCCATGACCCATTTTGGATGGGCGCAGGCCGCCTCGGGGGTTGCGCGCTCGAGGTCCGCGGGTGGTGACCTGAGGAAGGGGCCGCCAGAAGCGGTCAGCAGGATACGGCGGACACCGCGCCGCGACTCCGCACCTGGCGGCGGCAGGCACTGGAAGATGGCGTTGTGTTCGCTGTCGATCGGTATGAGCGCCGCCCCACCGGACGCCACCGCTTCCATCAGCAGCGGCCCGGACATGACGAGCGCTTCCTTGTTCGCCAGCAAGACGCGCTTCCCGTGCCGGGCCGCGGACAGCGTGGACGCCAGACCGGCAGCGCCCACGATCGCCGCCATGACGTAGTCCACATCCGGGTGGGCAGCGATTTCGTCGAGAGCGGCCCCGCCTGCCAGCACGCGGGTCCGACAGCCGGCAGCCGCGAGGCCAGCGGCCAGCTGCCGGGCGGCTCCAGGTTCAGTCAAGACGGCGAAGTCCGGCTGACAAGTGAGGCACTGGGCCTGCAGCCGTTGCACGTTGTCACGGGCCCCGAGCGCGACCACGCGGAACCGGTCGCTGTGCCGGGCCAGGACGTCGAGCGTGCTGGCTCCGATGCTCCCCGTGGAGCCGAGGACCGCCACGCCCACCCGGACCGTCACGACAGGATCCCGAACCAGCCGAGGCCGAACAGGAACAGCGGCGCCGCCGCCGTCACGCTGTCGATCCGGTCCAGGACGCCGCCGTGGCCCGGGAAGATCGTGCCGCTGTCCTTGAGGCCGGCGTAGCGCTTGAAGAGGCTCTCCGTCAGGTCGCCGATGACGGAAAGCAGCACCACCGCTGCACACAGCGCCAGGAACGGTCCGACAGGGGCCGAAAACCAGGCTGCGGCAGCCAATGCCGCGCACATCGCCAGCAGGACGCCGCCGAACAGGCCCTCCCACGTCTTGCCCGGGCTGACTCGTGGCGCGAGCTTCAGGCGCCCGAACTGCCGCCCGGCGAAGTACGCACCCACGTCCGCCAGCGAGACCATGACCAGCAGGAAAACCACCCATTGGGGCCCCACGGGCGCCGCAAGATGCAATCGGCTGAGCGCGACCCAGGCCGGCACCAGGACACAAAGACCGGCGACGCCGGCGGCAGCCGCATTCACCCGGCCGGGAAAGCCACTGAGCCAGATGAAGGCGACGAACCACCAGGCCAGCGAACCCGCCAGCAGCCAGCGCAGCCCCTCGGCGGTCATTCCGGCCCGCCAGGCCAGCGCCATGAGCGCCGCCGCGGCCAGGACATAGCCGGCACGCGCCACAGGGTTGCCGGTGCGGAGGAAAGCCGACCATTCCCACGCCCCTACGAGGACCATCAGCGTGAACACCAGGACGCCGACGGACTGCGGCAGCACCAGCAGGATCACCAGGAAGAGAGGCACCAGGATCAGGGCCGTCAACAGCCGTTGCTTCAGCACCGCCTTTACTCCGCCGCCCCGGCCCGTTGCGCAGGGGTCAGGCCGAAACGGCGCTCGCGCCGGGCAAATTGCGCGAGTGCGGCCGCAAGCTCCGGTTCGCCGAAATCGGGCCAGAGTGCCTCGCAGAAATAGAGCTCGGTGTAAGCCAGATTCCACAGCAGGAAGTTGCTGACGCGCTGTTCGCCACCGGTCCGGATGAACAGGTCCGGATCGGGGAGCCCCGCAAGCTCCAGCCGGCTGCCGAAAAGCGTCTCATCGACCAGCGCGGGATCCAGCGTCCCGGCGGCGACCTGTCGGGCCAGGGACGCGGCGGCTTGCACGATGTCCCAGCGCCCGCCGTACGCCATGGCGATGACGACCGTGAGACGGGTATTCGCGGCCGTCCTTGCCTGCGCCGCCTGCATCCGTTCCTGCAATGCCGGCGACAGCTGTTGGAGGTTGCCGATGAAGCGCAGGCGGATCTGGTTTTTATGCAGGTTATTGATTTCCCTGTCGATAACCTCGAGGAACAGCCCCATCAGACGGCTGACTTCCTCGCGCGGCCGGTTCCAGTTCTCGCTCGAGAAGGCAAACAGCGTCAGCACTTCAACGCCTGCCTTGGCACACGACTCGACGGTCGCGCGCACGGCTTTCAGTCCGGCCCGGTGCCCGGCATGCCGGGGCAGCGACCGCGCAGCCGCCCAGCGGCCATTGCCATCCATGATGACGGCGATGTGGCGCGGGACAGCCGTGGCGGAGGTCATGTCGGGGGCACTGCAGTCTCGTTCAGACCTGCAGCAGCTCCTTTTCCTTTTCGACCAGCACCGTTTCGATCTCCGCGACGAAGCGGTCGGTCAGTTTCTGGATGTCGTCCTGCCCGCGCCGCTCGTCGTCCTGCGAGACGAGCTTTTCCTTCAGCAGTTCCTTGAGGTCCCCGAGCACGTCGCGGCGCACATTGCGGACGGCCACCCGCGCATTCTCGGCTTCATGGCGCACCACCTTCGTCATTTCCCGGCGGCGTTCCTCGGTCAGGGCCGGCATCGGCACGCGGATGACCGTACCCGCCGTGTTCGGCATGAGCCCGAGGTCGGACTTCATGATCGCCTTTTCGATCGGCTGCACCATGGACTTGTCCCATGGCGTCACGACGAGGGTGCGCGAGTCCTCGACCACGATGTTCGCAACCTGCGATAGAGGCGACTCGGTGCCGTAGAAATCCACGCGGATGTGGTCCAGCAGGCTGGCATTCGCCCTGCCGGTTCGCAGCTTCTTGAGATCGTTGCGCAACGCGCCCACGCACTTCTGCATGCGGTCGGTCGCATCTTTCTTGATGTCATCGATCATGGGTGTCTCCGGGAGTCCGCTCGCAGCATCGGCTTGAAGTCAGGGATTGGTAACCAGCGTGCCGACGTCCTCGCCGCGGACGATGCGCAGCAGCTCGCCGGGCTGGTTCAGGTCGAATACGCGCAGGGGCAGGTCATTGTCGCGGCACATGACGATCGCGGTGGCGTCCATCACGTTCAGGCGGTCCGAAAGCACCTTGTCGAAGGTAAGCTTCTCGTAACGCGTGGCGGCCGGATTCCTGACCGGATCGTCCGAAAAGATGCCATTGACCTTGGTGGCCTTGAGCAACAGGTCGGCCTCGATCTCGATGGCGCGCAGGCTGGCAGCGGTATCGGTGGTGAAGAAGGGATTGCCCGTACCCGCGGCAAACACCACGACGCGACCCTTTTCGAGATGGCGCACGGCACGCCGGCGGATGTATTCCTCACACACCTCGTTGATGCGGATGGCGGACATCACCCGCACATAGGTGCCGAGGGCCTCGAGGGCGTCCTGGAGGGCCAGGGAGTTGAGCACCGTGGCGAGCATGCCCATGTGGTCGGCCGTCACGCGGTCCATGCCTGCCCGGGCGAGACCGGCGCCGCGGAAGATGTTGCCACCCCCGATGACAATGGCGACTTCGAGCCCGAGTTCGTGCACTTCGCGGATCTCGGCGGCAATCCGCTTGATCATCAGCGGGTCGATACCGTAGTCCTCCTGCCCCATCAGGGCTTCGCCGGACAGCTTCAGCAGGATGCGCTTGAGACCCGTACCGTTGCGGGACCTGGATGGGGACTCTGCCGGATTGCCTGTCATGGAGCTCGCCTGCGATGGACCGGCGCCGATTATAGGGAACCCCGCATGCAGCGGGGTTCCAGTTGCATCGCCCGCGCGGCCAGAACCGGCCTTGGGCGGCTTCCAGGCCAGTCCGGATCCTGCCAGTCCTTCAGGCCCCCGCCCCTCAGGACTGCGGCGCCAGACCTGCTTGCTTCATCACTTCGGCTGCAAAATCTTCCTGCTTCTTCTCGATGCCGGAGCCGACCTCGAAGCGGACAAAGGCAGCGACTTCGCCGCCAGCCTGCTCGAGGTATTGCTGCACCGTCTGCTTGTCGTCCTTGACGAACGGCTGGCCCAGCAGCGTGACTTCGTTCAGCCACTTGGCGATGCGGCCTTCGACGATCCTGCCCACGATGGCCTCGGGCTTGCCCTTGTTCCTGGGATCGCTTCTGGCCTGCTCCAGCTGGATCTCGCGTTCCTTGGCGACCTCTTCCGCAGGCACTTCGCTCGCGGACAGCCGGGCCGGATTGATGGCCGCCACGTGCATCGCGACATCCTTGGCCAGGGCTTCGTCGCCCGCCTTCATCGTGACCAGGGCGCCGATGCGCGTGCCATGCAGATAGGCACCGAGAAGCTTCGGGGCTTCGAGCACGACGAAGCGCCGTACGCTGATGTTCTCGCCGATTTTCGCGATCAGCACGCGGCGCTGCTCGTCAACCGTAGTACCCGCTTCGGACTTGAGCGCGGCCAGGGCCACGAGATCCGCGGGCCGGTGCTGCAGCACCAGCCTGCCGACGAGGGCGGCAAACGACTGGAAATCGGCTTCGCGGGCCACGAAATCGGTTTCGCAGTTGATTTCGACGATCGCCCCGCGCTTGCCGTCGCTGCTGCGCTCGATGACGATCACGCCCTCGGCCGCAACGCGGCTCGCCTTCTTGTCGGCCTTCGCGAGGCCCGACTTCCGCATCAGCTCGGCCGCTGCCTCGAGATCACCACCGACCTCGACCAGCGCCTTCTTGCATTCCATCATCCCGGCGCCGGTGCGCTCGCGCAGCACCTTCACTGCTTCTGCGCCAACTATCGAACTTGGGGCCATGTCTTACTCCGCTTCCGCTTCGCCTGGCTCGCCACGGCGCCTGCCTGTCGGGCGGGTCGCCGTGAACAGGCGAATGTCCGCCGGCGTCTCGACATCCTCGGCAAGCGCCGGCTCGATCACTTCCACAGCGGCAACTTCAGCGACTTCCGCAACAACTTCGCCTTCTGCAGCGGGCACGCGGCGGGCAACTGGCTTCTTCTTGACGGCGGCGGTCCTGCCGCGCCGCTGCGGGGCGGCGCCCGGCTTCGGCTTCGGCTTGCCATCCTCGTCGAGTTCGACGAACTCGTCTTCTCCGACCGGCACTTCAGGCAACGAGGAGCGGCCTTCGAGCACGGAATCGGCAATGCCGGCGGTGTACAACTGGATGGCGCGCATGGCGTCATCGTTGCCGGGAATCACGTAATCCACGCCTTCGGGCGAGCAGTTGGTATCGACGATGGCCACGACCGGGATGCCGAGCTTGCGCGCTTCCTGCAGCGCGATCTTCTCGTGACCGACGTCGATCACGAAGACCACGTCCGGCAGGGCATCCATCTCCTTGATGCCGCCGAGGCTGTGCTCGAGCTTGTCGCGCTCGCGGCGCAGGCCTTGCGCCTCACGCTTGTTGTGCTGTTCGAGAGTGCCGTTCGCAGCCATCTCGTCGAGATCGGTCAGGCGGCGGATGGACTGCCGCACGGTCTTGAAATTGGTGAGCATGCCGCCGAGCCAGCGATGGCTGACGTAGGGCATGCCGCAGCGGGCCGCTTCCTTCTTGATCGAATCGCGCGCGGAACGCTTCGTGCCGACGAACAGCACGCGGCCGCCGTCTGCGACGATCTGCTTGATGAAGGTCGCCGCCTCGTTGTAGAGGGGCAGCGTCTTTTCGAGGTTGATGATGTGGATACGGTTACGTTCGCCGAAAATGAACGTCGCCATCTTCGGGTTCCAGAAGCGGGTCTGATGTCCGAAATGAACACCCGCTTCCAGCATCTGTCGCATGGACATGCCAGTCATGATACGAATCTCCTGTCGGGGTTGAGCCGCCACGGACCCCTTGCGACGACCCCGGTACGACCCTTCAAGGTTGATTCCGGAGCACCCCGTCGCAAGTGACGGTACGTGTGTGGTTTTCGTTGCCAAAAAAGCGCGCGCTTTATACCATAAACTCGATGCTTATCCAACGGCACGAAATGTGCGTCCCCCAGGCCTTGTCCCCCGTGGAATGCCCGGACGCCCACCCTGCCGCCTCCGCGACCCAGAGCTGACCCCGTATTCATGATCTGGCCTGCCGCCCCCTCCGTAGCCCAGGAGAGGCCCCCGCGGGCTGAACTGCCCATGCACGTCACCTTCAAGACCCCCGCGGAACAGGACGGAATGCGCACGGCCGGACGGCTGGC
>JANNNQ010000306.1:0-10605 GCA_031398625.1 Pseudomonadota bacterium
CGAGATCAAACGTCCCGCGGCCGTGGTAGTCGACTACCGAGCCTCGAGTCCAGCCGTACTCCTTGCAGAGGTATTCGCTGAATTCGACCCCCGTGTAGGTGGCACGCGGAAACGACCTGAGCAACGGCTTGCGAAACCACCCGAGGCCGCACCCCATGTCGAGCATGCGCGCCACGGGAATCTCCATCTGCCGGATGGCAGCGGCAATCAGCGCGCCACGACGCTCCGCTTCGTCGCGGCTCATCGCTCGCGTGGCGCGCGTCAGGTAGAAGCGGCGGTAGTACGAAGCATCGAAGGTATCAGTCGCGGTCTGTCTGTTCCGGGTCATTGACTGATGCGGGGACTGGAGCCCACCTGTTCATACTCGAAGCCGTCCGCGGGCCGTTCGAGTTTGCGGATATAGAGTGTCGCGGGCTGTGTGCGGCCGGGACTGCCCGTCACAACCACACGATCGCCGGGCTTGAACGTGTCGGCAGTGACACCGATCGCGGCCAGCTCGAAACGATTGTCCATCTCGAGGCGCCAAGACTGGTCGGCGGCACCCTCTGGCTTGACGGTCAGCGTGATGAAGGGATGCGGATGAATGAAATCGAAACGCGTCACGACCCCTTCCACGATGAGTTGGCGGCTGCCGTCATAGACGGCCGCAATCGAGTGATGCGCATGCACGGCCGTGGCGGCGAACACGATACCCATCACTGCCGGCATCAAGAGGTAACGGTGCATGCCGCAATGCTAACCGAAAAGCCCATGGAAACCCGAGGGCGGGGGGCAAACACCCGAGCAAACCCTTAAGGCCAGGCGTATAGTCAATCGCACCTTTCAGCCCGGCAGCCACGGTTTGCAGCACGGCTTCCGCGGCGATGTATTCCCCAGCCGGTCTTTCTGCCGTCTGGCACTCCCCGGCATCGTGGCCTTCAAGGCCGTGCCCCAGTTTCTCCGCGTTGCCAGAGGCGGAGGCTCCTTTGGTTACTTCCGTGAGGGACAGTCATGTCAGACCCAGCCAAGAGCGCTTCCTACCGGACCCAGCCCGAACCGATACGCGCCGTCGATCTGTTCTCGCCGACGCCTCTGCCCTATCGCACTGTGAGCGAACAGCGGGCCCAGGTCCTCAAGGAAGACCAGGAGCGCGAAGCGGAAAGACAGGTCCGGCTGTTGTCGCAGACCTCGCCGATGCGTCCCCCGGAAGAGCGCATTCGCATCTGGGAACAGCTGCACGGGCTGTCCCTGCCCCGCGTGGCAACGCACAAGCTCATCGGCATCATCGCGCAGCAGACGGATCTGCCTGTCGCAGACGTCCTGGCCGAACAGACGCGACGCCGCCAGCCTGCTGTCACGACTGCGGCTACCTGAATGTTCCTGGCCGCGCTGCTCGACAAGGTGACATCCGATACAACGGGACCTGAGACCAGCGTCCGCGCCGTCGGCACACGCGAGCCGCCGGCAAAGATGGCCCTGCAGATTGCCATCGAGGGCATTGCAACCGTTCGCGTGCAGGGCAGGATCGCGAAGACAGCGCCGTGGATCGACCTCGGGCCGCTGCACACACAATCCATCCTGACCCATCTCGACCCTGTCCAGTACCTGCGGGCAGTAAGCACCGGCATGAGCGGCAAGTCCGCGGTTTCCGTGTGGGCCGCGTGGGGCTGGTAGGACACAGGCAGGCCGGCACCGCCGGTCTCAAAGGAAAGCACCGTGGCCAAACCCAATTACCGACACCAGAAGAAGCAGCGGGAAGAACAGAGCCGCAAGAAGCAGGAAGAAAAGCTGCGCAAGAAGGCGGCCAGGAAGGACCCGCTGTCCGATCCCGAGGGCGCGGGCACTGGGGAAGACGGACAATCTGTAGTGCCCTCGGGCACTGGCCTTCCGTCCCTGGTACCGCTCGTGTTCGCGGCACTGCTGCTGGCCCTGTCGATGCCCTCCTTCGCGCAACCCCGTCCGGAAGCGGTACCCGGGAATGCACAAGCCAACCGGTACGGCAACGGGTGGGAATGTTCGCGCGGCTTCCGGGTCGACAAGGGTGCCTGCGTCCCCGTTGCCATCCCGGGCAACGCCTATCTCAGCGCCAATGGGGGTGCATGGGAATGCTCGCGGGGCTACATCAAGGCCGGCGCGCAATGTGTTGCCATCGAAATTCCCGAGCATGCCTTCGCGGACGATACCTCGGTCAATCCGGGCTGGCAGTGCGAGCGCGGCTATCGCAAGTCGGGGGGCGCCTGCGTCTCCATCAAGGTGCCAGCCGACGCTTACCTCACCGATTCGGCCTTCGGTCGTGGCTGGGAGTGCGAGCGGGGCTTTCGGGCGGTGGGGGAATCCTGCAGCGCCGTGGATGTTCCCGAGAACGGTTACCTTGTCCGCACGGGCGATGACTGGAAGTGCGAGCGGGGCTTCGTGGCCAGCAATCGCAGCTGCACAACGGTAGTGGTTCCCGCCAACGGCTACCTGGATGTCACCGGCAACAGCTGGAACTGCGAGCGCGGCTTCCAGAAGGAAGGGTCAGCCTGCAAGCAGCTCACCGTACCGGCCAATGCCTACCTTGACTTCACGGGCAACGCCTGGCGCTGCGACAACGGCTTCCGCCGCCAGGGCGTGTCCTGCACGGCTCTTTGATTCAACTCAACCGCGAGACAAGCCGAACGCGAAGCTGACGAGTTTCTCGCCATCGGCGTGAAAGCGCCGGATGCCATCGGCAAGTTTCTCGGTCGCCATTGCGTCCTCGTTGTGCAGCCACCGGAAAGCCCCTTCCTCCAGAAGGAGGCGTTCGATGCTCGCTGCACTGG
Source organism: Pseudomonadota bacterium (assembly GCA_031398625.1). Lineage (GTDB taxonomy): Bacteria > Pseudomonadota > Gammaproteobacteria > Steroidobacterales > Steroidobacteraceae > CAIUGU01. The sequence goes on from JANNNQ010000306.1 coordinate 2,781, forward strand.
CTGATTCGACAGTCAGTTTCGGTGTTACTTCGCCGCTGGCTGCCTGCAGGTTCGCGAGCAGGTCCGGGCTGATCGTCAACAGGTCGCAACCTGCCAGGTCGAGGATCTGCGTCGCCTTGCGGAAACTGGCACCCATCACCTGCGTCGGGTAACCGAACTTCTTGTAGTACTGGTAGATCCGCGTGACCGACGCCACTCCCGGATCGTTCTCGGGCGCGATCTCGGCACCCCCGCCGGCGGCGCGATACCAGTCGTAGATCCTGCCGACGAAGGGCGAGATCAGCGTCACGCCGGCATCGGCGCACGCGACGGCCTGCGCAAAGCTGAAGAGAAGCGTCAGGTTGCAGTGGATGCCTTGCCGCTCCAGCTGCTCCGCCGCCTTGATGCCTTCCCAGGTGCTCGCGACCTTGATCAGGATGCGGTCGCGCGAAATCCCGGCCTGCTCGTACAGGTCGATCAGGCGATGGGCTTTGGCAATCGTTGCCGCCTGGTCGAACGACAGCTTCGCATCCACCTCCGTCGACACGCGGCCGGGAATCAGGTCCAGGATGCGGCGCCCGAAGGCGACGAAGAGTTCTTCCACCAGCCGCGCAGCCCGCTGTTCCTGGTCCGCAACACCCGCCACCTTCGCGAGCGCTGCATCGACCAGCGGACGAAACCTCGCATCGCGGGCAGCCGCATAGATCAGGCTGGGATTGGTCGTCGCGTCCTGCGGCCGGAAGCGTTCGATGGCCGCCAGGTCGCCGGTGTCGGCAACGATGACGGACCAGCGCTCAAGGGATTCAAGTTGGGTTGTCATGGCCTCGCTTATAGCAACGCGACGAGATCGGGAGCAACCGCCAGCGCGACCTACTTCAGCGTGGACATGAACCGGTAAACCGCGATCAGCACGCCGAAGCCGACGTACAGGCCCGTCAGTGCGACCAGCATCAGCAGCGCCATCTGCGGCGTGACCACTCTCTGGGCGGAGAGCACGATGACTCCTGCTGCCAGCAACAGCCAGGAACCGGCAATGGCGGCAGCTACTTTAAGTTTTCCGTGTGTCATGAAATCGGGGACTGTCCCCAAATTCCGGTCAGGCCTTGCCCGGAAGGGCGACCGACAGCTCCAGGACCTCGTGGCCATCCTCGCGTTCGAGGGTGACCTGGATGGCATCGGGGTCGACATTCACGTACTTGCGGATGACTTCGAGCAGCTCGCGGCGGAGCAGCGGCAGGTAGTCCGGACCACCGCTCCGCCCTCGGCGTTCCTGGGCGACGATGATGCGCAAGCGTTCCTTGGCGACGCTGGCCGAGGGAGGCTGGCGGCGAAACAGGTCAAGCAATCCCATGTCAGCCTCCGAACAGGCGGGCGAAGAAGCCCTTCTTCGGCGGATCCACGAACCGCAGCGGCACCGCTTCCCCGAGGAGCCTCGCGACCGCATCCTCGTAGGCACCGGAAACGTCGCTCGTTTCATTGAGGATGACCGGCGTGCCGGCATTCGAGGCGGACAGCACGTCCGTCGACTCCGGCACGACGCCGATGACGTCCAGCCCGAGGATTTCCTTCACGTCGCCGACGCTCAGCATCTCGCCGGTGGCGACGCGCGTGGGACTGTAACGGGTCAGGAGCAGGTGCTCCTTGACGCCGCCGTTGCCCTTCTCGGCCTGCACGGTCTTGCTGGCGAGCAGGCCGAGGATGCGATCCGAATCGCGCACCGACGACACTTCCGGGTTCACGACCACGATGGCGCGGTCGGCAAAGTACATGGCCAGGTGGGCGCCCTTCTCGATGCCCGCCGGCGAGTCGCAGAGGATGTAGTCGAAGCCCTCGGCGGCGAGCTCATCGAGGACGCGCTTCACCCCCTCCTCGGACAGGGCATCCTTGTCCCGCGTCTGCGAAGCCGCCAGCACGAAGAGCGTCTCGAACCGCTTGTCCTTGATCAGGGCCTGCTTGAGGGTGCACTCGCCCTGGATGACATTGACGAAGTCGTAAACGACCCGCCGTTCGCAGCCCATGATGAGGTCGAGGTTGCGCAGGCCGATGTCGAAATCGATGACCGCCACTTTCTTGCCCCGCTTGGCGAGGCCGCAGGCGATGCTGGCCGAGGTGGTCGTCTTGCCGACGCCTCCCTTACCCGATGTAACGACGATGATCTCAGTCAATGGTCAATCTCCCCAAATGCCCAAAGCGGGTGTGCGAGAGCCGGTGAAAATCACATTTTTCGCCGGCTTCGCATGCAAAAGGCGATGGACGGCCTTTTGCATCAAGACAAAATGCGCGCGAAACGGAGGTCGTCCCCGGCGAGCCACGCCTGCACGGGTTTGCCCGCGAGGTCGGGAGGCAGGGTTTCGAAGACCCGGAAGACCCCGGCGATCGACACCAGCTCCGGGTTGAATTCCTGGCAGAAGACGCGGGCAGTGACATCGCCCCGCACGCCGGCCATCACGCGGCCGCGCATTGAACCATAAATGTGCACGCAGCCGTCAGCCATCAATTCGGCACCGGCGCCGACCGTCGCCGTGGCGATCAGGTCGCGATACCGGGCATAAACACGCTGCCCCGACCGCACGGGTTGCTGATGCATCAACGTAGGCTGGGCAGGCGGCGGGGTTTCAACGGCCTGGACCACCGGCGCCGGCTTGTTCTGGGCGCGAAACTGGCTCATGACGGGAAAGTCGAGGGCGAGCGCCAGTTCTTCGACTCCCGCGCCACTCGTCAACCCGATCGCCAGCATCCCGGCGCGGCGGACCGCATCAATGACGGCGCGCAGCTCCGCGACGTCGGGTTCCTTTTCCAGTGCGCTGAGATCGAGGCACACCGCAGTCCGCTCGAAGAAATGCGGAGCCGCAGCGACGCGTCCTGACAGTTCGTCGAGGATGGCTCCAGGGTCGGTGGTCCGGATCCTGGCCTGGGCCAAGCCCACCTGGCTGTAGCGGATTTCGATTGCAGGGAGGGGAGTGCGCTGGGCTTCGGCTGTCTGGTTCATCGAGCTATCAATAGTCAGTCAGCAGTCACGAACCCCTGTCGCCGATTTGCGGCAGGGGCCCGCAGTGTACCGAAATTTTTTGCGGGCTAGTCGCTTACCTGAAGGGCAGCCACAACAAAAACTTTCCGGCAGCGGGAACATTGCAGCCAGTGCCCCTCTTCGTTGGCGACGGTTTCGGCCAGCGTGCGCACATGGCATTCCGGACAGATGCGCAGCGACATGACCCGTTCGGTCAATGGTGCTTTCTTTACAAGCTTGATCAGGCGCGCGATTGCAGGAACCTTCATCGGGCCGTCCTCCGCTGGCTCGATGCTCGCACAACGCAGATGGGCCTGCCATGTGGCGCCGGAGCGTTTCCCCATTGAACCGTCCCTGGCCGTCCCCATGCAGGGGACATGAGCTACCGGAACTCCCCGGCCTGGATGTGGGCGGACGCGCTGGACCTGTTGCACCGGGCGGAACGCCTGCAGCAGCAGTTCTTCAGCCTCAAGAACGCTGAAAGCCGCGCCGTGTGGGAGCCGCCGGTCGATGTCACCGAATCGGCCAGCGAGGTGGAGGTGGTGGCGGCGCTGCCGGGGATCAACCCGGAACGGCTGCGGCTCCGGTTTGAAGATCACGAACTGGTGATCGAGGCGTTCCGGCCGCTGCCCGTGTTCGCAGCGCATGATGCCGGTCACCGGACGATTCACCGGCTCGAGATTCCGTATGGGCGCTTCGAGCGTCGGGTGGCCCTGCCGCCCGGCCGTTACGAACTGCTCGAACAGGCTGTCCATCATGGCTGCCTGCATCTGCGACTCAGGAAACACCCGTGAACGAAACGACTGCCACAGATCGAGTGAAGAACGGCAACACCGTGTCGGATGACATGCTGATCATCCTGCCGGTACGCAATCTCGTGCTCTTTCCGGGAGTGGTCAGCCCTGTGACCATGAACCGCGAACGCACCATCGCCGGTGCCCAGGAAGCGATGCGCACCGAGCGCAAGGTGGGATTCCTGCTGCAGAAAGATCCCGCGACGGAGGCGCCCGGACCCGATGAACTCTACAAGGTGGGCACCGTCGCCACTGTCCTGCGCTATGTGACGCAGGAAGGCACGCATCACCTTGTCGTCCAGGGCGAACGCCGGTTCCGCGTGCTCGATTTCCAGCCCGGCCTGCCGTTCATGCTCGCCCGGGTCGAGTACCTGAACGAAACCGGCAACGCCAATGAGGTCGAGGCGCGCACGCTGAACCTCAAGCGCCAGGCGAAGGACGCCATTGCCCTCCTGCCGCAGGTGCCGGCCGAACTGGCTAATGCCGTCCAGGGGATGGAATCGCCGACACTGCTTGCGGACCTCGTCGCCAGCTTCCTGGACGTGAAGGGCGTGGAAAAGCAGCAGCTGCTTGAAACGACCGACCTGCGCGCCCGGCTCGACCGCGTGTCCGAACTGCTGTCCCATCGCATCGAAGTGCTGAAACTCCAGCGCCAGATCGAGGAACAGACGCGCGAGACCTTCGACGAGCGGCAGAAGGAAGCCGTGCTGCGCGAGCAGATGCGGCAGATCCAGAAGCAGCTCGGCGAAGACGGCGGCTCGTCCGAGGAGCTGAAAGAACTGGGCGAGCAGCTCGAGCAGGCCGGCTTGCCGGAGGAAGCGCTCGAGCAGGCCCGCAAGGAGCTGAAGCGCCTGCAGCGGATGCCGGATGCGAGCGGCGAGTACTCGATGCTCCGCACCTGGCTCGATCTTGCGATCCAGCTGCCATGGTCGAAGCTCGACAACGAGGCCATCGACATCCAGAAGGCCCGTGACGTGCTCGAAGCGGATCACTTCGGACTGGACAAGGTGAAGCGTCGCATTCTCGAGTACCTTGCCGTGCGCAAGCTGAACCCGTCGGGGCGCAGTCCCATCCTCTGCTTCGTCGGACCTCCCGGCGTCGGCAAGACATCGCTCGGCCAGAGCATTTCCCGTGCACTCGGCCTCAAGTTCGCGCGCGTGAGCTTGGGCGGTGTCCATGACGAGGCGGAAATCCGCGGCCATCGCCGGACCTATATCGGGGCGCTGCCGGGCAACATCCTGCAGGCGTTGCGCAAGGTGGGCACCCGCAATCCGGTCCTCATGCTGGATGAGATCGACAAGCTGGGGGCAGGCATCCATGGCGATCCGTCGTCCGCGCTGCTCGAGGTGCTGGATCCGGAGCAGAACAACACGTTCCGCGACAACTACCTCGGCCTGCCGTTCGACCTGTCGAAGGTCCTGTTCATTGCGACAGCCAACATGCTCGATACGATTCCCGGGCCGCTGCGCGATCGCATGGAGATCATCGAACTCACCGGCTACACCGAGGACGAGAAGGTCGAGATCGCGAGGCGCTACCTCGTGAAGCGGCAGCTGGAAGCGAATGGCCTCAAACCCGAACAGGCGGCGATCACGACCCCGGCGCTGCACCAGCTGGTACGCGACTACACGCGCGAAGCAGGCGTTCGGACGCTGGAGCGCACGATTGGCGCGGTATTGCGCAACCTTGCCATGAAGGTGGCGGAAGGCTCGATCACGGCCGGCTCCGTCGACGTCGGCGATATACAGGGCATCCTCGGCGCGGCCCGCTTTGAAAGCGAGATTGCCTTGCGGACCAGTATTCCGGGCGTGGCCACCGGGCTTGCGTGGACGCCGGTCGGGGGCGACATCCTGTTCATCGAATCGACGCGCGTGCCGGGCAACGGCAAGCTGATCCTCACGGGCCAGCTCGGGGACGTGATGAAGGAAAGCGCCCAGGCCGCCCTGTCGCTGATGAAATCGAAGGCGGAGTTCCTGGGGATTGATCCCACGCTGTTCGATCGCAGCGACATCCACGTGCACGTGCCCGCGGGAGCGATCCCGAAGGACGGCCCGAGCGCCGGTGTCTCGATGTTCACGTCGCTCGTGTCATTGCTGACCGGTCTCGAGGTGCACAACGATGTGGCGATGACGGGCGAGATCAGCTTGCGAGGTCTCGTGCTGCCGATCGGCGGCGTGAAGGAGAAATCCGTCGCGGCTCACCGGGCCGGCATCAAGAAGGTGCTGCTGCCGTCACGCAACCGCAAGGACCTGGAGGATGTGCCCGAGAGCGTCCGTCGCGAAATCCAGTTCATCTTCTGCGACCGCGTCGAAGACGTCCTGCGCGAAGCCATTGGCCTCGAGCCGGTGGCGCCACTGCGGGCAGCGAGCTGAGTAGAGGCTACAGGCTACAGGCTACAGGCTACAGGCTACAGGTCGGACGCGAAGACGCTGGCACTGGTTCGGCGTCTTCGCGCCATCACGTTGTCCCGCCTCGTCCTTGCCCGATCAGGCCATGGCCCCTACGATGCGACGATGCGGGGCTTGATGCGTCCTTTGCTCGTACTCGCGGCGTTCCTCGCCACCGTGGCCATGAATGCCGCTGCAAACCTCCTGCCGCTCAACGGTCGGACAACGGGAGAAATCTCGAACCAGTTCCAGGTCTTCATTACTCCTGCCGGCTACGTCTTCTCGATCTGGAGTCTCATCTATATCGGGCTGGGCGCTTACATCGTCTGGCACTTCACCCCGGCAGGACGCCGTTCGCCCCGGACGCAGGGTATCGCCCGCCTGTTCATCGTCACGTGCATCGCCAACATCGTCTGGCTGGAGCTGTGGCATTACAGCGAGTACGTGCTGACGCTGGCGGCAATGATCGCGCTGCTGGCTGCCCTGGTGATCATCTATCTGCGACTGCAGAGCGAACCACCCGTCTCCACCGCGGAACGCTGGTGTGTCGACCTGCCCTTCAGCCTCTACCTCGGCTGGATCACCGTGGCAACGCTTGTCAACCTGAGTGTCGTGCTCGACATCGTGGGCCGGCCCTTCGGCCTCGATGCAGCGTCATGGGCACTCGCCATGATCGTGCTCGCGACGGCGATCGGCATGGTGATGGGCTGGCAGCGCCGGGACGTCGTGTACGTCGCCGTCATCGCGTGGGCGCTGGAAGGCGTGGCGTTGAAAGCGGGCCAGCCTGCCAGCATCGTCTATGCAGCCTGGACGGGCACCGCCATCACCGCGGTGCTCGCGCTGTGGGCGCTGCGTTCGAGAATGCGTTAACGCTCCCCGGTCGGCGGCGGGGTCTCCGTCAGCGGCGGGCGGGTTTCGCAGGGACGCGGGCTCCACTGCACCGGTTCCTTTTCCTTCCTGAAGTGTGTGCTGAGCAGGTAAGGCTGCGCCAGGTACATGGGATCTTCGATGATCGTGGTGACGATCAACCACGGATTGCCATCCGGGAACGTGACGACATCGAAGTACTCGGTCATCTTGGTGTTCTCGCTGTACGGCACGCCGTTCTTCAGCAGGTAGCCCGGACGCAAGTTGGTCGTCACGACTTCGAGCGTGCCACCCTGACCCGGCTGCGTCGGGCCGACGAACGGCGCAGGACCGCCACCGCCCATGCCGCGCGCCTGGCGCTGCTTCTGCCACGACGCTGCGGACACGCCCTGCCAACTGGGCGCCCCAGGGGCGCCCGGCTTGAAGCTGAGCAATCGCGTCTGCGTGCCGGCTTCGATGTCCATCTTCAGTGTCTGGTCGTCGGCCCAGGTGATATGCAGCCGGCCGGGTTGCCGCAGGACGCCCGCCGCGCCGAACGGCCGGCACGCTTCACCCGCGGCCTTGTCCTTCTCGATATCCCATTCCGCTGCAACGCGACGCGCTTCGGCGTTAACCGGCACGCCACTGGTGATGTCGTTCTTTGCGGGCGTCAGCATGCGATAGACCCAGTCCTCGCTGACGACCGAGATCCAGTAACCCGTCAGGTCGAACGGCGCAGCTGCCTGCGGGGCCAGCGGTGGCGCAGGGGGAGCGCCCGCCTGAGCGAGGCCGAGATTGGCCACGCTGTCGTG
>JANNNQ010000260.1:0-1849 GCA_031398625.1 Pseudomonadota bacterium
AGGAATCCGCTGACCACGAAGAAGATTTCGACGGCGATCGAGCCGGTATATATCCCGGCCCCCCATCCGGCGCGACCGATGAAATCATGCAGGCCCGGAATTTGGGCAACCGCATAACTGTGACCGAGGATCACCAATAACGCAGCGATCAGGCGCAGCAGCAGAAAATTATCGTGGCCCTGCTTCAGGCCATCCGCCAGGCTGGGGACTGCAGGTACGGGCATTGCGGTCGATCCAATTCAGGTCGTTGGTCAGAAGCGCGGACGCTTGGGCTTGTCGGAACGAAATCCCGGCTTGAAGCTGCCGCGGGGTTTGTCGTTGAAGCCTGGCTTGCGCGGCTGCGGCACCGCATTGATGTCGGCTTCGCTGGCACGCGAAATACGCAGCCGCTGTCCGGCCACCCACACGTTCTGCAGATGTTCCATCAAATCGTCGGGCATGCCTTCGGGCAGATCGACCAGGCTGAAGTCATCGAAGATCTCGATGCGGCCGATGTGTTTGCTGTCCAGTTCGGCCTCGTTGGCGATGGCACCGACAATATTGCCGGGCTGCACCTCGTGGTTGTGGCCGACTTCGATACGGAAGCGCTCCATGCCCGGCTCGCTGACACCGCGCGGGCTGCGCTTGACGCGTTCAACGCCTGCCTCGGGGTGCGCGGGACGTTCGGCGACAGGCTCACGTGCAGCAACGGGCGCGACGTCGTCGAGGCGTTCGCGACTGACACGTGGCGGCGCGGGTGTGTCGGACTCGGCCATGCGTTCACGCACAGGACGCGATTCGCTGCGTTCCGGACGGGCAAAGGGCTCTGGACGAGCAAAGGGTTCTGCGCGCGGACGCGGTGTGGATTCACGTTCGTTGAAAGAGCGCGCTTCGCGCACCGGCCGGTCGCCGCGTGCTTCAGCGCGACGTTCCCACTCACCCCGTTCCGGACGCGAGGGGGCTTCGAGCAGCAGCGGTGTGTCGCCCTGGGCGATTCGCGCCAGTGCCGCCGCCACTTCAACGGCGGGTACATCGTGCTCGGCTTCGTACTGCTCAACCAGATTGCGGTAGATGCCCAGATCGCCCTTCGACAGTGCGTCGGTGATCTGCTGCTTGAACTTGCTGATGCGATGCGTGTTGACGTCTTCGATCGTGGGAAGCGTCATCGGCTCGATCGGCTGGCGCGTGGCGCGTTCGATCGCACGCAGCATGCCCCGTTCACGCGGGGTGACGAACAGGATTGCATCGCCGCTACGGCCAGCGCGACCGGTGCGGCCAATGCGGTGCACATAAGCTTCGGTGTCGTAGGGAATATCGTAGTTGACCACGTGGCTGACGCGGTCCACATCCAGGCCGCGGGCGGCGACATCGGTGGCGACCAGGATATCGAGGTGACCGTCTTTCAGTCGTTGAATGGTCTTCTCGCGCAGAGCCTGCGGAATGTCGCCGTTGATAGCCGCAGCCGAGAAACCGCGTGCTTCGAGCTTTGCCGCCAGCTCATCGGTGCTGATCTTGGTGCGCGAGAAGATGATCATGCCATCGAAGGTTTCTGCTTCGAGGATGCGCGTCAACGCGTCGAGCTTCTGCACACCGCTGACCAGCCAATAGCGCAGGCGCGTATTGATTGCGGTGGTGGTCTTGCCCTTGATGGTGACTTCGGCCGGATCCTTCAGATAGGTGCCGGCGATGCGTCGAATCGGTGCCGGCATCGTCGCCGAGAACAGCGCGACCTGACGTCCAGCCGGGGTGCGCTTGATGACGTTTTCGACGTCGTCGATGAAGCCCATGCGCAGCATCTCGTCGGCCTCGTCGAGCACCAGCGTGCGCAGCTCGGACAGGTCCAGCGTGCCCTTGTCGAGGTGGTCGATGA
>JANNNQ010000328.1:0-2517 GCA_031398625.1 Pseudomonadota bacterium
CGAGGTTCCTGGCGCTCTCGATGCGAGGTCCGCCGTAGACCGCCGAACGGCTGATGCCGACCAGCGCGCCCTGACGCGTGATCGGCAGCGTCGGGTTCTTTAGATTCCATCATCTCCCACCTCTGTCCGATGCCCATCGACCGGAGGCCCGCTGCAAAAATCCCACTCCACGACCAGTTGGCCGATCTTGGCGTGAAGCGGCTCGATCTCGCCCCCGCGCGCCGCTCTGGCGGCTTCGAAATTGCCCGAGAGCACGCCCGACAGGCCCTCGATCGCCGACGTCTTGCACGCATTGATCAGCGTTCGATGCACGCGCTGCTTGGCCGCCAGCTGCGCGAGCGTCTCCGCACCACGGATCGCGCCGAATGCCACCGTGGCCTTCAGCTCTGCGGAATACCGCTTCCTCCTCCCCATCATCGGGTCCGTCCTCTCTCCAAGGCGAAACAAGCTTGGCTTGGTGTCCGGCAAATGGGGACCATCTCAACGATGACGAAGGCGACATGGACGAAGCACCTTAAGGTGGCGACATGGGTGAAATCCGACACCCAGAGCATGTTTGGCGCCAGCACTCAGAACTGGCGGTTCACCTTGTCCCGCGGGCATGGCTGCTTCTTGCCGAGGATCGTCGTCTTGTGTGGCTCGCCCTGAATAATGCCGCGAATATCATGTCGCTCATCAGTCTCGCGACTGTGAATCGGGTGACATCGAAGCCCTCTCGGCCGACCTGCCGCCAGACCTTACGCACCCCGTAGACGCCCTGGTTCTCCTCGAAGACACGCAAGGTCTCGGGGCGCAGCCTTTTGCACCACCCGCGCACGACGTAAATGATGCACCGGATTGGGCCATTCGGCCGTATGATCATTGCAGATGAACCGGGCGATCGGCAGCAGCTCACGCAAACGCAGCGTCTTTTTCAGAAGCAGATCACAAATCACAAGGCGGAGCTTGCCAACGTCTACGCAACCCATTATCCAACCCACAGCCAACGCCCTGCGGAGAGGTGCCAGAGCGGTCGATCGGGGCGGTCTCGAAAACCGTTGTCCTCGCGAGGGGACCGTGGGTTCGAATCCCACCCTCTCCGCCAGTTGTCCTCACTAAACAACTGAAATTAAATGAGAAATCAGGGGTGTGTGATTTCTCCCCCCTCAAAAAAACCTCCACATTTTTTGAGATGGCACGCGACGGCCTCTCTTGCTCACCCCGGCCATGCCGCTATCGGCGCTGCCTCAGCCCCGGGACCGACGCAAGTTTGGCAGGCGCCCGCCGCAACCGCAGAGCGCAGGGACCGGACCATGCCTGAGGGCCAGGACGCGGGTAGCGTTAAGCGCGAACGCTTGGCTGACGTTCGCTTCCTCCTCCAGAGCCTCGTCTCCCAATGCCAGAAGTGCGCGGATCAGTCCGCGTGCTCGACGTGCCGGGTCCTCTGGCAAACCTGCGCGAAGGTGCGCAGAGGGCCTGTCGCAGTTCCAACCTCAAACCAAACAGGAGCGTGAAGGAAATGAAGGACAAGCTCTATACGGCATTGCTGACGGCAATCTTCTGGACGGTAGGACCATCGAGAACCGCCGTCCGGATTATGGCGTGGGTCGAAACCGCCGCAGTTCGCGCTTACGACCGGGCAACACTGCGGCTGGCAATTCTCGGCTACCGCGTGGGCCTCTCCCCGCATTGGGTGCTTACTGGCGAGCGGCCCGCGACCCTTCGGGGCTTGCGCGTCCTCTCAGCGAAAATGCGCGACGGATCGCCCGATGCCCCCCACCGCCCAGAGCCGCGCCGCCCCCACGAGTGACCCGCTGCGCTGGGTGCGCGAATTTCCAAGGTTATTTTAACACAAAAACCATGTGAATAGGCTGCGCGCCAGATGACCGGTTGGGCTTTGGCGCGCAGTACGCGCGGGCGCGGGAAACCCCGCAATACGCGCCCGCGTCCGCAGATAAGCCTGCTTTGCGGGACTGGAGGAACGACTGCCAGCGAATGGCGGCGCCACGATTTGACGGATTAGTTTGGGCTAGCGTGCCTTAGGCGAGGCGACTAGCGTTATCACTGGCGCCAACCTCGGCAGGACACGCTTGGGGACACAGATGACGTTTCAACAGCGATGACAAGAACGGCGAACTTCAACAAGAGTGGAGCGACCACAGGCGGTTCTTCTGTGTTTCTTGTGTTGCGAGTATTTGTAGCCTCGCTTCTCTTTCTGCTTTTTTCCAACAACATATCATCAGGCCAGGACCAAACACCGGCCATTTCTGGTAACGACATTGAAGCTATTTGTAATGGCAGTGATCAAGGCCGCCAGGGTTTTTGCATCGGGTATGTGGTTGGACTAATCGAAGGAATGATGTGGGGCTTGGCGGTCCCGCTGCTTGGCGATGGCACACCAGCTGATGAGGTGAACCAATTGGCAGAGACCATACTTGGCTTCTGCCTGCCAAAGGGCGCAACATATGGGCAGTATGTCGATGTTGTTAAGTCGTATATCGGCCAGAACCCAGGAACACGTCACTTTTCAGCTAGGAT
>JANNNQ010000335.1:0-2148 GCA_031398625.1 Pseudomonadota bacterium
GGGCGCCATGGTGCTGGTGGTGGCCGCGGTGGTGGGCTTTCCGCTGCTGTTCGAGACCCAGCCGCGCCCCTTGCGAACCGACCTGCCGATCCAGATCGTGCCGCGCAATACTGCCGCCGTGGTGCCCGTGCCCCCACCCGCCCGCACGGCGGAACCCGCCTCCGCGCCGGTGCGCAGCGACCTCCCCACGGACAACAAGCACGACGAGGTGGCCAGTGCCGCCTCCGCGCCCGCGTCGGCGGCTGCCGCGGCCAGCGCCGCTGTGATGGCGGCCGCGCCCGCTACCGAACCCAAACCCGTGAACCCGGCTCCCCCGCCCACCCCTGCCGCGCCCACGCGGCAGGCCGGGGAGGCTGCGCGTGCCCAGGCCGCGCTCGAAGGTCGTGACCCGGCCCCGGCCAAGCCCGTGGAGCGCGCACAGCCTTCGACGAACCGCTTCGTCGTGCAGGTGGGCGCCTTTGCCGAGGCCGACACCGCGCGCGAGGTGCGTGGCCGGGTCGAGAAGCTGGGCCTGCGAACCTACACCCAAGAGGTGGACACGGGGTCCGGCCGGCGCATCCGCGTGCGGGTGGGCCCGTTTGCCGAGCGGGAGCAGGCCGACCGCACGGCCGCAAAAATCAAGGCCGCCGGCCTTTCGGCGGCGGTGCTGACACTGTGAACCGGATACTGTGAACATTAGCGCGATCAATCCTGTCGATGCCGGCCTGCTGGGCGTGCTGGCGTTTTCTGTCCTGCTGGGCCTGCTGCGGGGCATGCTCATGGAAGTGCTGTCCCTGCTGGGTTGGCTGGTGTCCTGGTATGCCGCGCAGTGGTGGGGGGTGGAGGCGGCGCAGCACATTCCGCTGGGCACACCCGGCGCAGACCTCAACCGCGTGGCCGGTTTCGTGGCCACCTTCATCACCGTGCTGGTGGGCTGGGCGCTGCTGAGCTGGCTGCTGCAAAAGCTCATGCGCGCCTCGCCGCTGAACGCGGGCGACCGTGCGCTCGGTGCGCTGTTCGGCTTCTTTCGCGGCCTGCTGGTGGTGACCGTGATCGTGATGGTGGTGTCACTGACGCCGTTTGCCAAGGCGCCGGTATGGCAGGACTCGATCGGCACCCGCTGGTCCCGGGGTGCGATCGCTGTGTTGACTCCCGTGCTGCCGGGCGACTGGGCGCAGCGTGTGGCCAAAGCAACCAAGGACTGACTCTATGTGTGGCATCGTCGGCGTGATTTCCCGAACCCCCGTGAACCAGTTGCTCTACGACGCGCTGCTGCTGTTGCAGCACCGCGGTCAAGATGCTGCCGGCATCGTCACGGCCATGGATGAGAAGTTCTTCATGCACAAGGCGCGCGGCATGGTGCGCGACGTCTTCCGCACCCGCAACATGCGCGCGCTGCCCGGCACGGTGGGCCTGGGCCAGGTGCGCTACCCCACGGCCGGCAACGCCTACAACGAAGAAGAGGCGCAGCCCTTCTACGTCAACGCGCCCTTCGGCCTGGTGCTGGTCCACAACGGCAACATCACCAACGCGCGTGCGCTCAAGAGCGAACTGGCCGCCATCGACCGCCGCCACCTCAACACGGAGAGCGACTCCGAGGTGCTGATCAATATCGTCGCGCACGAGCTGGACCTGGCCGCGCGCGAGCAGGCGCTGTCGCCGGCCACCATCTTCAAGGCCGTCGGTGCGGTGCACCGGCGCCTGAAGGGCTCGTATGCCGTGGTGGCCCTGATCGCCGGCCATGGTTTGCTGGCATTCCGCGATCCCTTCGGCATCCGCCCGTTGTGCATCGGCTCGCAAGACACGCCGGACGGGCCGCAGCTGATGGTGGCCAGCGAGTCGGTGGCGCTCGAAGGCACGGGCCACCGCCTCCTGCGTGATGTAGCCCCCGGCGAGGCGGTGTTCATCGACTTCAAGGGCCGCATGTTCACGCAGCAGTGCGCGGCCGCGCCGGCCTTGCACCCCTGCATCTTCGAGTTCGTGTACCTGGCGCGGCCCGACTCCGTGCTGGACGGCGTGTCGGTCTACCACGCCCGGCTCAACATGGGCGAGACGCTGGCACAGCGCGTCATCTCCACCATGCCGCCCAGCGAGATCGACGTGGTCGTTCCCATCCCCGAATCAAGCCGGCCCTCGGCCATGCAACTGGCGCAGAAGATCGGCAAGCCC
>JANNNQ010000342.1:0-21355 GCA_031398625.1 Pseudomonadota bacterium
GCCAGCTCGCGCGAGGCCGTGAGCACGCCCGCGTCGTAGGCCGAGAGCCCGAGCGCCTCCCGGTAGCGGCGCCGGCGGGCCCGCGGCAGCTCGGGCAGGGCGGCGCGCTCGGCCTCCACCCACGCGGGGTCGAGGCGCACGGGCGGGAGGTCGGGCTCGGGGAAGTAGCGGTAGTCGTCGGCCGACTCCTTCGCCCGCTGGTGCACGGTGGTCTGCGCGACGTCGTCCCAGCCGCGCGTGGAGCGCGGCGTGTTCGCGAGCGTCTGGCCCTGCTCGCGGTAGGCCTTCGTCTGGCGCTCGACCTCGCAGCGGATGGCCGCGCCCACGTTCTTCACCGAGTTCAGGTTCTTGATCTCGACGATGGGCGTGCGGTCGCCGTTGTCGAACACGAGGTTCACGTTGGGCTCGCAGCGCAGGTTCCCCTCCTGCATGTTCCCGTCGCTGGTGCCCACGTAGGCGACGATCTCGCGCAGGGCCTCGAGGTAGCGCTCGGCCTCCTCGGGCGAGGCGAGGTCGGGCTCGCTCACGACCTCCAGCAGCGGCGTGCCCGCGCGGTTGAAGTCGAGCCGGCTCTTCGCGCCCTTCTCGTCGTGGAAGGACTTGCCGGTGTCCTCCTCCAGGTGCGCGCGGCGGATGCGCACGGTCTTCGGGTTGCCCGCGTCGTCCTCGATCTCCACCGCGCCCTCGAGGCACACGGGCTGGTCGTACTGGCTGATCTGGTAGCCCTTCGGGAGGTCGGGATAAAAGTAGTTCTTGCGCGCGAACACCGACCGCTTCGCGACGGTGGCGCCCACCGCCAGGCCGAATTTGGCCGCCATGCGCACCGCTTCCTGGTTCAGCACCGGCAGCACGCCCGGGTAACCCAGGTCAACCAGGTTGGCCTGCGTATTCGGTGCGGCGCCATAGGCCGTGGCGCTGCCCGAGAAGATCTTGGTCCGCGTCGCGAGCTGCGCGTGGATCTCGAGGCCGATGACGGTTTCCCATTCCATGCTCATGACTCGTAGCCTGCCGGAATGCGCTTGTGCCATTCCGTCTCCTGCTGGTACTGGTGGGCGGCGTTCAGCAGCTTCGCTTCCGCGAAATGCGCGCCGATGAGTTGCAATCCCACTGGCAGGCCGTTGCTGAAGCCGCAGGGAATCGACATCGCAGGCAACCCCGCGAGGTTGGCGCCAATGGTGTAGATGTCGTTCAGGTACATGGTGATCGGATCGTCGACCTTGGCGCCGAGCGCAAACGCGGTTGTCGGCGACGTGGGACCGACCAGCAGGTCGACCTGGCCAAACGCACGCACGAAGTCGTCGTTGATCAGCTTGCGCACTTTCTGCGCCTTCAGGTAGTACGCATCGTAGTAACCCGCCGAGAGCACGTAGGTGCCGGTCATGATCCGGCGCTTGACCTCGGGACCGAAGCCTTCGCCCCGCGACCGCGTATAGAGATCGAGCAGGTCCTTCGGGTCAGTGCAGCTGTAACCGAAGCGCACACCATCGAAGCGCGACAGGTTCGAGGAACATTCCGCCGGGGCCACCACGTAGTACGTCGGCACTGACAGCGGCAGGTTCGGGAGGCTGACTTCGATGAGCTTCGCGCCGAGCTGCTCGTACACCTTGAGGGCGTCGCGCACGAGCCTCTCCGTATCGGCATCGAGGCCTTTCTCGAAGAATTCCTGCAACAGGCCGATTTTCAGGCCTGCAAGCGGCTGGTTGAGCGTCGCCGCATAGTCCGGCACCGGCAGATCGACGCTGGTCGAGTCGCGCTCGTCGAATCCGGCCATCGCCTGCAGCAGCAGCGCGGCATCCTCGGCAGTCAGTGTCAGCACACCGCCCTGGTCGAGGCTCGACGCGAAGGCGATCATGCCGTAGCGGGACACGCGTCCGTAAGTGGGCTTGATGCCGGTGAGCGAGGTGAGTGCGGCAGGCTGCCTGATCGAACCGCCGGTATCCGTGCCCGTTGCCGCGGGTGCGATGCGTGCGGCAACCGCCGCCGCCGAACCGCCCGATGACCCCCCGGGTACGCGCGTCGTATCCCAGGGATTCTTCACCGGTCCATACCAGCTGGTTTCGTTGGAGGAGCCCATTGCGAACTCATCCATGTTCGTCTTGCCGAGGGTGACGATGCCGGCCTGGCGAAGTTTCGTCACGACGGTGGCGTCGTAAGGTGAAACGAAGTTCGACAGCATGCGCGAGGCACACGTGGTGAGCACCCCTGCAGTGCAGAAGATGTCCTTGTGCGCGATCGGTACTCCGGTGAGCGGACCGCTCCCGTTGGCGAGCAGCTTGTCCGCCGCGGCAGCCTGGGCGAGCGCCTGGTCGCCCGTCACCGTGATGTAGGCATTGAGGTCGGGATTGAAGCGTTCGATGCGCGAGAGGAAATGCCGCGTCAGCTCGACACTCGAAAACTTGCGTGCTTTGAGTCCGGCGGAGAGCTCGGACAGGTTAAGGGTATGCATTCTTTATTCAATCACCTTCGGAACCAGATACAGGCCGGCTTCCACACGGGCTGCATTCTTCTGGTACTGCTCATGTGCGTCGGTTTCAGTCACCGTATCGGCACGCAAACGCTGCGTCTGGCCATCGAGCGGATGGGCCATCGGTTCCACGTTCGCGGTGTCCGCCCGGGACAGCTGCTCGACGAAATTCAGGATCTTCGGGAGGCTGTCGACATAGACAGGCATCTCCTCGGGCGTGATGGCAAGCCGTGCCAGACGCGCGATGTTCTCGACATCGTGACGGGTAAGACTCATGGGTTTGTCAGGTTTCCGCTGCGGCCCGAAGGAGAGCAAACCGGTTGTTCGTGAACGCCGGGTTGATGAAACTATCCGTGAAAAAATCGCGTGGAATCATACACCTTGGCTTGGCTTTTGATCTAGCGGTTGTTAGAGTAGCGCAACTTTTTTTGGCCCCTCGCTCAAGAGCCCACCGAATTCACCCATGTTCAAAAACCTAAGGGGTTATTTCTCCAATGACCTCTCGATCGACCTTGGCACCGCCAACACCCTGATCTACGTCCGTGGCCGCGGCATCGTCCTGAACGAGCCGTCGGTCGTCGCCATCCGCGAGGAGCCGGGCCGGGGCGGCAAGAAGATCGAAGCCGTCGGGCAGGACGCCAAGAACATGCTGGGCCGCACGCCGGGTCACATCACGGCCATCCGCCCGATGAAGGACGGCGTCATCGCCGACTTCACCGTCACCGAGAAGATGCTCCAGCACTTCATCGAGAAGGTGCACGGCAACCGCCTGATCCGCCCCAGTCCCCGCGTCCTGATCTGCGTGCCGTACGGCTCCACCCAGGTGGAACGCCGCGCGATCCAGGAATCGGCTGAAGGCGCGGGCGCCCGCTGGGTCCGCCTGATCGAGGAACCGATGGCCGCTGCCGTCGGCGCCGGCCTGCCCGTTCATGAAGCCCGCGGCTCCATGGTGCTGGATATCGGTGGCGGCACGTCGGAAGTCGCGGTGATCTCGCTCAACGGCATCGTGTATGCCTCGTCCGTCCGCATCGGCGGCGATCGCTTCGACGACGCGATCATCAACTACGTTCGCCGCAACTACGGCATCCTGATCGGCGAATCGACCGCCGAGCGGGTGAAGATCGAGATCGGCTCGGCCTATCCCGGCCAGCAGGTGCAGGAAATCTCGGTCAAGGGCCGCAACCTCTCCGAAGGCGTGCCGCGCAGCTTCACCCTGAATTCGAACGAGATCCTCGAGGCGCTCCAGGAACCGCTCGCCGGCATCGTGGGCGCAGTCAAGGTGGCCCTTGAGCAGACACCGCCCGAACTGGGCGCGGATGTGGCTGAACGCGGCATCGTCCTCACGGGCGGTGGCGCCTTGCTGCGGGATATCGACAAGCTCCTCATGGAAGAAACGGGACTGCCGGTCGTGGTCTCCGAAGACCCGCTGACCTGCGTGGCCCGCGGCGGAGGCCGGATGCTCGAGCTGATCGACGAACACGGCCCCGGCCTGTTCAATCTTGAATAAGAGCGGGGGCCGGTGGCCACGCTGAGTTCCGACAGTCGTCCGATCATCGGCCGGGGCCCGTCGCTGGGCGCCCGGTTCCTGTTCCTGGCGCTCGTTTCCGTCGGCGTCATGGTCCTGGATCACCGCCAGGGGCATCTCGATACCCTGCGGCAGTGGCTGCTCAGCAGCATTTATCCCGTTTTTCGCGTGGTGGACGTCCCCTTCAACATCTGGGACTGGGTGGGCTCGACGTTCGCGGACCGGGACCGGCTGCGCGAGGAGAACACGGCCCTCACCGCGGACCTGCGGGTCGCCAAACTCAGGCTGCAGCGGCTTGAGTCGCTGACCGAGGAAAACAGGCGGCTGCGCGACCTCCGCACGGCCTCCGCCGGGATCGCGGAGCGCTCGCTGATCGCAGAGATCCTGCGGGTCGATCTCGATCCGTTCCGGCATCGCGTGCTGATCAACAAGGGCAGCGACGCGGAGGTCTACAAGGGCCAGGCCGTGCTTTCCGCGGAGGGGGTGTTCGGGCAGGTGGCGCGGGCCGGCGCCGGGGCAGCCGAGGTCATCCTGATCACGGATTCGGAACATGCGACGCCCGTGCAGGTCAATCGTAACGGCCTGCGGTCCATTGCCGTCGGTACCGGGGACATCACCAAACTGACCCTGCCCTTTCTCACGGTGGACGCGGATCTCAAGGTGGGCGATCTCCTCATAACCTCCGGGCTGGGCGGCATCTACCCGGCGGGTTATCCTGTCGGCGAGATCACGCGCGTGGAGCGCGACGCGGCGCAGACCTTCGCCATCGTGGAGGCGCGGCCTTCCGCCCGCCTCGACCGTGACCGTGAAGTCCTCTTGATCTGGTCGGAACCCGTTCCCGGCCTGGATGACACGCCGGCAGCCACGCCATGATGAATGAATCCCGGGGCGGGATCGGACGCGTGCTCGGCAGCGCGCTGCTGGCGCTGATCCTGACGGTGGTGCCATTGCCGGCGGCGATCTCCTGGTTGCGCCCGGACTGGCTGCTCATCCTCGTGATCTACTGGTCGCTCGTGTCACCGCGGATCGCCGGGCTCGCGTTCGCGTGGCTCTCTGGACTCGTCATCGATGTGACGACGGGCACGGTCCTCGGCGAGCATGCGTTTGCGTTTCTCTTCGTCGGCTTCCTCACGCACCGGCTGCAACTCCGGATGCGCATCTTCCCGATCTGGCAGCAGGCCTTCACGGTCCTGATCCTGCTCGCGCTGTACCAGTTCCTGCTGTTCTGGATCGATGGCATCACTGGGCAGGCCATCACGACCTGGCGGCGCTGGATTCCGGCAATCGTGGGGGGCGTGCTGTGGCCGCTGGTCATCGCGGTCATGGATACCTTCAACCGCAGGTCGGCCCGCTAGCATGATCCGCACCCGCCGCATCAAGGACACGTTCGCCGAACAGCGCATGTTCACCCGCCGGGCGATCATCGCGGCGGTGCTGATCGTGATCGCCATTGCCGTGCTGATCGCGCGGCTCACCTTCCTGCAGGTGATGCGGTACGACTATTTCGCGGAGCTGTCACAGGGCAACCGCATCCGCATCGAACCCGTGCCGCCCAATCGCGGCCTGATCCTCGACCGCAACGGGGTGACGCTCGCGACCAACCAGCCGACGTACCAGCTGGAACTCACGCGCGAACAGGTGCCGGACGTGGACGCTGCGCTCAAGGGCCTCGTGGACATCGGCCTGCTGACGGCTGAGGACATCCCGCGCCTGACCCGCGTCATCCGGTCGCGCCGCAGTTTCGAGGCCATCCCGGTCCGGCTGCAGCTCACCGAAGAGGAGCTCGCCCGCTTCGCGGTGCGGCGGCAGGATTTCCCCGGTGTCGAGATCCAGCCCCGGCTCACGCGGTTCTATCCGCTTGGCACCAGCGGCGTGCACGCCCTGGGCTACGTCGCCGCGATCAGTGAGGACGACAAGGACCGCATCGAACAGGCTGATTACGCGGGCACGACCCTGATCGGCAAGCTCGGCGTGGAAGGCACCTACGAAGCGGAACTGCACGGTGAGACCGGCTTCCAGCAGATCCTCGTGAATGCACAGGGCCGCCGTGTCGAACGCCTGGGGTTGACGGTGCCTGAGTTAAGCCGCAAGGAGCCGGTAGCCGGCAACGACCTGCTGCTGACGCTCGATGCGCGGCTGCAGAAAGTGGCGGAGGAAGCGCTCGGCATCCACCGTGGCGCCGTCGTGGCGCTTGACCCGTCCAATGGCGATGTCCTCGCCCTGGCGAGCACGCCGGCCTTCGACCCCAACGCGCTGACCCGCGGCCTCACGGTCGGCGAGTACAACCTGCTTGCCACGGACATCAACCGGCCGCTGCTCAATCGTGCGTTGCGCGGCACGTATCCGCCGGGTTCGACGGTCAAACCCCTGTTCGCGCTGGCGGGACTCGAGTACGGCGTGGTGACGCCCGAGCACACGGAGTTCTGCCGCGGCCGCTGGTCCTCGCCAGGCTATGGCCGCGTCCGCCGCGACTGGAAGCCGGAAGGCCATGGCACCGTCGACATGCGCAAGGCCATTGCCACCTCGTGCGACGTCTACTTCTTCGACCTCGCCCGCGTCCTTGGCATCGATCGCATGGCCGCCTTCGTGTCGCAGTTCGGGCTGGGCGCGCCGACCGGCATCGACATCGACGGCGAACGCAGCGGCATCGTGCCGTCGACGGAGTGGAAGAAGAAAGCCTACCGCCAGCGGGAGTACCAGGTCTGGTTCCCCGGCGACACCATCAGCGTAGGCATCGGCCAGGGGCAGATGCTGACCACGCCGCTGCAGCTTGCCCATTCCATTGCCACCATCGCAGCCCGCGGGCAACGCTTCCAGCCGCGGCTCGTGAAAGCAGTCCGCGACGCCCGGACCAGCGAACTCCGGGAAGTCCCGCCCATTGGCCTCGCGCCGGTCAAGGTGAGCGACCCGCATGCCTGGGAAGTCGCGATTGGCGGCATGGTGGATGTGACCAATGCGTCCTATGGCACTGCGCGAGCGGCTGCTGCGAAGGCGCCCTATCTCATCGCCGGCAAGAGCGGCACCGCGCAGGTCTTTTCCGTGGCCGCGAACGAGCGTATACGCAAGGCAGGAGAACTGGACGAGCGGCTGCGCGACCACGCGCTGTTCGTGGCGTTTGCGCCGGCGGATGCTCCGATGCCGAAGATCGTCGTCGCCATCATCGTGGAAAACGCGCCAGGCGGCGGCTCGGCCTTCGCGGCACCCATCGCCCGCAAGCTCCTGGATGCCTACCTGCTGACGCCCGAGGAACTCGCTGCACAGCAGGCAAAACAACCGCCCGTCCAGGCTGGAACCGCGCGAGGCGACTGACATGGCCAACACCACCTTCAACAGCTCCACCACCCGCACCATTACGCTGACGACGCGGCTGCTGTCGGCGCTGCACCTCGACGGTCCGCTGTTTGCCGGCCTGCTGGGAATCTGCCTGGTGGGCCTCGGCATCATTTACAGTGCGAGCGGCGAGGACCTGAGCCGGTTCGTGGGTCAGGCAGGCCGCGTGGCACTGGCCGTTGGCGCGCTGATTGCCTTCGCGCAGGTGCCGCCACGCTTCCTCCGGATGGTCACGCCGTGGCTCTACGGACTCGGCATCGTCCTGCTGCTGATCGTCATGGGCGTCGGCGATATCGGCAAGGGCGCACAGCGCTGGCTGGATCTGGGTGTCATCCGCTTCCAGCCCTCCGAGATCATGAAGATCGCGATGCCGATGTTCTGTGCGTGGTACCTGCACGAGCGCCCGCTCCCGCCATCGTTCACCTCGATCGTCGTGCTGGGCCTCGCGATCATCCTGCCGACGCTCATCATCATGGAACAGCCCGACCTCGGCACGGCACTGCTCGTCGCGGTTTCGGGTGCGCTCGTGATCCTGCTGGCCGGCCTGCAGTTCCGCTACATTTTCGGTCTCGGAGCGCTGGTGCTCGGCAGCGTCCCGGTCCTCTGGCACTTCATGCACGACTACCAGCGGCAGCGCGTGCTGACGTTCCTGAATCCGCAGAGCGACCCGCTCGGTTCGGGCTATCACATCATCCAGTCACAGATCGCCATCGGTTCGGGCGGTGTCTTCGGCAAGGGGTACATGAACGGCAGCCAGGCGCAGCTCGAGTTCCTCCCCGAGCGTTCCACCGACTTCATCTTTGCCGTGATTGGCGAGGAATGGGGGCTGATCGGCCTCGCGACGCTGCTCCTGCTCTACCTGTTCGTGATCGGCCGCGGTCTCTACATGGCGGCGACGGCGCAGGACACGTTTGCGCGGCTCGTCGCTGGCAGCCTCAGCACCACGTTCTTCGTCTACGTGTTCGTGAACACGGGCATGGTCACGGGCCTGCTGCCCGTGGTGGGCGTCCCGTTGCCGCTCGTGAGCTACGGTGGCACATCGATGGTGACCCTCATGGCGGGATTCGGTATTCTCATGGCCGTCCACGCCCGCAGGTCACTGCGCAGCCGCGAGTTGTAATGACACTGAACACCCGCATCGCCTGTCTCGCCGCCCTGCTGTTCACGCAGCCACTCTACGCCCTCGATACCGCGCGCCCGGAAGTGCGTGCCTTCATCGACGAGATGGTGGCGAAGCATGGAATGGATGCGGCGGAACTCGACAAGCTGTTCGCGGGTGTCGAGATCCGCCAGCCGATCCTGGATGCCATCAGCCGGCCCGCGGAACGGGTGATCCCCTGGCATGAATACCGCGACCGCTTCATCACCGACCAGCGTATCGCCAAGGGCGTGACGTTCTGGGGTGAGCACCGCGAGCGACTCGCTGCCGTTGCCGCTGCCGGCCTGCCCGCCCAGATCGCCGTGGGCATCCTCGGTGTCGAGACCTCCTTCGGCGAAATCACCGGCCGCTTCCGCGTGATCGATGCGCTGTCCACGCTGGCATTCGACTACCCGCCGCGCAGCCCGTACTTCCGCGGTGAGCTTGAACAGTTCCTGCTGTTGATCCGCGAGGAAGAAGTCGACCCGCTGACCGCCCTCGGTTCCTACGCCGGTGCGATGGGCGCACCGCAGTTCATGCCGACGAGCTACCGCAAGTGGGCCGTCGATGCCGATGAGGATGGCAGGCGCAATCTCTGGGGCAGCTGGGATGACGTGGTCGGCAGCATCGCGAACTACCTGAAGGACCATGGCTGGCGCACCGGCGAGCCCGTGACGGTGCCCGCCAGACTGAAATCCGATGACCTCTCGCAGTTCGACAGAACGCTCGCCCTCAACGAGACGATCCAGTCGCTGCGGGACAAGGGCGCGGAATTCGAGATCGACCTGCCTGCCAGTTCGCCCGCGATGCTCATCGTTGCGCAGGGGAAAGACGGACCCGAGTACCGCATCGGGTTCAACAACTTCTACGTGATCACGCGGTACAACCGCAGTCCGATGTATGCGATGGCGGTCTACGATCTCGGCCAGTCGATCGCGAGCCTCGTCCACGATGCGAAGTAAGCGCGGGTTCCGTCTGGCACTGGCCCTGCCGGTGCTGACGCTCGCGGCCTGCATCAGCTCTCCCCCGCCCCGGACTGCGCCGCGCCCTGCGGAGACACCGCCCGATGTCGCTGCCATCCCGGACGCCGTACCGCGCACCGAGCCGCGCTCGGCCGGTGGCAATCCACGCTTCTACGAGGTCTTTGGCAAGCGCTACTTCGTGCTGCCGACGGCCGACGGCTATGTCGAACGCGGCGTCGCTTCCTGGTATGGGCCGGGCTTCCACGCGGCAAAGACCTCGAACGGAGAGACTTACGACATGTATGCCATGACAGCTGCGCACAAGACGCTGCCGCTGCCTGCATACGTCCGCGTGACCAACCTGCGCAACGGCCGGACCGTGGTGGTCCGCGTCAACGATCGCGGTCCGTTCAAGGACGGCCGGATCATCGACCTCTCCTACACCGCCGCCGCGAAACTGGACATGCTGCGGGACGGGACCGCACTGGTCGAAGTGCAGACGCTGACGCCGGGCGGCGACATTCCCGCGGTCGCTGCCGCAGCCCCTGCGAGTCTCTACGTGCAGGCGGGCGCATTCGGCGAGGAAGCCAATGCAGCGCGCCTCGTCGCGCGGCTCAAGACGGAAGGACAACCCCTCGCCTTCGTGCGGCGGGATGTCGTTGCAGGCCGGGCACTTTTCCGGGTGCGGATCGGTCCCATCCCGAGCGTCACCGAATTCGATCGCGCCGTGGCTCACCTCAACCAGCTCGGCATCGGGGACGCGCGGCTCGCGGCTGAATGATCCAGGCCAAGGACGGCCTGGCGAAATCTGGCGCATTCCGGGGCCAGATTTCGGGAGTGCAGCAAAAGTCGCGCCTTTTGCAAACGACGTTGGAATATGCACGGATAGCATTTTTCAATACCTTGCTAGAATCCGCGCCCATCCGTTGATTACTGCTGGAGTCGAGATGACCCGTTTCCTGCTGGCTGGGTGTTGTGCCCTGATGCTCGCCGCGTGCGGCGGCAGCGATGCTCCCGTTCCTGAAACCGTCGCCCCGGCCCCAGCAGCTGCAACTCCTGACGCACCAGCTGCCCCCAGCCTGCCTCCGCCGCCCGCGACCCCGATTCCACCGCCCCCGAGGGTCGATGGACGCGGTTTCGTCCTGCTTGATTTCGCGAGTGGCCAGACGCTCGCTGCCGCGAATGAAAACGAACGGATGGAGCCTGCCAGCCTCACGAAGCTGATGACTTCGTACGTGGTGTTCGACGCGCTGCGCGCCGGGAAAATCAAGCTCGAGGACATGGTGACCATCTCGGAACACGCGTGGCGGGTCGGCGGGGCGGGTTCGGATGGATCCACCAGCTTCCTCCCCATCGGCAGCCAGGTCCCGGTGGAGATCCTGCTCAAGGGGCATGGTCATCCAGTCCGGCAACGACGCGAGCATCGCGCTCGCGGAACAGGTGGCAGGCAGCGAGGAAACCTTCGCGCACCTGATGAACGAATACGCAAAGCGGCTCGGCATGACGGGCTCGAACTTCGCGAATGCGACCGGACTGCCTGATCCGAACGAATACACCACGCCGCGCGACATGAGCCTGCTGGCCCAGGCGCTCGTGCGGGATTTTCCGCAGTACTACCCCTACTTCGCCGAACGCGAGTTCACGTACAACCGGATCACGCAGCGGAACCGCAACGGCCTGCTGGCGCGCGATGCGACGGTCGATGGCCTCAAGACGGGCCACACGGAAGCGGCGGGCTACTGCCTCGTGTCGTCGGCGCAGCGCAACGGCATGCGGCTGGTCGCCGTGGTCATGGGCTCACCTTCGATCAAGGCGCGTGAGGATGCCTCGGCCGCCCTGCTGAACTACGGCTTCGGATTCTATGAATCCCATCGCTTCAACTCGGCTGGCGAAAGTGTCGCGACGCTGCGGGTCTGGAAGGGGCTCACCGATTCGGTCCAGCTGGCGCCGCAAGCGGACCTGCTGCTGACGGTCCCACGCGGACAGGTCGCGAACATCCAGGCGGTGGTCGACGTCCCTGTTTCGGTCGTTGCGCCCCTCGCTGCCGATACCGAAACCGGGCGCATCCGCCTCATGCTGGAGGGCAAGGAGCTCGGCAGCTGGCCGCTCTATCCCGTTAGCGCAGTGGAAGAAGCCGGCTTCTTCGGCCGCCTGGTCGACAGCGCCCAGATGTGGTTCGAATAAGGCCATGGCGACGCCGTTTCCCGTCTGTTACCTGAACGGGGAATTCGTGCCGCTTGGGCAAGCGCGGATCTCGCCACTCGACCGCGGCTTCCTGTTTGCAGATGGCGTGTATGAAGTCCTGCCGGTCTTCGCACGCAGGCCCTTCCGCTTCAATGAACACTTCGACCGGCTCGAACGGAGCCTCAAGGAAATCCGGCTCGACTCGCCGCATATCCGCGCCGAGTGGCTGACGATGCTCGAGCAGCTGATCGAGCGCAACGGCGGCGAAGACATGTACGTTTACGTGCAGGTCACTCGCGGCGTGGAGTACGGTCGCAACCACACGTTCCCTGCCGAAGCGAAGCCGACGGTGTTCGCAATGGCCTCGCCGTTGCCGGTACTGACCGAGGAGATCCGCAAGGCAGGGGTCGCCGCCATCACCGTCGAGGATTTCCGCTGGGGCCGGTGCGACATCAAATCCATCGCCCTCCTGGCCAATATCCTGATCAAGCAGACTGCCCAGGATGCAGGCGCCAACGAGGCACTCATCGTGCGCGATGGCGAATTGCTGGAAGGGTCATCCACGTCAGTGTTCGCCGTCATCGACGGGCAGCTCAAGACCCCTCCCGACAGTCACCGCATCCTGCCGGGCACGACCCGCGATGTCGTCCTGGAACTCGCGGGGGACAGCCTGGGCTGCCGGGTCGGGAAGATCAGCGTCGCGGAGCTGCGCAAGGCGGAGGAAATCTGGATTGCAGCGGCGACGCGCGATGTCCTGCCCGTGACGCGGCTCGACGGTGTGCCGGTTGGAAACGGTCTGCCCGGCCCCATCTGGCAACGCATGTCCGGTCTGTTCGACGAGCTGCGGCGACGCCTCGCGGGCACGCCGGCGGCTGGACCCTGAGGGCAAGTGATGGCTGCCGAAACCCTGTTCGAGTTTCCGTGTGATTTCCCGCTGAAAGTGATGGGCCGTCCCACCGACGACTTCCGCAGCCTGGTGCTGGGCATCGTGCGCAAGCACGCGGGCGAGATTGACGCATCGCGGATCGAGGAGCGGCCCAGCCGCGACGGCAACTACCTCGGCCTCACCTACACCATTCGGGCGACCAGCAAGGAGCAGCTCGACGAGCTGTATCGGGAGCTGACCGCCTGCGAGAAAGTGCTTATTTGCCTGTGAGGGGGCCTGTAACGGGCTCGAACCGCAGCTCGCGGCTGAGGGGATCCACGTTCAAGCCGGCCAGGAGTTCCCGCGCAAGGGTGCCCGCAACGACCTGAAGGCCGGCAGGTCCGCCGAGCGCCGCCAGTTTCGTCACCTGCAGGCCGGCATGGCCACAAGGGTTGATCCGTGCAAACGGCTCCAGGTCGAGTGCGACATTCAGGGCGAGGCCGTGGTAACTGCCGCCTCTCCGGATGCGCAGCCCCAGGCTCGCGAGCTTGGCGCCACTGACGTAGACGCCGGGTGCATCGCGACGCCCTTCGGCCACGATTCCCCAGCGGGCCGCTGCAGCAATCACGGCGTTTTCAAGCCAGAGCACCAGGTCGCGGACACCGAGATTCCAGCGCTTCAGGTCCAGTAGCGGGTAGACCACCAGCTGGCCCGGCCCGTGATAGGTCACCTGGCCACCGCGGTCGGTCTGGATGACGGGAATACTTCCGGGCGCGAGGACATGCTCGTGCCGGCCGTTCAGGCCGAGCGTGAAGACCGGATCGTGTTCGAGAAACCAGATTTCGTCGGCTGTGGCTGCGGTCCGGGCAGCATTGAACTCCTGCATCGCGCGCCAGGTCGGCTCATAGGGGACCCGGCCGAGCCACTTGAGCTGCGGCGGAGACAGGGGCATTGCGGTCACGAGCGGCAGGCTGCTCATCGAGGCGAAGCCCGCTAGCCCTTCAGCTCCAGACCGACATTGTTGCCCTGCAGCGCCTGTTCGGCCCGGTAGCTGGAACGGACCAGCGGCCCGGAGACGCACTCCCTGAAGCCCTTGCTGAGGCCCCACTGGCGGTAGCGATCGAAATCCTGCGGGGGAACCCAGCGTTCGATCGCCAAGTGGTTCTTCGTCGGCTGGAGGTACTGGCCCAGGGTCAGGATGTCCACCCCGACTGCGCGCAGGTCGTCCATCGTCGCTGCGATTTCCTCGTCCGTCTCGCCGAGCCCCAGCATCAGGCTGGTCTTGGTCAGTACACGGGGACGGTGCTGCCTGGCATGCGCCAGTACGGCCAGGGTCTGCTGGTAACTCGCGCGGGGATCGCGCACCGGATGCGTCAGGCGGCGGACTGTCTCGACGTTCTGTGCAAAGACATCGAGTCCGCTGTCGACCACTGTCTCCACAGCCGCCATCACCCCCTGGAAATCCGGCGTCAGCGCTTCGACCGCCGTTGCGGGCGTAGCGGTCTTGATGGCCCTGATGCAGGCAGCAAAGTGGGCAGCCCCACCGTCCGGCAGATCGTCACGGTTGACCGAGGTCAGGACGACATACCTGAGGCGCATGAGCTCGACGGTGCGGGCCGTATTGGCGGGCTCGTCCTGGTCCAGCCAGCCCCGCGGATTCCCGGTATCGACCGCGCAGAAACGGCAGGCCCGCGTGCAGACAGCTCCCATCAGCATCAGCGTGGCCGTGCCGGCGTTCCAGCACTCGCCGATGTTCGGGCACTTCGCCTCTTCGCACACGGTCGCGAGCCGGTGCTCCGCTACCACGTCCCTGACTGCATCGAAGCGATTGCCGGCCGGCATCGGTGCCCTGAGCCACGCGGGCTTGCGGCCCGGCACGAAGGATTGCGCTCCGGCCGTGGCTCTCACCCCGTCCTTGATGGCGCTGAAACCCTGCGGAGTCTGGTACTTCCGGCCGCTTTCGACGGCGGGCGGGCGCGCCCGGGAACCCGGGTTGTCGACGATGGGAATGCCTTTGAACTGGGACACGGGGTTGGGGGAAGCCATCAAGAAAAAACCCGCGCCGGCAAACTGCGCGGCGCGGGTTCTTTATAAGGGATTAAGCCTGGATCAGGAAGCGGAAGCTGCCCGGATCGACCAGAGGCCAGCCAGACGCGCCCACTGCGAATCCGCCTTGACGCTCTTGAACGCGGCCTGGGCCTGATCGCGCTGCCCCTTCTTGAGGTAGGCAATGCCGAGGCTGATCTGTGCCTCGTCCGGGAGGCGCACGCCGCCCTTCTTGATGCCGCGCTCCAGGGCCTCGATGGCCTGGTCGTACTGGCCGTAGCTCAGGTATGCCTGGCCTACACCGACATCCGCCTGGCCTGTCGCCGCCGCGCGGGCTTCCTTGTCGAGCTGTGCCAGGGTGGCCCGGTCCTCTTCCACCAGCTTCTTGGCGGAGGCGAGGAGACGCTCATGACGCGCCTTGTCCCCGTTCTCGAGCACCTTGCTGGCAAAGCCGGCTTCAACGACCCTCTGTGCCTCGCCGGGAACACCCGCCTCGATGGCAAGCTGGCCCATCTCGACATAGTCCTCGGCGCGCTTCAGCGTGCCGGTATCGAGCATGAGGCGATAGATCCCCAAGGTCAGCGGATCGGGGTGCTCGCCACGGATCAGGGTGGCGAGGAGGCCGTCCCAGTAATCGGGCTTCGGATAGTGACGTACCAGCTTCTCGAGCGAACCGGAGATACCGGCAGCATCGTTCAGCTCGTAGTTCGAACGCATGAGCAGCAGGAGCCAATTCTCGTCCGGCTTGCGGCCGGCGCGCTCCGTGGAAGCAATCGCCGGAGTGACGG
Organism: Pseudomonadota bacterium; assembly: GCA_031398625.1. Classification (GTDB taxonomy): domain Bacteria; phylum Pseudomonadota; class Gammaproteobacteria; order Steroidobacterales; family Steroidobacteraceae; genus CAIUGU01. The sequence continues at coordinate 15,303 of JANNNQ010000342.1, forward strand.
CATCGATCGCCTGCTTGTAATTCTTCTGGAGGTAGTACGCCTGTGCGAGCAACACCTGCATCTCGGTGTCGTTCGGGGTGGTCTTCAGATAGCGGCTGATGTACTCAGCCGACTTCCCGTACTGCTTGGTCTGGAAGGTCAGCTGGGCGACGGTCTTGACCTTGTTGTTCAGCTCGGCCGCGGGAACCTGGCCGGAATTGATGTTCTTCTCGAAGGCAGCGGAAGCGCCCGAAAAGTCCTTCTGGTTGATGAGAATGTAACCCAGGAATTCGTTGATCTGGTACTCCTCGAAAGGCGTCTTGCCCTCGATGGCCTGCGCTTCCTTGACTCTGGCGAGCGCCTCGGGCCACTGCTTCTTCTGCATGGCTTCCTGCGCGGCCTTCATGGGCTTGCCGACCTTGGGCCCGATCGACGGACCGGCAGGCTCGCCTGCAACGGCTGCCATGGGCAGGAATGCCCCGGCGGCCAGCGTGCCACCCAGCGCCAGACTGATTCCCAGGGTCAATGCTCTTGCTGCTCTCATTGTCGCCTCAAACTGCGGCTGAATAACCGAATAACCTAAGTGACCTTTACAGCCCGGCACTGCCGGATGTACTGCTACACAAGACCTCTACATGAACTGTTCGTTCCCGACGAAGCCGATCTTCGTGATGCCGTTGCGCTGCGCTGCGGCAAGTACATTGGCCACGACATCGTACTTGGCGCGGCGGTTCGGGCGGATGTGCAACTCGGGCTGCGGGCTCTTCGACGACTCGGTCCGGAAATAGGACTCAAGCGAAGTCATCGAAGTGGGCGTCCCGTTCCACAGGATGGTGCCGTCGAAATCGATCTCCAGATCGATGACGACCGGATCAACCAGGGGGGCCACCGGATTCTGATTGGGCTGCGGCATGTCGAGCTTGACCGCGTGCGTCATCACCGGGATGGTGATGATGAACATGATCAAGAGCACGAGCATGACGTCGATCAGCGGCGTCGTGTTGATTTCCATCATCGGGTCACTTTCGTTGCCCGATCCGACATTCATTGACATGTTTTGCTGCTCCTGCGCCGGTGACGATCAGCGGGTACCGGTGCCCATCACGGGCTCGGTGATGAAGCCCACTTTCAGGATTCCGGCGCGCTGCGCCGTCACGATTGCCCGGCCGACGTACTCGTAGCGTACTTCGCGGTCTGCACGGACATGCACTTCAGGTTGCGGCGTCAGCACCGCAACCTTCTTCGCCTGCTCGAGCAGTGCCTCGGTCGACGCCATCTGCGCCAGATTCCAGTAGATCTTGCCATCCTTGTCGACGGCGATCGTGATGTTTTCCGGCTTGGTTTCGGTCGGGATGTTGGCTGCCGTCGGCAGCTCGACGGGGACCGTCTGCGTGATGACCGGTACCGTGATCAGGAAGATGATCAGCAGTACCAGCATCACGTCCACGAGCGGCGTGGTGTTGATGGCCGTGATTGCCTCACCCTCGCCTCCGCCTTCACCCACGCTCATGCTCATGCTGGTTCCCTCGGAATCTGGTAGCGGAACTTACTTGCGGGGCGCAGCAGGAGCTGCCGTTGCCGGACGGGCAGCCGGTGCGGCTTCCACGCGGGAACCGCTGACCAGGTACGAGTGCAGATCCGTCGCAAAATTCCGGACCTTGGCGATCAGGTCCTTGTTGCGACCGAGCAGCCAGTTGTAACCCAGCACCGCAGGCACAGCGACGAACAGGCCGATGGCGGTCATGATCAGCGCTTCACCGACGGGGCCTGCAACCTTGTCGATGCTCGCCTGGCCGGCGAGGCCGATGGCGATGAGGGCGTTGTAGATACCCCACACCGTGCCGAAGAGACCGACGAACGGCGAAGTCGACCCGACGCTCGCCAGGAAGGACATGCCCTTGCCAAGGTACGCGTTGACTTCTTCAACCGAGCGCTGGAGGGACACGGTGATCCACTCGTGCAGCGGGATCTGGTCCGTCAGGCGGCCTTCATGGTGGTCAGCTGCCTTGAGGCCGTCTTCTGCGATGCCGCGGAAGATGTGGCCCTTGCCGCTGAGCTTCGAAACGCCTTCACGCAGGTTGCCTACGTTCCAGAAGTTCTTCTGGGTCTGCTCGTACTGCAGACGCACGCGGCGCTGGTCCCAGAGTTTCGTGAAGATGATGTACCATGACACCAGCGACATGATCACGAGGATGATGAGCGTGCCTTTGGCGACAAAATCCCCTTGCGCCCAGAGAGCTTCCAGACCATAGGGATTTTCGACTGTTGTACCGTTCGTGGGTGCCATGGAAATTATGTCCTCTGCAAACTCTAAGACAACGGAAGTGAATGATTAGTATTTATCTGGAGACCGGGTGATCAACGGATATGCCTGCCGGAAGTTCGAGGATCAGTCCGTCAACCGGAACGTCACCTTGATCTCATGCCACATGTCAGCAGGCTTCCCGTCCTGCGTGCCTGGAACGAATCTCCAGGCGCGGGTGGCTTCGCGCACGGCCGCTTCATCCAGGCGGGGGAACCCGCTCGTTGTTGCGACCTGAGCTTCACGCACTCGGCCGTTGGCGAGCACGTAGATTCGGAGGACAACGGTGCCGGCTTCACCGGCGCGACGCGAGGCCGGCGGATATTCAGGCTGCGTGATGCCACGACGCGGATCCTGCTTCGGCAGGACCACGACCGGAGCGCGGGCTGCCGGAGCAGGCGGCGGCGCAGCGGGCGGCGGGCGGGTGTTGGTGACGGCCTGGATGGCGTTCGTGGGTGCCGCATCAACCGGCAGGTTGATCGAGATCTCGGGCGGCGGCACGAAGGGCGGCGGGGTTTCGATATCGGGCGGCGGCGGGGGCGGCGGCTCTTCGAGATCCTCCTGGATCTCCTCGATGAAGGTGGTCTGCATCGGGCCCGCAATGAACTGCACTACTGACCTTGACAAGCCGGAATTCAGACCCCACACCAGCAGGACATGAATACCGACGATCACGAGGAAGACGAGACCTCGTCGCGAAAAAAAGCCAGTGTCCTCAGCAAAGGTCATGCGGTTCCCGCCTCTGTCTCTCGTTAAGAGTGAAATCTAGTACTGGTACCCGGGCACTTGACGCCGGGCCCGGCTATGGTGCCTGAACGATCGTTCCTAAGAATAGCACTTTTTTTCCGGAAGCAACCCTGCGGGGGAAAAAACCTCGCGACCGTGTCCGCATGTACACCAGACGCAAGCGACCTTCAGCAACCCTACCTTCGCGAACGGCGCGGATTGTATAGGCACGAAAACAATCTTGGCCAGCTGCTTTTTTGACCAATCGCGGTGTGCCTGCCGCACCGCGATGCCCTGCAAAAATTTCCGACACCGATGTTCCGATATTCACGGAAACATGGCTTTCCACGCACCCGAATCGTGCCGGCTTGGGATCGCAATGCACCCGATGGGGGCCTCAACCCCGCTGGGCCGCAAGGGAGTTCAGGGAAAACTCGATCGGAATGAGCACAAATGCAGCCTGGACCAGGCCGTTCTCGACATGCGGCTTGAACTTCGCGCGTTCCACCGCTTCGCGCGCAGCATGATCAAGTCGGGAAAACCCGCTTGATTGATGAACCTCGATCCGCGCGGCATGACCCGAAGGATCGATGAGCACGCGAAGGATCACGATACCCTGCTCACCTGTCCGCCGCGAAGCCTGCGGATACCTGGGCACGGGTGCCCTTACATATTCAACGACGGACACGAGCTTCGGCGCATTGCCGGACACGCTGGGCGGGGGTAGCGCGGCCACGGCGGGACCCGGTGCAACAGTGATTGCCCGTTCAGACACGACCATCTCGACATTGATGGACTGCGGCAGCGACGCGAGCACGGTGACTGGCACGACATCGGGGGCGGGTGGCTGCCAGGGTTCCCGCACGGCTTCCTGTGCAGCGATGAACCCGACTTCGATGGGAGCCGCGGTCAGCACCTTCACGAGCTCGGGGCGAGCCGCAGTCAGCAGCAGAAACAACCCGGCATGAATGGCTGCAATCACGAGGCAGGCACTCAGCCGCTGCTGCCATCGCTCCTGCAAGCTCAACCCATTCATTTAATACGCACTCGAATCGGGGCCACCTGCCTCGATCGTAATTCAAATGCGAATTGTTCTCAATAATGCAGCGGCCGCCGGCGTCCCCGAAGCCTCAGATCGTTGCCCCTGGATCCTGCCAGCCACCCCCTAGGACACGGAACAAGGTGACCACCGACTGGAGCCGGGCCAGCTTCAATTGCCGGCTCTGGTCCTGGGCGGAATAGAGAGACCGTTGCGCATCCAGGAGCGTCAGCAGGTCCACGGCTCCAGCGCGATACCGGATCTCTGCCACGTCGAGCGCAATCTGCGCCTGCTCGAGCTGGATCGCCTGCTGCTCCTGCTGGCGGGCAATACTGTCCACGCTCCCCAGCGCTTTCTCGACGTCACCAAACGCGGTAATCACCGTCGTGCGATAGGTCTCGATGATCTCGACGCGCCTTGCATCCGCCGATTCCCGCTGCGCCGTCAGCCGGCCGGAATCGAAGAGGGTCCGCGCCAGGGAAACGCCGAGGCTGAACCCCGGGTTGTCATTGAACAAGGTCGAGAACCCCCCGCTCTGCACTCCACTGCCGGCGGTGAGACGGACGCTCGGGAACAGTGCGGCACGCGCCGCCGCGACGTTCGCGTCCGCCGCATCCAGCTGGGCCTCCGCACGCCGCAGGTCGGGACGCCGCATCAGCAGGTCGGACGGCAGTCCCGGCATCACCTCGGGAATCGCAAGGGTATCGAGGCTCGCGCCCTGTACCGTGAAATCCTGGGGGAGCCGGCCGAGCAGGATCGCCAACGCCGTGAGAGCGTCCCGCTCCTGCTGCTCGAGCGGCGGAATCGCGGCGCGCTGGCCGGCGACCGTGCCCAATTGCTGCGCGAGATCGAGCCGGGAAGCGGCGCCGCTGCGAACCCGGGCATCGACGACATCGAGGACGCGTTCCGCGATGTCGAGATTCTGCCGTGCCGTGGCCAGCCGCTCACGCAATGAAAGGACCTGCAGGTACGTATTCGCCACGCCCGTCGTCACGGTGAGCGCCACGGTTTCCTGGTCGTAACGACTGCTTTGCAGGGCGGCCCGTGCGGACAGCAGGTCAGCGCGGCTGGCTCCCCAGAAATCGAGCTCGTAGCTTGCACTCAGGGAGGCACTGAACGATGAACTGTCGACCCGGTCGTTGCTGCCGAGCCCTGCGCGGGACGTCCCGATGCTGCCATCGAGGGTAGGCAGCAACGCCACTCCTGCAATGCGGGCCTGCTGTTGTGCCTGCACCAGCCTGGCCGCCGCGGCTGAGAGGTCGAGGTTGTTCTGCCGTGCAGCCGCGACCAGGACATCCAGCTCCTCGCTCGAGAAACCGCGCCACCAGTCGGTCGCAGGCCAGACATCGACACCCGCCGTTACGGGCCGGTCCCAGGCGTCGGGCACACTGATGGCTGCGTCATCACGCGAGGGCAGCTGCACGCAGGCTGCACTGACCAGACCCATTGCGATCATCCCCAGCGAGCAGACAGGTTTCATGTTCGGTATTCCGATAGCAGCGTCATTCGCTGGATAGCGCAACGACGGGATCGAGCCGTGCGGCCTTGAGAGCGGGCGCGAATCCGAAGACAATGCCGGTCGCCACGGCACAGCAGAACGCGAGAATCATCGGTGCGGCGGTGAACTTGACCGGCATGTCGAGGTTGCCGAGGGCAAGCCCCGTGCCTACGCCCAGCAGCACGCCGATCATGCCGCCGATGGCGCACACCACGGTTGCCTCGGTCAGGAACTGCCGCAGGATGTCGCGCGTGCGCGCCCCCGTTGCCATCCGGATCCCGATCTCGCGGGTCCGCTCGGTGACGCTTACCAGCATGATGTTCATCACGCCGATGCCGCCAACGAGCAGCGAAATCGCGGCGATCGAGCCAAGCAGCACGGTGAGCGTGTTCTGGGTGGCCGACACGGTCTCGATCAGCGCGACCATGTTCCGCACCTGGAAGTCCTCACGGCCATGCCGCGAAATCAGCAGCTCCGTGACCTGGGACTGGGTGGTATCGATGAGCGCC